>CBFHHL010000001.1:0-42127 GCA_965655685.1 Luminiphilus sp.
TTATTGACGTTAATAGGGCGGGCGCAAGCGCTTTAGCTGAGGTGGCGGGCACAATTGCTGATGGTGAGTCACTGGTAGCACATGCGATGGCGGCGCGCGTGCGATTAGAGGGAGTAGACTAACTCAGTTACTTGGTTGCCGGGTTGCGACAATAGCGTCTACCTCGAATAGCTGTTCCTTTCGCTGCAGACCGACTAAAACTCGGTCACCTGGTCGAAGTCGTGCAATTGTTTGCATGGCCTCTCGCGCGTCACTTACAGGGGCGCCCTCCAGGCCAATAATCAAGTCCCCGACTTGAATCCCAGCGCGTTCTGCCGGTCCCCTGGGGGCTATTTCAGTGACCAGCAGAGACTGGGTGGTGCGACCTTGTTCGTCTAGCCCGAGGAGTAAATCCACGCCCACCCCGAGCCAACCGCGGATAACGCCGCCATACTCAACAAGATCAGAAATCACCATATTCACAACATTGCTGGGCGTCGCCAGGTTGATGCCAATGCCGTTTGCATCATTTCGCTGATCCTGCCCGCCAGTGTATATAAGTGTGTTGATGCCAACGAGTCTGCCTTGGGAGTCAATCAACGCACCGCCAGAGTTTCCGAGATGAATGGCGGCATCGGTTTGAATGTAATTTTCGTAAGCCGCGAGTTGGAGTCCGTATCGTTCTAGGCCAGAGACGATACCGAGTGTCACTGAGTGGCCGAAGCCATAGGGATTTCCAATGGCCATGACGACATCTCCCACCTTTATCGCATCAGAGTCGGCCGTTTCGATGGCAGAGAGTCCCTCTAATTCTGTTTTTAATAGTGCGAGATCAGTGTCTGGATCAATGCCCACCACTGAGGCGCTGGCTCGTCTGCCGTCGGAGAGCAGAATTTGTATCGTCTGAGCGCCATCGATGACGTGCTGATTGGTGATGATATGACCGTCGGTGCTCATGATAACCCCCGACCCTAGAGAGTGCTCTACTCGAGGCTGGCGCTCTCCGGCGTTTGTGTAGCGCCGAAGGAGTGGGGCGTTCAGGACGGGCGCTTTCTCGGCTACGAGCTTGGCTGTGTAGATGTTTACGACCGAGGGTGTAGCGATGGCAACCGCTTCGCTGTAAGAAGCGGGCCCTTGCTTATCACCCGGCAACTTCAGCCAATCATCATTTAGCAGAATAATGGCCGCTAAAACGCCAACAAGCGCTGGCCAAACAAGCTGTGCAAACCATTCGCGCACCGATTCATCCCCCTGATTAACCAGGCTAGTGTAAATCAAAGTCAGCGTATAATGTGTTTCAACTGAAGTATATTGTGGGGGTAAGCGTGGCTGTTGACCGAGATCATTTAAAGCGGACATTGGATGACGAGTTAAACACTGCGGCTTTCAAGGATTATTGCCCTAACGGTTTACAAGTCGAGGGCGCCCAGAGGGTATCGCGGCTCGTCTCTGGAGTCACTGCGTCGCAGGCCTTGATCGACCGAGCAGTGGCGCTTGAGGCTGATGCTATCCTCGTTCATCACGGGTATTTTTGGAGAGGTGAAGACCCGTGCTTAGTGGGGATGAAGGGGCAGCGTATACGGGCTCTGGTCCGAGCAAACATGAGTCTATTTGCCTATCACTTGCCCTTAGATAACCACCCAACGATGGGCAATAACGCCGGCTTAGGACGGACGCTGAAAGTGCCTTCTTGGCAGCGTCTCAAAGAGAGTGATGTGAGTTACCCGGTTTTCACTGGTAGCTACACAGACAGTCGTCCACTGTCCGAGGTTGTTATTGCTTTATCTGAGGCGCTTGGCAGGTCGGTCACCACGATAGGGGAAGCGGACACGCCCATCAGGTCGGTCGCGTGGTGTACAGGTGGCGGACAGGGGTATATCGATGACGCTGCAGACGCGGGCGTAGATTTGTTCATCACCGGCGAGATATCAGAGCAAACAGTTCACGTGGCCCGCGAGCGAGACATCGCTTTTATTGCCGCGGGTCACCACGCGACGGAGCGTTTTGGTGTCCGGGCACTTGGTCACTGGGTGGCAGAGAAATTCGGTGTTGAATACGAGTTTGTCGATATCGATAGTCCAGCTTGAGCCTTAAACTTCAAGCATTGAACGGGTTGATATACCGTCAGGTGTTCGGTTGATGCGAGGCTTAGACACGAAATAAGCCATGGACCCACGTTCTACGTGTACTCACCTGATGCTGGATGCGCGCCCTTACTCGATAATGCGAGTGCTGTCTGTGTGTGTAAGGTTGATTTGGTGTCGAGCCGAGTTCAGGGTAAGGCGTTAGCGATGAGAGATAAGTGACAGCGCCAAGGTGAAATATGTATCGAAATATTGCTAACTGGTTAGCATTTGATCAATCGAACAGTGACGTGGCACTTCAGGGCGAGTTTTGGCTCGCGTCTGCTATCGGTGTCCATAACATCGGTTCCATTCGTCAACTTGCGCTAGGCTTGTAGTCCTTCTCCAATCCAAACTCTTCAGACAGTTGGCCGGTTTCATGGGGGGTCTTCTTCGGTGCGTAGTCCAATGGTTGAGCTGGGTCTGCGAGGTGATCGGCTAAATCAAAGGCGCTGCCTACTAACTTTGTGTCATCGAGTTGATTTGCGACTTCCGCATCACACAACTCCTGTGCGCCCGAGGCAATGTGCGTGTAGATGGAGCGGTAGTCGTCCTGCATTCGATGCAGTAGCTGTGCAGTGTTGGCAAAGTGGCTGGTGACAGATTGCTCGTAATTGCGATGTGCCGTTTTGGCTGCCTCTAGTTCACGCCGGAGTTCGTTGATGACATCGTCGTTACCGTCCCGTCGCTGAGTTGCCGCCCACCAGCCCGCAGCTAAGCCCACGGCAAACCCGACTAATAGAAAGTAACCTAAGGTAATTGCAGTTGTTTCCATTGGTGCCCCACACATCCGTTATTCGCGCTATACATCTCGCAATGTTGCATGGTTGTCGCGCGCTTAGCTAGTGGAAATAGTCGTCATCCTAAACCGATTCTTGTCGTATAAAAGAGCAGGCGATAGAGTCGCGCACGTTCTAACTTCCCAATTAACACGTTCTAACTTCCCAATTAATAAGAAACGCTCCCATGCCGATGACGCCGAAAGAACGCTATCAATCAGACCTTAGCTCCGGTGCTATTTTGCCCGATGAAGCACAGGCTCAGGCGGTCGATGCATTGCAAGACATCTTCGAGCGTCTTAATCAGCGACGGTCAGAAAAGAAATCACTCTTTGCTAAACTGCTGAGTAAAAGAACACCTGCGCCGATCACTGGCCTGTACATGTGGGGTGGCGTCGGGCGAGGCAAAACTTATCTGATGGATTCGTTTTACGAGGCGCTAGACTTTGAGCGCAAAAGCAGAATGCATTTCAATCGGTTTATGCAGCGAGTACATGCAGATCTCACCGAACTGTCCGGTGAGAAAAATCCCCTAGACCTTGTTGCAGATCGAATTGCCAGCGAGGCCGCGGTTTTATGTTTCGACGAGTTCTATGTCAGCGATATTGGTGACGCTATGTTGCTTGGTGGTCTCATGCAAAAGCTGTTCGATCGAGGTATTTGTTTGGTGGCGACGTCGAATATTGCACCTGAGGGGTTATATGAGAACGGCCTTCAGCGCGCGCGCTTTATTCCGGCGATCAAGGCAGTAGAGGCCAACACGCGAGTGCTCAATGTTGATAGCGGTGTCGACTACCGGTTGAGGGTGCTTAGTCAATCGAAGCTTTATTTCGTATCGGCTGATGAGACCCCGGCGGCTAACACGTCATCGCCTCTTCACAAACTGTTTTCAGATTTAAGCGGTGGTAAACGACCTGAGGCTGCGTCGCTCGTTATCAATCGTCGCTACCTTCAGGCCTTAGGAGTTTCTGAGGGTGTTCTGCTCGCGGAGTTTGCGGAGCTCTGCCTGGCGCCTCGTTCGGCAGCCGACTACACCCAGTTGGCAAAAGAATATCACTCAGTATTGATTGACAATGTGCCGGAACTTACCTCGGAAATAGAGGATGGCGCGCGTCGATTTATCACGCTGATCGATGAGTTTTACGATCGAAATATCAAAGTTGCTATCGTGGCAGATCGCCCGATGGTCGACTTGTATTCGGGGAAAAAGCTCGCTTTTGAGTTTCAACGCACTTTGTCTCGATTAATTGAGATGCAATCTGTGGAATATTTGGGTCGAGAACATCTGCCTTAACCTCACCTGATCTATTGAAAGGCGGCGCTTGCTCCTGTAACCTCCGCCCTCCCTTAATTCAGGCCTAGTGGGCAATTGCATGAAAACTTATAGTGCGAAAGCAGGCGACGTACATCACGATTGGTACGTTGTAGACGCAGAAAACATGACTCTTGGACGTTTGGCGGCTGAAATCGCGCATCGTCTGCGTGGTAAGCATAAGCCTGAGTACACACCTCATATGGATATGGGTGACTATGTTGTTGTTGTGAACTGCGAAAAAATTCGTGTCACCGGCGCAAAGTCGACCGATAAGATGTATCACCATCACACAGGTTACCCAGGTGGCCTAAAGTCATTCACGTTTGAAAAGCTTATTGAGCGCGCTCCCGAGCGTGTACTCCAGAGAGCTGTGAAGGGCATGTTGCCTCGCAACCCACTCGGTCGTGCCATGTTCAAGAAATTAAAAGTTTATTCTGGGCCTTCGCACCCACACACGGCTCAGCAGCCTCAGTCGCTGACAATTTAAGGATTAAATAATGGCAGTTGCACAGTATTACGGTACCGGTCGACGCAAGACGTCAACAGCACGTGTCTTTCTGAAGGGCGGTAACGGCGCTATCACAATTAATGGACGCGGCATTGACGAATATTTCGGCCGTGAAGTTGCTCGCATGATTGTGCGCCAACCGCTTGAGCTCACTGAGACGGCGGAGAAGTTTGACGCAAACATCACGGTTGCGGGTGGTGGTAGTTTTGGTCAAGCGGGTGCGATCCGTCATGGTCTGACTCGCGCGCTTCTTGAGTACGACGAGTCCCTACGGGGTACTTTGCGCGCTGCGGGCTTTGTTACCCGCGATGCACGTGAAGTCGAGCGTAAAAAAGTCGGTCTGCGCAAAGCACGTCGTCGCCCGCAGTTCTCAAAGCGTTAAAATGTCTGGTGGCAGCGACCGCTGTCACGTTACTGAACAAATTTTGACTACAAGCAGGCCATTTATGGCCTGCCTCTCCTTGCTGTGCGTAATACCGACGATTAAACTTTCGCGGCTTTAAATTTACATACGGCAGTGACATAGCGCTGCCGACAACATAACTAAGATCGGAGATAACCGAATGAGTGAAGTTGAGGCAGGTCAGGCAGCCGAAGCGGGCAGCACATCAGACCAAACAAGACGCCGATTCCTTACCATGGCAACGACCGGCGTTAGCGCCGCTGGGATGGTTGGTGTAGCAGTCCCTTTTATGGCGTCATGGAATCCGTCTGAGAAAGCCAAGGCAGCGGGTGCGCCAGTAAAGGCCGACATCAGCAAAATTGAGCCTGGCCAAATGGTGGTTGTTGAGTGGCGTGGTAAGCCCGTTTACGTACTCCGCAGAACCCCTGAGCAAATTGCTGGGCTGCCAAACCTTGATGGCAATCTCAAAGATCCAAACTCCAATACTTCAGACCAACCGAGTTATATAAGCGGCACATCGCGATCGCTAAATGAAGAGTATTTAGTGGTCGTTGGTTTGTGCACGCACTTAGGCTGCGCTCCAAAGTTCCGACCTGAGGTGGGGGCGGCCGATCTGGGCGGTGACAGCTGGCTGGGAGGTTTCTTTTGCCCCTGTCATGGTTCTAAATTTGATTTGGCAGGGCGCGTTTACAAGGGCGTGCCGGCTGCAGACAATTTGATAATCCCACCTTACTCATTCGAAGGCGATGGCGTACTCGTCATTGGCGTTGACACGGAGGTTGCGTAAATGGAAAAGGCATTGACAGGTTTGGTCTCGTGGATTGATGCGCGACTCCCCGTGACGCGTGCATGGGACACGCACATGGGTAAATATTACGCGCCAAAGAACTTTAACCTTTGGTACTTTTTTGGTGTTTTCTCTTTGCTCGTGCTGGTGAATCAGTTGCTCACGGGTATTTGGCTGACGATGAGCTACACACCCAGTGCTGAAGAGGCATTTGCTTCGGTTGAATACATCATGCGCGACGTGGAATACGGTTGGTTGTTGCGGTACATGCACTCCACGGGTGCTTCCGCATTCTTTATTGTCGTTTATATGCACATGTTCCGCGCAATGATGTATGGCTCCTACCAGAAGCCCAGAGAGCTCATCTGGATCTTCGGCATGCTCATTTTTGTCGTGCTCATGGCTGAGGCGTTTGTGGGTTATGTGCTTCCATGGGGTCAGATGTCCTACTGGGGTGCGCAGGTTATTATTTCGCTATTTGGCGCCATCCCAGTGGTCGGTGAAGATATCACGACGTGGATCCGTGGTGATTATCTTCTGTCAGGTATCACGCTTAACCGCTTCTTTGCACTGCACGTTGTGGCACTGCCTATCGTGCTCCTTGCATTAGTTGTATTGCACATTCTCGCGCTGCACGAAGTGGGCTCAAATAACCCTGACGGTGTTGAGATCAAGAAGCACAAAGATGAGAACGGCGTCCCGCTGGATGGAATCAAGTTCCACCCTTACTACTCAGTACATGACATCCAGGGTATCGCTGTTTTCTTGTTCTTTTTCTGCGGCATCATTTTCTTCGCGCCGGAGATGGGTGGCTACTTTTTAGAGTTAGCTAACTTCGAAGAAGCTAATGCGTTGAAGACGCCGGCTCACATCGCGCCCGTTTGGTACTACACGCCCTACTACTCGGTGTTGCGTGCGGTGCCAGATAAATTTTGGGGCTTCGTGGCTTTCGCTGCCTCGGTAGCCATCCCATTTGCATTGCCTTGGATCGATAGAAACCCCGTTCGCTCATGGCGCTACCGCGGCATGCTCAACCGTGTGATGCTGCTTGGCTTTGTTGTTTGCTTCATTATCCTCGGCGTGCTGGGTGTTAAGGCGCCCACTGAGAGCCGCACGATGCTGGCGCAGATCTGCACCATCTACTACTTTGTGTTCTTCCTCGGTATGTATTGGTGGTCAACCTGGGATAAGACGAAAGAGGTGCCAGACCGCATTACCATGGATGGTGGTATGGGCTTCGGTAAAAACGTTGCCACTTTAGCAGTCGTTGCTGTGCTCACCTGGTTGCCGCTCAAAGCTGTCGGTGCTGAATCTGCCTACGACTGTGGCAGCATCCCCTGCGACGAGTTTGTAGCGGATGCGAGTGACCAAGGGTCTCTACAGCATGGTGCGGCGTTGTATGCAAACTACTGCGCGGGCTGCCACTCGCTTCAGTACTCCCGCCACAACCGTGTAGCGAGGGACTTGGGTATTCCAGAGGATCTTTATCGCGAGCACCTGTTGTTAGATTCTGACCAGAAGATTGGTTCGCTGATGGACATCAGCATGGACAAAGACGTCGCCAAGGGCTGGTTTGGCGCGGCGCCACCCGACCTCACGCTTATCTCACGTGCGAAGACGCCTGAGTACCTTTACACATACCTGCGCACTTTTTATCAGGATGACTCTCGCCCTTACGGCGTAAACAACTTGGTTTATCCAAACGTGGGTATGCCTCACGTTTTGCTTGAGCTACAAGGTTTGCCAGAGTGTGTTAACGCTGACAGTGATCACGCTGACGGGCACTGTGATTCTCTAGAGGTTTCTGCTGCAGGCGTCATGACTACAGCGGAGTTTGACGGCGCAATGTACGATCTTGTGAATTTTCTCGCTTATACGGCGGAGCCGTTCAAGCAGACGCGCATTGAGATTGGCAAGAAAGTGATGCTGTTCTTGGCTATCTTCTTCATTATCGCGTGGGCATTAAACCGCGAGTACTGGAAAGACGTGCACTAAACAGCCTACAAGGGCATAATCGACGAAGGCGGGGCAGTGCTCCGCCTTTATTACATTTAAAACCCCGCCCGGAGTTCTTCATGAAGGTAACCGACGACGCGGCAGCAGCGGTCTCAAAACGCTCTGCCATGACCCTATTCTCAGATAGCACAAGTCAATACAGCCACCGCGTGAGAATTGTGTTGGCCGAAAAGGGGGTGTCTGTGGATCTGGTCGAAGGTCTGGATGGGGTCCCAGTGCCTGAGCTGGGAGATTTAAATCCTTACAACACTATGCCTACGCTCATTGATCGTGACCTCGTTTTGTACGAGTCAAAAGTGATGATGGAGTATCTCGACGAACGTTTTCCGCATCCGCCGTTGTTGCCGGTATACCCTGTAGCGCGGGCCGAGAGCCGGTTGTTTATGTATCGAGTTGAGCGTGACTGGTGCTCACTCGTCGATACCATCTTGCGTTCATCCAATGCGGGTGATGTTGCTGTGGCGCGCAGAGATCTTGGGGATAGCCTAACTGCGCTGTCGCCGATCTTCTCCGAAAAGCCTTATTTTATGAGCGATGAGTTCACTCTCGTGGATTGCTGTATCGCCCCAATCCTGTGGCGTCTACCGGCTCTGGGTGTTGACATCCGTGCAAGCAAGCAAACTAAGCCTTTATACAATTATATGGACAGCCTATTTGGTCGAGAGGCCTTTCAGGAAAGTCTTTCTATCCAAGAGCGGGAAATGCGCGCTTGATCCTGTGAGGTAATTCCGTTGACGCCCAGTAAGCCTTATGTGGTTCGTGCGATTTACGACTGGATCGTAGATAACAACTGTACACCGCATGTGCTTGTTGACGCAGGGGTGGACGGCGTTGCGGTTCCCATTGATTACGTTAACGAGGGACAGATCGTCCTCAATATTTCGCCTACCGCTGTCGTAAGTTTGCACCTAGGCAACGACGCAATCGCTTTTAATGGGCGTTTTGGCGGTGTGCCCATGGAGGTATTTCTCCCCTTGAATAGTATTTTGGGGATATACGCACGAGAAAATGGTCAGGGGATGATTTTCGATGAGGAAAACGATTCGGATGATCGAACACCGCCGGAGCCTGATCCGAACTCGCCCGGAACGGGAAATAAGCCCTCACTCAAGCTTGTCAAGTAGTCTTAACAGAGCGCGTAGGTCTCTATTGATCGAGGTCGTCAGTGATCAAAGAGAACGCTCTCAACAATACGAGCCATTGCAACCGCAGTCATGGAGCATAACCCCAGTCGGACAGACGCGTTTGCATTGGAGAATGGAAGCGAGTGGCTAGGGCTGGTCGCGCCGATCCAAAATGATGTTATGTCACGCTGCGTGATCGCTGAGTGAAGCGAATCGACACCAATCGGTGTTAAATTTGCTGCCCACACCACAGCGACATCGCCCGGTTGACCCAGCGTTCGTATCTCTCGTGCAATCCAGTGAGCCGAAGCATCGATAGGGTCTGCGGCTGTCGATGTTAAGGGCGCAATGGGCAAGCTGGGTCGATCAGCCCCTAGTCCTTCTCTAATCAGGTGACAAAAGGTCATGGCAAGGTGGGCGTCGATGCCGGTGCCAATCGAGTAAACTCTCCGTTCCGCCATCATTGCGGCAGCTATTTCGGGGGCCGCCATCTCCGCCATGCTCGCAACAGAATCGACGATTAAACTAATTTGTTCGATCTGCTGATGAAAGAAATCAGCTGTAATGTCGAAACTGTCCATAAATAGACTACTCAATATGTTCGAATGCAGCTTTCAACCACGTTAATTGAATGTGACCGCTGTTCTGATCAAATCCGATGATGTCAAACCGGCAGTGCCAGTGGCAATACTCTGGCCGCTGTGATCGAAATTCGTTTGCTGTCAGTGCGATCCGTCTCTGTTGCCCTCGGGTGACGGTGAGGGAGGCCGGACCGAAGCGGCTTTAATTCCTGTATTTCACCTCTATGAAAACCAGCGTTTTGCCATCAATAGCGACAAGATCCACCTCGCCAAACCGGCTGCGCACATTAGTAGCAATGGTAGCAATGTCTCTTGTGTACAGAAACTCCGCCGCGCAGGTCTCCCAATGTTGACCGATTATTCGAATGAGATAAGTTCCTCTCCTGCCAGATGCCAGACAGCTAAAGGTTACTGGATCGGCCGTGCTTTTCCTCGGGCAATTACTGCCGGTTTTAATCGTCGGCGAACATTGCCTGATGTATCAACGCTTAGGTCCCCCGTTGCACCGAAAAGCAGGGTGCCTTGCGTTTCCTCTGCTTGATCATAATGATCAATAAGCGCCGCAGCATCTAGCCCAAGAGCATGTAATTGCGTTGAGCGATTCCTGTCCGTTACGAATGCGTTCGGCGGTAGCACAAACCGAATCCCGTTGAGATCACGATTAGTAATGCCTGAGTCAGATTGATACACCGACGAGGGCGCATACACCGGCAGCTTTCCGGCATAATGAAACCGTAGTAGCGGTCGGATTTCACGTGCCATCTGGGGTGTAGGTGCAAGCAAAACAACTGAGTCGAGATCACTTCGACGTCGAGCTTGCGAGTCTACAGGTGCCTCAAAAGCCATCTCTACCGCCTGAATGCGCGACTCGCTTTGAAGCGTCTTGAGGCTTGTCGCGACTGTTTCGTTGTCTGATTTTTCATCGCTCAAAATTGTCAGCGCGCGTATATCGCCGCCAAGCAATCCCCACGCTTCACTGAAGGCGCCCTGCATGCGGTGCCCCCAAGTTGAGTCCCGCATAATAATCAGAGGCTTACGCAAACCTTCTTGCCAAACCATCGCTGCCAGTTGAATGGCTTCATCCTCTGGTGCAAGGCTAAGACTCAAAAGAGGCTTTTCGCCGACCCGCAGTGCGTTTCCCGAAGTGGATCCGCGATTAAGCGCTAATACCGGAATTGGCAAACTATCAAGCGCTTGTAGCTCCATCACTCGCTCGTTGGTGAGTGGCCCCACCACAAAGTCCGCGCCGCGCTCCAGTGCCGCTAAGAAGGCAGCTCTGCTATTGCCGGCGAGTTCGGTATCTATGGTGATCAATTGCGGGCGGAGTGCTGAATCTCTGTAACTTGCATACAGGCCCTCTGTGATGCCTTCGAGAACAGTCTCGCCAGCATCCTTAAGGCGGCCGCTTAGAGGCAGAAGTACTGCGACGCGTTTGGGCAGGTCGCTTTCTAACCAGGTTTGAATTCCGGAAGGAAGATTCAACATGCCACTCGGTAATTGGGGTCGGGATTGTCTCCATGCCACGACGGCGCCACGTCCTTTTCTATAGGCATGGTTGAGACTTAGCCATGCTGCCCAGTCGCTACTGGGTTCAGTTTTGCGAAGCTCCGATGCAATTTGCGGCTCGGTTGCCGCAGATAACAGGTTAAAGACATCAGAATGAGAGATGTCATTTTCGCCCGAATAACCCATTTGTAATCGCTCAAGGCCAATCTTCGCTGCGGCGAGTGGTTCACCCGACTCTGTTGCGCGCCGTTGCCGTTCAGCGAGTAACAAGTCGAGTCCCTCTTCGTCACTGACGAGCACCTCAGATAGTGTGGAATTTGCAGTGGCAATATCCCCTTTTAGCCACAAGAGTCGAGAGCGTATAAATCGCTCAGTGTTTGGTGAGAGTAAGCCCTCTTCAAGCGCTTCAAGCTCGGCTAGTGCAAATAACCAGCCGCGATCATTTGCAATCCGTCTTGCCCATAGGATGGCCTCACGGTTTAATCGAGTTTCGGAGGTGGAATCAGCCTTGGGTTGGCTTAGCATGGGGGTCGGGTTTTCCGATGTATCGCCTTTGTTAGCCGATACATCGCTCGGCGGCACAGGCGTCGTTGTGCAGGCAATGAGATGTAAGCTCGCGACGCAAACTAAAGTCCATTTGTGCGCGCACCTAAAGAAAGTGACATTATGGGGTACACGAGTCGTTGCTGTTGGAATGGGGTTTGTCATGCACGCTGATTGTACGGAGAGAATGAGGAATTGAAAGCCGCATTGTATATTGTGCCCACGCCCATCGGTAATACGGGTGACATAACACTTCGTGCACTTGAGGTACTAAAGGCTGTTGATCTCATCGCGGCTGAGGATACTCGTCACTCTAGAAAGCTCATGGCGCAGTACGATATCGCGACACCATTGATTAGCTTTCATGAGCACAGCGATGCGCGTGTCATTGACCAGTTGGCAGGCCGGGTGTTGGCGGGCGAGTCGATTGCCTTGATCAGTGACGCCGGCACGCCGCTTGTTTCCGATCCTGGATACGCGCTTGTTCGTAGTGTGCAGAACAACGGCGCTACTGTTATCCCTCTGCCGGGCGCCTGTGCAGCTATTACGGCCTTAAGTGCTGCAGGATTACCAACCCATCACTTTCACTTTGAGGGATTCCTCCCTGCAAAGCGCGTTGCTAGGCTGAAGCGACTGGATGCAATCAAAGGGCTCAATACCACAGCAATTCTTTACGAAGCGCCTCATCGCATCGTCGATCTTCTTACTGATATGTTGTCAGTGTTTGGAGAGGCCCACGAGGTTTGTGTCGCCAGAGAGTTGACGAAGACGTTTGAAACGATCCGAAGAGCGTCGCTGAAGGATATTCATGAATGGGTTTTAAGTGACACAAATCAGCAGAAAGGAGAATTTGTTGTGATCTCTGACGTCAGTGCTAAATCGGCGGTGCTGACTGCGGAAGGTGCAGTACTGCTGGAGCGTCTTGCCTCGGAGTTGCCGCCACGTAAAGCTGCTCAAATTGTTGCAGAGCATTATGGTCTGAAAACCCGGGATCTGTATCAGTATTTGATCACTGATTGAATAAGTCACGTTCTATTGGCTTAAGATTGAGCGACGGTCTAGTCAGTGCTATCGTCGTACGGAGTCAGTTAGACGGTCGCTGTACGCTATGTGCAGAGGAAAGTCCGGGCTCCAATGGGTCAGAGCGCCAGGTAACGCCTGGGGAGTGTGAGCTCACGGAAAGTGCAGCAGAAAGGAAACCGCCTCGGTGTAAGCTGAGGTAAGGGTGAAAAGGTGCGGTAAGAGCGCACCGCGCGGCTGGCAACAGGCGTGGCGATGGTAAACCCCACTCGGAGCAAGACCAAATAGGGATCCTTATGCCGTGACCCTCGGCGGATCCGGGTAGGTCGCTACAGGCGTCTGGTGACAGGCGTCGCAGATGAATGACCGTTCTCGACAGAACCCGGCTTATCGACTGACTCGCCATGCGCCCCTCGCTCTCACGAGCAGGGGCGCTCCTTTATATTTAAATCACATATAAAAATTGATCCATATGCCCCTTTTTTATTTTTGGGCAGGTTTCATCTCGGTAGCACCTCTAAAGGACTGACTTTTTTCCTGTTTTTTTGTTGGGCGAAAGTTCGTTATCGCGCGCCAAAAAGACCGCTTTCAATGTTTATAAGGCTCTGAATTTACGGGATTTTTTATATTTTGCGCATTGACCACCTTTGATTGGATTGTTACAGTGGTGATAAGTGGGAAAAAGTGGGTAATTGGGGAATTATTCTGCTTTTTCATCGGCAATAAGAGGGGTTTGTGGTGTTTAGGGGAGTGCAGCACATCAATCTGGATGCGAAAGGGCGGCTATCTGTCCCTGCGCGCCAGCGCGAGTCGCTCCTTGATATCAGTGCGGGCTCTTTAGTCGTCACCATCGATACGCAATCTTCTTGTCTGGTCATCTATCCGCTCAAAGAGTGGGAGCGGGTTGAGCGAGATGTGCAGGACCTTCCCACCCTGAATCCAGCTGTGCGCCGCTTTCAGCGTCTCGTTTTGGGTTATGCGAGCGATCTGGATCTGGATTCAAATGGCCGCGTGCTATTACCCGGCGCCTTGCGCGAATACGCGCAACTCGAAAAGCGCGTCGTTTTGGTGGGGCAGGGGAATAAGTTAGAGCTCTGGTCGGAGGCGCTTTGGGAGGCTGAGTGTGAGGCCGCCTTGGCGTCCGACGGCGGTGATATGCCGGATGAGCTGCTGGGGCTCAAGCTTTGAAGCAGGCAGGACATGTGTCTGTTCTTTTAGCGGAGTCTGTCTCCGCTTTGTCGGTGCGGGCAGATGGATCGTACCTCGACGGCACGTTTGGCCGTGGCGGGCACTCCCGTGAAATTCTTTCCCGTTTGTCCCCGGCTGGGCAGTTGATTGCGGTCGATAAAGACCCTGCGGCTGAGGCCTCGGCGCAGGCGCTTGCAGGTGATTCACGCTTTAAATTTGTCGCTGGCAGTTTTGCCGATATAGCAAGCTATGTCGGCGACGGTTCGCTTGATGGGATATTGCTGGACTTGGGTGTCTCTTCGCCTCAGTTGGACGACGCTGCGCGCGGATTCGGTTTTAGTGGTGATGGCCCGCTGGATATGCGAATGGATACGCGCAGCGGCATGACCGCAGCTGAATGGATAGCCTCTGCACCAGAGCAGGAGATCGCTGATGTCATCAAGACCTATGGTGAAGAGCGTTTTGCAAGGCGCATGGCCGCGGCGATCGCAAAAGTGAGAATTCAGACCCCGATCACTGGTACGCGGCAGCTTGCGTCAATTATTGCTGAGGCAAATCCAAAGTGGGAGCCGAATAAGCATCCTGCCACGCGTGCTTTTCAGGCAATCCGGATATTTATAAATCGTGAGCTCGAGGATCTTGAGCTTGCATTGGCGTCGATGGTCGACAAGTTGGTTATTGGCGGCCGCCTTGTAGTGATCAGTTTTCACTCGTTAGAGGATCGCATCGTGAAACGATTCATGCGTGATCAGGCGAGAGGCATCCAGTTGCCGCGGCACGTGCCCGTTGTTGATAGTGATGCCGGTAAGACGCTCAATTTAATCGGAAAGGCCATCAAGCCCAGTGAGCAAGAGGTTGTGACAAACCCGCGCTCTCGATCAGCTGTTATGCGTGTGGCGGAGCGCCGACAATGATGACCCGGGTTTTCTACTCTGGCTTTAGTTTGCCTGCATTGTTTGTACTCTGCCTCGGCAGCGCTTTGATGATCGTTAAGGAAACCCATCAAACCCGCCTGCTTTTTGCGCAACTGCAAACGCTCGAGAGTCAGCGTTGGGCGCTTCAGGAAGATTATAGCCGCTTGGTGCTCGAGTATTCGACGCTCAGCGCGCCACACCGAATAAGCGAGCTCTCGGTGACTACTTTAGCCATGACATCGCCCGACGCTGCGTCGATTAAGGTGGTTGAAGAATGAGTGCCAAGGTCACAAAGCATACTGGTTACCAGATGCGGGTTCTGGTTGTTGCCGCCGTGCTCGCCGGTCTGTTTGGTATGTTGGTTTTTCGGTTGGTTCAGCTTCAGGTGGGTGCTAGCCAGTATGGGGCCGACTTTTTAAAGCGTCAGGGCGACTTGCGAGCTGTTCGATCAGCTGAAATCCCCGCATACCGGGGGCTCATTACCGATCGTCGCGGCTCCCCACTCGCCGTCTCAACCCCTGTTGTCACCTTGTGGGCGAATCCGCAGCAGTTAATTGGGAGTGGCAAAGAAACTGCGCTCGCGCAGTTGTTGAATCTGCCTGTAGATGACTTCATAAAAAAGCTCGACCGCTACCGAAATAAGCAGTTTATGTATCTCGCGAGGCATCAAACGCCGGCGATCGCGCGAGCTGTGCTGTCGTCCGATATTCCAGGCATCTACGGACAGCGCGAGTATCGGCGTTTCTATCCCGCGGGTGAGGTTGTTTCTCAGTTGGTCGGCACAACTAATATCGACGGCGACGGCGCTTCGGGTGTTGAGATGAGATTCGATCATAGTCTTCAGGGTGTGCCGGGTAAGAAGCGCTTTATCAAGGACCTGCATGGTGACGCTATTCGAGATATTGGTGTCGTAAGCGAGGCGTCTGATGGTGAGAGCCTGCAATTAAGTATCGATTTGCGACTCCAGCACGTTCAGCATCGAGAACTGCTTCGCGCTATGAAGGAAACCGGTGCGGCCGCGGCCTCGGCGGTTACTGTCGATGCACGAACGGGCGAAATTCTTGCGATGACGAACCTTCCTTCGTTTAATCCGAATCGCCGTGGTCAGTTGAATCTTGCCGCTATGCGTAATCGGGTGGTCACGGACGTGTATGAGCCCGGCTCTACGGTAAAGCCATTAACCTTGGTCGCGGCTTTGGAGAGTGGTGAGTTCGATATCGATACAATTATTGATACCTCGCCGGGCCGTATCCAAGTGGGCGACAAAGTGTTACCTGATCCTCGCAACTACGGTGCTATTTCCGTCTCTCGTGTTATCGAGAAGTCGAGTCAGGTGGGCGTGACCAAGATCGCGCAGGCCGTGGGTCACGAAAATATTATTGATGTATTTCAGCGCTTTGGTCTGGGGCAGACAACGGGTGCCGAGTTTCCGGGTGAGCGTTCGGGCCGACTGCCGGACCACGATTTCTGGAGCGCTATTGACCAGGTGACGCCCGCATTTGGCTACGGCTTGTTGGTGACGCCACTGCAGCTTGCGCACGCTTACAGTGCTTTTGCTAATGATGGACGACTCGTTCCGCTTACCTTATTGGCTACCGATAATGTATCGAGTAAAGGGCAGCAGGTGGTTTCTCCTGAGATCGCTCGCAAAGTTATTACTGTGCTGCACCGGGTTACTGGAGATGAGGGCACTGCCAAGCGCGCCAGTGTGCCCGGATTCAGTGTTGGTGGCAAAACGGGTACGGTCCATAAAGTCGGCAAGGCCGGGTACCTTGACGATCGCTACGTTGCCTTGTTTGCAGGTGTCTCGCCCATCGAGGCGCCGCGTTATGTCACCGTGGTTGTTATCGACGAGCCGGAGGGCGATATCTACGGTGGGGGCGCGGCAGCGGCACCAGTCTATTCGCGCATAACACAAGAAGTTTTGCGTATCCGTAATGCGGTGCCTGATTCAGCGGAAGAGAAAGATGTGCTGTTGCTTGTCGATGCTGGAGGGACTCCCCGTGGCTAGTATGTCTCTCGCTCAGCTTGCGGACGGGCTTGTGGATATTCCGCCTGCTCTCGCCGATGAATCTGTTCTCGACCTCACGCTTGATAGTCGTCAAGTGGTCTCAGGGAGTGCTTTTATAGCGGTTCAGGGCACTCAAACAGACGGGAGCCGATTTGTGTTCGACGCCCTCGATCGAGGAGCATCTGTGGTTTTCGCGGAGTCCTTTGCGGTTAAAGAGCTGGATCCTCGCGTGGTTCCAATGCCGGGACTTAAAAAGCAGATTGGAACGCTTGCTAAGCGCTTTTATGCGGATCCCTCGAAGCAACTTGCCCTTCTCGCCGTAACGGGCACGAATGGAAAAACAAGTATCAGCGACTATATTGGACAGTTATTCCGACTGCTTGGTAAATCAGCCGGCACCATTGGAACCTTGGGGGCAAGAACGCGCTCGGGCGAGGCCATTTTAAGTAAGAATACAACGCCGGATATTATTTCGCTCAATCGGAAATTAGCTGATTGGGTTGAGGAGGGTATTGGTTTCGCCGCCATTGAGGCCTCGAGCCATGCACTTGATCAGCGCCGACTCAATGGTCTGACCATTCACACGGGTATTTTTAGTAATTTAACCCGAGATCATCTCGACTATCACGAGAGTATGGCTGCTTATAAGGAGGCCAAGCTCCGGCTCTTTTCAGATTTTTGCCCTGAGCGTGTCATCTACAACGCCGACGATGAAAACACGCAGATGGCGAGAGAATTTGCTACTCAGTCGGCCTTAGGTGTCTCCCTCAGAGATGCGTCGGCGGATGTCTTCGTGCAGGTATTGAACGAGAAGGCCTCCGGAATATCGTTCCAGCTTCATTCGCCGTTTGGTTCCGCAAATGTTGTGACAAACGTTCACGGGCGATTCAACGCGTTTAATGTGGCTGTAGCGATGATGGCAGTTTGTGGTCTCGGCTTTGGGTTCAAAGATGTTGCTGCTGCTGCAAGCTACCTTCAGGCTGTGGACGGTCGCATGCAACCGGTTGGTGGGGGTGAAGAGATCCGTGTGGTTGTCGACTATGCGCACACGCCTGATGCACTCGAGAGTGCATTGTTTACGCTCAGCACATCTTGCGAGGGTTCGTTGTGGGTTGTATTTGGTTGTGGGGGTGACCGGGATTCAGGGAAGCGCGCGGAGATGGGGCGTATAGCGTCCGTTTTGGCTTCCAAGATCGTTATTACTAACGACAATCCTCGGTCTGAAGACGCCTCTGCGATAGCTGAAGAGATCAGGTCTGGCTGTGTAAGCGCTGATGTTTTGGTGGAACTAGATAGGGCGTCCGCCATTGCTCATGCCATTAAATCAGCGCGTTCCGGTGACACGGTACTGATTGCCGGTAAGGGCCATGAGAGTTATCAGATTGTTGGAACAACACAACACGTCTTCTCCGACGTTGAGCACGCGCGCGAGGCGCTTATCTCGAGAGGGATAGCCCATGGCTAGTGTGAACTTGTCCCTTCTCGCCAGCCAGCTTGGACTATCCCATTTAGGTGAGGATGTTGCGCTGACGGGGCTCGCAATCGACAGCCGGAGGGTTAAGCCCGGCGATTTGTTTGCGGCGATCGAGGGTGCGATGGTTAATGGTAATGACTTTATTGACGCTGCCATCGCAAACGGTGCGGCGGCTGTTATGAGTACACGTGCTGTGAGCCAAACAATACCCTCTTTGTGCGTGGGCAGTGTCGAAAAAGCGTGTGCCGATTTTAGCTTACTCATGCGGGACGCTTCGTCGGCAAAGGTTGTCGGCATTACCGGAAGTGCGGGCAAAACAACGGCAAAAGCATTCGTCGAACAGATTTGTTCGCGAGCGGGTACGACAGTAGCAACGCTGGGTAACCAAAATAATGAGCTAGGTGTTCCGCTTACCCTCGCGCGATTGTCTTCAGACCCGGAGTTTGCCGTTGTTGAGATGGGTGCAGCGCAACGTGGAGATATTGCTTATCTCACGCGTATGGCTAAGCCGCAGATTGTCGTGCTCCTGAATGCTTTCGAAGCACACCTAGGCCGGTTTGGAAACCTTGAGACGATTGTCGAGACTAAGGGAGAAATCCTCGATGGTCTTACTGAGGATAGTGTCGCTGTATTGAACGCAGACCAGCCTCACCTTGAGGCTTGGAAAGCGCGCGCTGAGCCCGCGTCCATAATCTCATTTGGCATGAATTCAGAGGCAGATGTTTGCTGTTTGGATACTGTTTCCAGAGGATTTTCAGGTACGTCTATGACGTTCTCCCTTAGAGGGGAGTGTTGTTCAGTCGATCTCGCGATACCGGGTGCTGCCGGTGTTATGAATGCGCTGGCAGCTGCTGCTGTGGGTATGTCGCTCGGCTTAAGTCAGGACGACATTATAGCGGGTCTTGAGTCATTAGTGCCTGTGGATGGGCGCGGGAAGACATTGCAACTCGACCGTGGTATTCGCCTTGTTGACGATAGTTACAACGCAAGCCCTTCGAGTGTTATCGCTGCTATCTCAGTGCTTTCTGCCTCACCCGTTCCTCGAACGGCGATTTTAGGTGACATGTTAGAGCTCGGTGATGAGGCAGTGGATTATCACCGTCAGGTAGGCCGTCATCTGGCTGACAGTGGTATCGAACGGCTACTTTCTGTTGGCAGCCTTGCTCGTCACTTTGGTGAGGTTGGCGCTATTCAAGTCGAGCACTTTTCTGACGTTAAGGCTTTGATAGCGAGCAAGCCTAGATTTGCTTCCAACGAGACCGTTTTGGTGAAGGGGTCTCGAGGTATGCAGTTAGATCAATTCGTGGACAACTTGTCCGCATCTTTAGGGGTGGCGAAATGTTAACGTGGCTTGCACAGCTATTGACGGAGTGGGACTCGGCCTTCTCTGTTTTTCAGTACATCACGCTGCGTGGAATTTTATCTGCCATGACTGCGCTAATCATCTCGACCCTTGTAGGGCCTAAGATGATCCGCTGGTTGCAGACGATGCAAATTGGCCAAGCTGTTCGCGTTGACGGGCCTCAGTCCCATTTGAGCAAAGCAGGCACTCCGACAATGGGTGGGGCTCTCATCATTGTGGCTATTTCGTCGGGCGTGTTGTTGTGGGGAGATCTCACTAATAAATACCTTTGGGTTGCGCTACTTACGACAGTCGGATTTGGCGCCGTTGGGTGGGTTGATGATTACCGCAAAGTTGTCGAGAAAGACTCGCGTGGCTTACCTGCGCGATGGAAATATTTCTGGCAGTCGGTCATTGGCTTCACCGCTGTCACGTACTTGTTTGTGAGCGCTACGCAGGCTCCCGAGACCATACTCTACGTACCCTTCTTTAAAGATGTCGCGCTGGCGATGGGGCTCCTCTTTATTCCTTGGGCCTACCTGGTCGTGGTGGGTTCGAGTAATGCAGTGAACTTAACCGATGGTCTAGATGGCCTTGCCATTTTACCAACGGTGATGGTCGCCGTTGGGCTGGGCATGATTGCCTACCTAGGGGGGCATACTCAGTTCGCCAATTACCTCAATATTGCCTATATCGCGGGTACCGGGGAGATGGTGGTCTTCTGTGGTGCGATTGCAGGCGCAGGTCTGGGCTTCCTTTGGTTTAACACCTATCCAGCTATGGTGTTCATGGGCGACGTTGGTGCACTGGCACTGGGGGCTGCGCTCGGTATTGTTGCCGTGATTATTCGACAGGAACTCGTGCTTTTTATCATGGGAGGCGTATTCGTTATCGAAACGCTGTCCGTCATTATCCAAGTGGCGTCATTCAAACTACGCGGTAAGCGCGTGTTCAAGATGGCGCCTATCCATCATCACTTCGAGCTCTCAGGCTGGCCAGAGCCCCGAGTCATTGTGCGGTTCTGGATCATCACTGCAATGCTTGTTCTCTTTGGCCTTGCCACCCTGAAACTGAGGTAGGGATAGATGATGCCTGAGCTTATTTCCAGTTCCACGCAACGCGCGATTCTCGGTCTAGGGACGACCGGGCGCTCGGTTGCGCGATTCTGGAAAGCACACGGCATTCCCTTTATTGCGCTCGATACGCGTCCAGAGCTAGCTAACGATCTCGATCTGCGGCGTGAGCTGGCCGGGATTGAGACGCACTTTGGTGATTTCGATGACGCCTTGTTTGATCAAATCGACTTGCTGATAGCATCGCCAGGTATCGCCATGGATTCTCCTGAGCTGTTAAAAGCCAAGGATGCAGGCGTTGAGATACGCGGTGATATCGATGTGTTTGTTGCCGAAACTGACAAGCCTATCATTGGAATTACGGGTTCAAATGGTAAGTCGACTGTCACGACTTTTGTTGGCCAGCTACTTGAATCTTGTGGTCTACGAGTCGCTCTCGGAGGAAACTTAGGCGTCGGTGCACTCGATCTTCTTGACCAAGATGCCGACATCTATGTGCTTGAGCTATCGTCGTTCCAACTCGAGCGGGCAGGTGATCTCAATTTGGCCGTGGCCACGGTGTTGAATTTAACGCCCGATCACCTTGACCGTCACCAGACAATGCCCCTTTATCACCTCGCTAAGCACCGGATTTTCGCGGGTTCGAAGCACGTGGTGGTTAACGCAAGGGATCCGTTGACGTTGCCCGTAGGCAAAGGTGATGTCACGTGGACTGCATGGCGAGATGATGAGCCCGATTTGCAACAACTGGGTATTCGTCAGATTGACGGTGAGCCCTGGATTGCCTTTGGTTTTGACTCGTTAATTCGCTGCTCGGACCTGCCCGTCCTCGGCGAGCAGAATATACGCAATGTACTCGCGGCCTTGGCAATTTGTAGGGGCGTTGGCTTTGAGTTTAAACAGCTCATCGACGGTGTCGCGTCACTTCGTGGGCTCTCCCATCGGTGCGAATTCATTGGAGAGATAGGCGGTGTGTCGTTTATTAATGACAGCAAAGCGACAAATGTCGGTGCGACGGTCTCGGCAATCTCAGGTCTAGCCGTTGGAAAAAATATTATTCTTATTGCTGGCGGCGAGGCCAAGGGTCAGTCATTTGAGGCCCTGAGCAAGGCGGTTAACGGAACCTGTAAGCAAGTCATTTTGATCGGTGAGGCGGCAGGGGAAATTGCCAAGAGTCTACCTAAAGAGGCGCCCGTTGATTTTGCTGATTCGTTGGACGCTGCTGTGGAAAAGGCTGCAAGCTCGGCTACGACGGGTGACATCGTTTTGCTGTCTCCTGCCTGCGCAAGCTTTGATATGTTTGCTAACTACGAGCAGCGAGGTAATGCATACCGGGAAGCCGTTCTGCGTTTGAATGGCGAGGTGGTCTTATGACCGCGCCCCAGAACAAGGCGATGACGGTATCACCGTTATTTGCTATGGCTGCTGCGCTTATTTCAGTTGGTTTAGTGGCAATTGCCTCTGCCTCAATCAGTCTGTCTGAAGTGCGTTTTGGGAACGAGTGGTACCACGTAATTCGGCACGTGATGTATCTAGGTGCGGGAATTGTATTTGGTGCCGTTGCCTATCTGGTGCCTATAAACGCTTGGCGCAAGTTGTCACCCTGGCTGCTACTTCTGGCTCTCGCGCTGTTGGTTTTAGTGTTAGTTCCGGGTGTAGGGCGCGTGGTTAATGGCAGTCAGCGCTGGATCCCACTCGCTGGCTTTACTTTTCAGCCTTCTGAGTTTGCTAAGTTCGCGCTAGTGCTTTGGCTGTCAGGCTATATGTTGCGTCACGGCGAGGAGTTGCGAACCGTTGTTCGCGGGTTGCTTAAACCTATCGCTGTTCTGGTCTTATTCGCGATATTGCTACTTACGGAGCCTGATTTTGGTGCGACAGTCATCATGATGGGCACTGCATTTGGCATGCTTTTCATGGGCGGTGCTCGTCTGATCTACGTTCTTGGTTTGGTCTTCACTGCTCTTGCAGGCCTTGTCGTGATGATCCTTATGGCGCCCTATCGTATGAAGCGGCTGATGGCATATCAGGACCCTTGGAGCGATCCTTTTGGTAGCGGTTTTCAGCTTATCCAGTCACTGATCGCCTATGGACGAGGCGAGTGGTTCGGCGTTGGCCTCGGCAATAGCGTGCAAAAGCTCTTTTACCTTCCGGAGGCTCACACCGACTTTGTGTTTTCTATCTGGGCGGAAGAGACCGGACTGGTGGGCGCCGTTGTCGTTATTTTGTTGTTCGCCGCATTTGTGGGCCGGATTGTTTATTTGGGCTATCGATTTGCGTCGGAGCAGCGCGAATTTGAGGCGCACTGCTGCTTCGGGTTTGCGCTTATTTTTGCCGGGCAGGCCTTCGTTAACATGGGGGTAAGCTCGGGCTTGCTGCCGACCAAGGGATTGACCCTGCCGTTTATAAGTTATGGCGGTTCAAGCCTTTTGATGAGTTGTATTACTGTGGGTGTGTTGCTGCGGCTTGAACGAAGTCGCTCTTCAGATTCACAAGGTCTTAAGAAAGCGCAAGCGCGGAGGCGATCTCAATGACAGCATCGCACAGCGCACTGATTATGGCGGGTGGCACGGGTGGTCACGTTTTCCCTGGGCTGGCCATAGCAACGGCTTTGCGAGAGCGGAACTGGGATGTCTCGTGGGTTGGTACGTCACGAGGGCTTGAGGCGCGTGTAGTGCCGGATAACGGAATTCGGTTGCACACGCTTAAGACGCTCGGCCTTCGAGGCAAGGGCTTGTGGTCGACAATTAAAGGTGTCCTGTCACTGGTCCTGTCTTGCTTGCAGGCACTTTGGCTCCTGATTACAAATCGTCCTTCGGTAGTGATTGGTTTTGGCGGATACGCGGCGGGCCCTGCAGGTATCGTAGCTTGGCTGCTAGGGGTTCCGGTGGTAATTCACGAGCAAAACGCCGTTGCAGGCACCACTAATCGTTTGTTATCGCGCGTTGCAAAGCGTGTTCTCGCAGGCTTCGAAGGCGCCTTTGCGTCACGACCTTCGGTTCTGGTCACGGGTAACCCAGTGCGCTCAGCGCTTGCTGTCTTGCCTAGTAAAGCTTACGCAGATGCCGTATTTAGTAACGTAAAACCGCTCAAATTGGCGATTTTAGGCGGTAGTCAGGGCGCTCTGGCATTGAATAAAGGCGTACCCATGGCCTTGTCAACGCTTTCTGACGACGCACTCAGGTGCATTGCTGTCCGTCATCAATGCGGTCTAAATCATCGCGATGTGAGCGAGTCTGCCTGGTCAGCACTTTCTTTGGCGGACATCGAGATCACCCCGTTTGTGGATGACATGGCAGAGCTATACCAGTGGGCTGATATCGCGATATGCCGCGCAGGTGCGTTGACTGTCTGTGAGCTCGCTGCGACTGGAACGCCGTCAGTACTTGTTCCGCTTCCTAACGCGATTGATAACCATCAGCTGAAAAATGCTGAAGCGCTTCGAGACGCAGGTGGTGCGGTGATTATCGAGCAATCCAATCTCGACTCTGGAGCATTGGAGACGTTTTTAAACGAGACATTAAGTCAATCTCAGCGCCTGGCAGACATGTCTTCAGCCGCCAAGAGATGGTCCAAGCCTGACGCAACAGAGCGGGTTGTCGCTGTCATTGAGGAGGTGGTCTGTGGCTGAAAAATCCATGACATCCTCCCTCGTCCGGTCGGGCGCGCTTTCGACTGGAACGTCTCTGCGCGAGCCTATGATGCGGCGCATTCAGAGAATTCACTTTGTCGGGATCGGCGGCTCGGGTATGAGTGGTATTGCTGAGGTCCTGGCGGGCTTGAATTATACAATTTCAGGCTCTGATATTTCTGACAGTCCGGTCATCAGTCGTCTGCAGTCATTAGGTGTTGACGTGACGATTGGGCATCGCGCATCGAATGTATTGGAAGTAGACGTATTAGTTGTCTCATCTGCTATCAACGAGTCGAACCCTGAAATTATTGCTGCCCGTGACAAACGCATTCCCATCGTTCCACGAGCCGAGATGCTGGCGGAGCTCATGCGGTATCGCTTCAGCATTGCCGTAGCTGGCACCCATGGAAAAACAACGACTACCAGCCTCATCGCTTCGCTCATGGCAGAGGCGGAGATGGATCCCACTTTTGTTATCGGCGGTATTTTGAACAATACCGGCTCTAATGCGCAGTTGGGTGCTAGCGATTATCTTGTGGTTGAGGCAGACGAGAGTGATGCGTCTTTCCTACACCTATTACCCATGATGACGGTGATCACCAATGTTGAGCCCGATCACATGGAGCATTACCAAGGTGATGAAAAGGCCTATTACTCAGCCTTCACTGAGTTCCTGCAGAATCTACCGTTTTATGGCGTGGCACTTATGTGCTTGGACGACCCCGGCGTTCGAGAACTCATACCATCGGTCACCCGACAAGTCGTGACTTATGGCTTCGCGGACGACGCCGATTTCCGGCTCGAAGGTCTCACCTACTCCGGTCTTGAGAGCCGTTTTACGTTGCATCGCAAAGCTGCGGGAGACAGCCTATCGCTGCGCCTGCCAATGCCTGGTGTTCACAACGCACTCAACGCCTCCGCAGCGGTGGCGGTTTGCACTGAGCTTGGCGTCAGTGTCGGGGCCATCACACACGGCCTCGCGTCGTTCGAGGGCGTAGGCCGTCGCTTCTCCGTATTGGGGAATGTGAACTGGAATGATGGGTCGGCATTGTTGGTCGATGATTATGGCCATCACCCAACAGAGCTTCGTGCCACAATTAATGCGGCGCGAGAAGCATATCCCGGAAAGCGACTAGTGATGGTTTTTCAGCCTCATCGCTACAGCCGAACAAGAGACTGTTACGACGAATTCGTGGACGTGCTCTCTACCGTGGACGCGTTAGTTTTACTTGATATTTACGCCGCAGGCGAAAACGAAATTATTGGTGCTGACAGTCGCTCGCTGGCGCGCAGTATTCGACAGGCAGGCTCAGTTGATCCGGTGCTACTTGCTGACCACGGTCAGCTAGCTGCACGACTATGCAAATTCCTTGTCAAGGATGACGTGCTGATCATGCAGGGCGCTGGCAATATCGGTCGGCTCTCGAAAATGTTGTCCGAAGCCTCATCGCTGGAGGACTTGGTATGACTCGAGTCTTTAGCGGTAAGAGCATCACTGTACTAATGGGTGGGAGCTCGGCGGAGCGCGCAATATCACTTAAAAGTGGTGGTGCGGTGGCTGATGCACTGGCACAGGCAGGTGCACTAGTCACTCGTCTCGATACCGCGGTCAGCGGGTGGCATACCGATCTTCCGCTCGAGACGTTTGTCTTTAATCTTCTACACGGTGTGGGTGGCGAGGACGGGAGCGTACAGGGCCTTCTTGATAGTTTAGGTGTGCCTTACTCGGGTTCAGGTGTGCTCGGAAGTGCTCTTTGCATGGATAAAGCGAAGACTAAGCTCATTTGGCGTAGCTTAGGCCTGCCTACGCCTGGTTTCGAGATGATTGATGCTGACACCAACCTATCGGCATTGATCGACCGCCTGGGACCGGTGTTTGTGAAGCCTGTCTGCGAGGGCTCCTCTGTTGGCATGTCTATCGCTACTGATGCGGACAGTCTCGAACAGGCGTTTGCACTAGTGGCTAACTCTCAGGTGGGTGTGATGGCCGAAGCATTGATACGCGGTGACGAGTTCACCGTTGCTATTGTGAATGGGAAGGCGCTTCCACCAATAAAAATTACCCCTGCTGCGGCGTTTTATGACTTTGACGCAAAGTACGTCTCTGGTGAGACTTTGTTTGAATGTCCAGCACCGCTTACGCCCCCTGAGTCAGAGGAGCTACAGGCCCTAGCGTTGAATGCCTTTTACGCATCGGGTGCTGATATTTGGGGGCGTGTTGATGTAATGCGGGGTGATGGCGGTTGGCAGTTACTTGAGGTCAACACCATTCCTGGAATGACTGAGCACAGCCTCGTTCCCAAGGCCGCCGCCGCAGCGGGCCTGAGTTTCATAGAGTTACTCGCCGAGATTTATCAGGCATCTGTTACTCGGTGTACTTCTAATTCTGGCTCTCAATCCGCTTCCAATATTTCGGAAACGGAAGAGTCCGGGGAGGTGCGTTATGACGCGTAGTGTCTCTCGCGCAGCTTCACAGCGAACACCGGGGCGGTGGGAGCGATTAGTGCGGAGTATCAAGCGGATAACGTTAGCTGTCTCACTCCTTATTGTTGCCGCTTTGTTAGGCCTTATGACGCAACGAGCGACGGACATTCCAGTGCAGGAGATAGCTATTGCCGGCGAGCTGCGCCACGTGGCCCGAGACACAGTTGAGGCAGTGCTGACACCTCATGTTGAGGATGGCTTCTTGCTTACCGACCTCACGGCGATCGCAAACGAACTTCGCACGCTTCCTTGGGTATTTGATGCAGGTGTGCGCCGAAAGTGGCCGAGCACGATTCATGTTTACGTGACGGAGCAGATGCCTATCGCCCGTTGGGGGGGCATGTCATATATCAATCAGCATGGTGAGGTATTCGATGGCGAGACCTTTGAACGCTACGACGACTTACCACTTTTGTGGAGCGAGCACAGCGAGCCACATGTGCTCATCGAGCACTTCAAGCTTTTCCAAATGTTGCTTGTTCCTCATGGACTTTCAGTTGCTGCCCTAAATGAGGACCGTCTTGCGCAGATATCGGCGGAGTTGACTGACGGTACTGAGGTTCAGTTTGGCGATAGAGATTTCGCCACAAGGGTGCGCCGTTTTGTTGCGCTTCTCGAGAGTGAAAGCGCGAGCACTAATCCTTCAATTGCAAAAATTGATTTCCGATATGAGAGCGGGGCGGCTGTGCTTCGCAAAACAAATACGTTTGCGGTGACAGCAGTGTCACAACAGCAAGGAGGCCAGTAATGGCAGCGACTGAAGAAAAGCGCATGATCGTTGGCTTGGATATCGGCACATCCAAGGTTGTAGCGGTGGTTGGTGAAGTTGACAGCGATGGCACCATCGACATCGTCGGCATCGGTTCCCATCCTTCAAAGGGTCTCAAAAAAGGCGTTGTGGTGAACATCGAATCGACGGTCAATGCCATTCAGCGCGCTGTGGAAGAGGCAGAGTTAATGGCTGGCTGTCAGATCCACTCGGTGTATGTCGGGATAGCAGGCAGTCATATTCGCTCTATGAACTCTCATGGCATCGTGGCAATCAAAGATCGTGAGGTGGAGCGCGCAGACATCGAACGCGTTATCGATGCCGCGCAGGCGGTTGCCATCCCCGCTGATCAGAAAATTCTTCACGTCCTACCTCAGGAATTTGTGATCGATAATCAGGGTGGCATCAAGGAGCCGCTCGGGATGTCAGGCGTGCGTCTTGAGGCTAAGGTGCATTTGGTTACCTGTGCCGAGACAGCGGCACAGAACATCGAAAAGTGTGTTCAGCGTTGCGGACTTGAAGTTGACGCGATCGTGCTTGAGCAGCTGGCGTCAAGTTATTCCGTCATTACTGACGATGAGCGCGATCTTGGTGTCTGCATGGTAGATATCGGTGGTGGTACGTCGGATATTGCTATTTTCACCGAAGGCTCAATCCGCCATACAGGCGTTATTCCTGTAGCCGGTGACCAGGTCACTAGCGACATCGCCATGGCGCTCCGTACACCAACGCAACACGCGGAAGAGATCAAAATCCGATACGCCTGCGCACTTGCACAGCTCACGGGTCCCGAAGAGACAATCAAAGTTCCTAGCGTTGGCGATCGTCCACCGCGCGACTTGTCTCGGCAATCGTTGGCTGAGGTGGTTGAGCCACGTTATGACGAGCTTTTCACGCTTATTCAGGGCGAGATTCGCCGCTCAGGTTTCGAAGAGTTGATCCCGGCCGGCGTGGTGCTAACAGGTGGCACCTCGAAAATGGAAGGCGTGGTCGAGCTCGCAGAAGAAATTTTTCACATGCCCGTTCGGGTAGGCGCGCCGCAGTATACCCGGGGCATGCACGACATTATTCGAAACCCGATTTATGCAACAGGAGTAGGCCTGTTGCTATCGGGTGCTAAAGAACTTCATGAGGGGGCGCAGTTATCGGCGGACCGTCAGAAGGCCAGCAGTTTGCTGGGAGGGTTGCGAAATTGGTTTGGACGCAACTTCTGAAGTAAGGGGAACACCGGGAAACCGGATAATTTCAAACGGGGAGAAAGGCTATGTTTGAACTAGTAGATAACGCACCGCAGAACGCAGTAATTAAGGTCATCGGCGTCGGCGGTGGCGGTGGTAACGCTGTCCGTCACATGATCGAGCACGATATTGAGGGCGTGGATTTTATCTGTGCTAACACGGACTCACAGGCGCTTGCGGATATAGATTCGCGAACGGTATTGCAGCTGGGAAATAATATTACTAAGGGATTAGGTGCCGGCGCCAACCCTGAGATTGGTCGTGCGGCGGCACTGGAAGATCGCGACCGTATTGCTGACGCCCTGCAGGGTGCCGATATGGTTTTTATAACCGCAGGCATGGGTGGTGGTACCGGTACCGGTGGTGCTCCAATTGTTGCCGAAGTCGCGCGCGATATGGGTATTCTTACGGTTGCTGTCGTGACGCGTCCCTTCAGTTTTGAGGGTCGTAAGCGCCTGGCTATTGCGGATCAGGGACTCAAAGAACTCGAGCAGCACGTCGATTCACTGATCACGGTTCCAAACGAGAAGTTGCTGGAGGTCATGGGAAAGAACACTAGCCTACTCGACGCGTTCAAAGAGGCTAATGACGTGCTTTTCGGCGCTGTTCAGGGTATTGCTGATCTCATTATTCGCCCCGGCATGATCAACGTCGACTTCGCCGATGTGAAAACCGTCATGTCGGAGATGGGCTCGGCAATGATGGGAACGGGTGCGGCTAAGGGCGAAGGTCGTGCCCGAGAAGCGGCAGAGCGTGCGATTAACAGCCCACTGTTGGATGATATTGATCTAAGCGGCGCTAAGGGCTTGCTGGTGAATATTACCGCTGGACTCGATTTATCTCTCGGTGAGTTCTCTGAAGTCGGTGAGGCAATTGAGGAGATCGCTTGTGACGACGCGACGGTGGTCATAGGAACTGTCATTGATCCAACGATGAGTGATGAGCTCAAAGTAACGGTTGTTGCAACGGGTCTTGGCGTTGAGCAAAGTCGCCCCGTTCTGAAAAAGGTTGAGCCAACCGCACCGATGCGTGCTGCAACATCGACTTCATCAGCCTATGAAGGGTATGATCTGCCACCCGCGAAGCGCCAGCGTATTGTTGCTGGTGGTCAAGCGGTTGCGGTAGAGGAAAACAGCGAGGAAGGATATTTCGATATCCCCGCATTCTTGCGTCGCCAAGCCGATTAGGTTCACGACTCGAAGATGATGCGGAGAGAGCAGATCACTCTCTAACTTTGTGCCCTCTAAAAAAGGCGATGGAATGATACGACAGCGAACATTGCGAAACTCGATCAAGGCGACTGGTGTCGGCTTGCACACAGGTGAGAAAGTGTTACTGACACTCTCCCCGGCACCTGTGGATACGGGTATCGTATTTCGTCGAACCGACCTGAACCCCGTGGCCGAGATCCCCGCTCGCGCCGATCTGGTTGGTGAGACGACGCTGTCGACTTGCCTCATTCACAACGATGCGCGCGTATCGACGATTGAACACCTCCTATCGGCAATGGCCGGTTTGGGCGTTGATAACGCGTATGTGGATGTTACTGCCCCCGAAATACCAATTATGGACGGCAGTGCAGCGCCTTTTGTTTTCTTGCTTCAGTCTGCAGGTGTCATAGAACAGCATGCGGCCAAGAAGTTTATTCGTGTGAAACGTGAAGTTACTGTGACTGATGGTGACAAGAGCGCGAAGTTCCTCCCGCTCGAAGGTTTTAAAATCTCCTTTGGCATCGATTTTGATCATCCCGTCTTTAAGCACCGAGCGGCCACAACCGAGATTGATTTCTCGACGACCTCATTCGTTCGGGAAATCAGTCGAGCGCGCACATTTGGTTTTGTTCATGAAATCGAATATCTGCGATCGAAAGGACTTGCCCGCGGTGGCAGTATGGACAACGCAATTGTGATCGACGATTACAAGGTCTTGAACAATGATGGTCTGCGTTACGAGGACGAGTTTGTAAAGCACAAGGTCCTTGACGCGATCGGCGATCTGTATCTGCTTGGTTATAGCCTCATTGGTGAATACCAAGCGTTTAAGTCTGGTCATGCACTCAATAATCTAGCACTTCGAACCTTGATTGCAGATGAAGACGCCTGGGAAATGGTGACGTTTGAAGATCTGGACGACGCCCCCATCTCTTATCAGCAGCCGTTTTTGACTTACGCATCGGCCTGACCGCCTGCCTCGGTTCTCCTGCCGCAGAATACTTTCACCTTAACCGTAACTCTGGCATAGTGGCGCGTCCAAAAGTTGCCGCGACTGCCACGTGAAATTCATCCTCATTAACAACGAAGGGCCCTCGAAAACCGTCGAAATCGGATGGTGGACGCGAGTTGTTGTTTCTGCCTTCCTCATTGGCTTGCCCGTTTCGCTGGCCGGTTTTAGCTATGAGTTTGGGATTAAGAAAGGTGTAGCAAAGGCGCAAGCCGCGGAAGAGACGCTGGCGGCCGAGGAGGCGCGAGAGCGTGCGGAAGCCCTGGCGGACATGGCGGTTGAGGCGGAGCGTCGCCTTGAGTCAATGACCCTGCTGCTCGCCGAGTTACAGTCGCGTGTGACACGCCTAGATGCTGTTGGCATGAATCTCACCCAAAGCGCAGGGCTTGAGCCGGGTGAATTCGATTTCAACATGGCGCCCGCACTGGGTGGCCCCTTGATGACCTCCCAAGAAGATGCGCGTGAGTTGATACCTGCCCTTGAAGGTGAGTTATTTGCCTTGAGCACGGCGCTCGATGACCGTGAAGTGCAGCTCGACATACTCTCTGAGCTTATTCAGGGCGAACAGGTGCGAGATGACGCGACGCCGGCAGGTAAGCCTATTTTATCTGGCTGGCTGTCGTCACATTTTGGGTCTCGAATCGACCCCTTCAGCGGTAAAAAAGCCTGGCATGAAGGCATCGACTTCGCGGGCCGCGAAGGTTCTGACATTGTTGCTGTTGCGAGCGGCGTCGTTAGCTGGAGTGGAGAACGCTACGGTTACGGTAAGATGGTTGAAGTCGCGCACGGTGACGGCGTTATTACGCGCTATGCCCATAATCAAGAAAATCTCGTCAAAGTTGGCGACATGGTGCGCCGCGGCGACGTGGTCGCCTTGATGGGCAACAGCGGCCGTTCTACCGGTCCGCACGTCCACTTCGAGGTGCATAAAAACGGTCGGCCGGTTGACCCGGCAAGCTACCTCCGTCGAACGCCCAACTAAGGTCGTTTCTGCACGCTGGTGATGTTCACTAGCAACCCTCGCAGTTCACACTACTGACCTTAAGAATTTACTTGGAAACACCATGGCTAATCCGCTGAAAATGATATTCGGTTCGCGCAACGACAGAGTGCTGCGCCGAATCAAGAAAACTGTCAAAAAGATTAATGCTCTCGAAGAGAGCATGCAGGCGCTCGATGATGAGACGTTGCGTGCGAAGACCCTCGAGTTCAAGGAGCGCTTTCAAAACGGCGAGTCTCTCGATGAACTGTTACCCGAGGCCTTCGCGGTTGTTCGTGAGGGCGGTGTCCGTGCCATGGGCATGCGTCACTTCGATGTTCAGCTCATCGGTGGAGTGGTTCTTCACGAGGGCAATGTTGCCGAGATGCGTACCGGGGAGGGTAAGACTCTAGTAGCAACACTCCCTGCTTACCTTAACGCGCTTTCGGGTAACAGCGTTCACCTGATTACGGTGAATGACTACCTGGCCTCTCGCGACGCAGCGTGGATGGGTAAGCTCTATAACTTCCTTGGCCTTGAAGTCGGTGTGATTCGTGCGGGACAAAGTCAGGAAGAGAAGCGCGTCGCTTACGCAGCTGACATTGTCTACGGCACCAACAACGAGTTCGGCTTCGACTATCTGCGCGACAACATGGCATTTAGCATGAACGACAAGATGCAGGGCTCACTGGCCTTTGCCATTGTCGATGAAGTTGACTCGATTCTGATTGATGAAGCCCGAACGCCGCTGATTATTTCCGGGGCGGCTGAGGATAGTTCGGAGCTTTATCGCAAGATCAACAAGTTAATTCCAAAGCTTTCTGCTCGTACCGATGAAGAAGCGGAAGACGGGCACTTCGTTATCGATGAAAAGCAGCGAACTGTTGAGCTTACCGAGGACGGCCACGAGCTTGTCGAGACGATGTTGATCGACGAGAAGTTGCTAGCGGCCGATGACTCTTTGTATGCATCGACGAATCTCAATTTGTTGCATCACGTGAATTCGGCGCTTCGTGCGCACAACCTCTTTCACCGCAATGTCGAATACATTGTTCAGGACGGTCAAGTTGTTCTGATTGACGAGCACACGGGTCGAACCATGCCCGGCCGGCGTCTATCCGAAGGCCTTCATCAGGCGATCGAAGCAAAAGAAAACGTCAATATTCAGGCCGAGAGCCAAACCATGGCCTCGACCACTTTCCAGAACTATTTCCGTCTTTACGACAAGCTTAGTGGTATGACAGGTACGGCCGATACGGAAGCGTTTGAGTTCCGTCAGATCTATGGCCTCGAGTGCGTGGTAATACCGACCAATATTCCAATGAAGCGCCTGGATATGAACGATCTGGTATTCATGTCGCAGGAAGAGAAGTTGGAGGCGATTGTTGATGAAACCAAGAAAATTATCGAGAAGCAGGCGCCGGTGCTGGTTGGTACCGCATCGGTAGAAACCTCTGAAGAGCTCTCGGCGTATTTCAACAAGGCGGGCATTGAGCACAAAGTACTGAACGCGAAATACCACGAGCAGGAAGCTGAGATTATCGCCCAAGCCGGTCGTCCTGGTGTGGTCACTATTGCGACCAATATGGCCGGTCGGGGAACCGATATTGTGCTGGGTGGGAACCTCGAGGCGGAGCTTGCGACACTTGATAATGAAGTAGATCGTGATGCGGCGCGCACCGCTTGGGAAGAGCGGCACCAGGCCGTGCTTGACGCCGGCGGTCTCCATATTCTGGGCACTGAGCGGCACGAATCTCGCCGGATCGACAATCAGCTGCGCGGTCGTGCTGGGCGCCAAGGTGACCCCGGGGCCTCAAGGTTCTACATCTCGCTCGAAGACAACCTGATGCGTATCTTTATGGGCAACATGGCCGGCATTATGCAGAAAGTAGGCATGGAGCGGGGTGAGGCTATTGAGAGCGGTATGGTGACGAAATCTATCGAGCGTGCCCAACGCAAGGTAGAAGGCCGCAACTTTGATATTCGTAAGCAGCTGCTCGAGTACGATGATGTTGCAAACGATCAGCGACAGATTATCTATAAGCAACGGGATCAACTGTTGGATGGTGAGGATATGGCTGAAACCATTACCGCTATCCGCGCCGACGTGGTTCACGAGGGAATCGATCGTTTCATTCCTCCAATGAGTGTGGAGGAGCAATGGGATATCGAGGGCCTTGAGCGTCACTTAAAGGCTGACTTTGCGATTGATCTGCCCGTAGCAACTTGGCTATCGGAAGATAACACCTTGCACGAAGAGACGTTGCGCGAGCGTATTATTGACGCGGTTCAGGGAGCCTACGATGAGAAGGGCGCCATGGTAGGCGACGCGATGCGTCAGATCGAGAAGCAGGTGATGCTGCAAGTGCTCGACGGGCTGTGGAAAGAACACCTCCAGACGATGGATCAGCTACGACAAGGCATTCACTTAAGGGCTTATGCCAACAAGAACCCCAAGCAGGAATATAAGCGCGAAGCCTTTGAGCTCTTCCAGTCCTTACTGGAACGACTAAAAGGCGACGTGATTCGCATTCTGAGTCACTTGCAGATTCAACGTAAAGACGAGGCAGAGGAGATCGAGCGTCGCCGTCGCGAGGAGGCCGCACGTCAGCGGTTAGCTTTCCAGCATGCACAGGCATCAGCCTTGCCTGAGGGTGAGGCAGAAGCCGCAGATGGACAGTCGCCGCTACCACGTGGACCTCAACCGTCGGTCGCGCAGGTCGTCCGTGACGAACCTAAAGTGGGTCGAAACGATCCATGTCCGTGCGGAAGTGGTAAGAAGTACAAGCAGTGTTGCGGAGCACTTAGCTGAGTATGAGCGAGCTATCTATCCCGGGCATTAGGCTCGGGGTTGCACAGGCAGGAATCAAATATGCGGGTCGCGATGATCTGACGATTATCGAAATCGATGAAGGGAGCACGACCGCGGCTGTATTTACTCAAAACGCGTTTAGAGCAGCGCCCGTTCTGGTGGCTGAGCGCAATAACACCGCAGTCGACGCGCGCTACATTCTGATCAATTCAGGGAATGCGAACGCGGGAACGGGCGAGCCGGGGATGGCGGCTTGTGAGCAAACCTGCGAGGCGCTGGCGAAAGTCACGCAAACTAATCCAATCCAGGTCCTACCCTTTTCTACGGGCGTTATTGGTGAAGTGCTTCCGGTGGACAAGGTTGAGTCTGCACTCCCTGGCGCAATCAGTGATCTCAGCGCAGCAAATTGGGAGCGCGCGTCTCAAGCCATTATGACGACAGACACTGTTCCTAAACTTCGCAGTAAAGTTGTCAGCTTAGCAGACGGAAGGTCTTGTCGGCTCGTTGGTATGAGCAAGGGCTCGGGTATGATTCAGCCCAACATGGCAACCATGCTCGGATTTATAGCGACCGATGCTGCCATACCTCGAGACATGCTCGATGGTGTGTTGCGTACCGCCGTGAATGTGAGTTTTAACCGGATAACGGTAGACGGCGATACTAGTACCAATGATGCCGTGACGCTCACGGCCACCGGTCAGTCAGACATCTCAATTTCACCTACAGATCGAATAGCAGCGCTTGCGTTTCAAGCAGCGCTGACCGAGCTGGCCACAGAGCTTGCACAGGATATCGTGCGCGATGGAGAGGGTGCGACGAAGTTCGTCGAGATCACTGTCTCGAGCGCAAATAGCGAAGCTGAAGCTGACCAGGTTGCGCGCACCGTGGCGCATTCACCGCTAGTAAAGACAGCCTTGTTTGCGTCTGACCCAAACTGGGGACGTATACTCGCCGCTGTGGGTAGGGCAGGTGTGGCAGACCTCAATGTTGATGCTGTATCGCTCTTGTTGAATGGCGTGCTCATTGCCGAGAACGGAGCGCGTGCCGAAAGTTACACCGAAGAAGCCGGTGTGGCGGCGATGGCGCCCGAAGATTTGGTCATCCGTATCGATCTTGGTCGAGGCGATAAATCAGCGACCTTGTGGACCACTGACTTTTCTTACGACTACGTCAAAATCAACGCCGAGTACCGCACTTAATGACCGATATCATTCACGTGGCAGTCGGTGTGCTTATTGACGACGCTAATTGTGTGCTGCTCGCGCGACGTCAGAAGGGAACCCACCTAGAGGGCTATTGGGAATTTCCGGGTGGTAAGGTTGAGGTAGACGAAACTGTCGAGGCTGCTTTGGCACGCGAGTTAACCGAGGAGCTAGGCGTATCGATCGGTGAAACGTTACCTCTGATGACAGTGGCGCACGACTACGGGGAAAAGCAGGTGCTTCTCGATGTTCATCGCGTGATGTCATGGACGGACGAGCCTCACGGTGCTGAGGGTCAGCCGATTGCTTGGGTATCGGAGTCTGCGCTAGACGCCTATCAGGTGCCGGACGCCAACGTTGAGATTATGCGGCGAGTTAAGTTAGTGCTTGCTAGCGCTTAAGTGCCATCAGCGACTAGTCCAAGTCGATGTCTTGACCCTTAGATACCGGTTTTCTTCTATTTCAACCTGCAGGAGCCCAAGCGAGTGTGATATCGCGTGTTACTCGCTTAGGTGCTCGAAATGCTAAGGCTTAACACCTGAACGTCAAAGTAAGAGGGCCTTTAAGCGTCTTCATGCGCGAGCAGCTCAGTTAGCCGCTCGGTTAGCAGCTCGAGCAAGCAGTTCTTGGTGTAAGTCGTCGACGCGAGCGTAGAGCTCCTCAAGCGTCCCATCGTTACTGATAGACATATCTGCTCGGGATAAGCGCGTTTCGCGGTCGAGCTGCGCTGCCATGATCGACTTCACGAGCTCCTCGCTGTTGTCATCGCGCGCCATTGTTCGACTCAGTTGGACCGACTCAGGAACATCGACCACAACAACGTAGTCCGCAAAACTGTTTTGACCCGATTCGAGCAAGAGCGGAGAGGCCAAAACAACATAAGGGGACTTCGCCTCGCTCAATTGCCGAGCGATTTCTTCGCGGATCAGGGGGTGGGTAATGCCCTCGAGCACCTTGCGTTTATCAGGGTTATCAAAAACTACCTTTCGCAGTGCGGCCCTGTCTAGTTCGCCGCCCGGCTGGCGAATTTCTTCACCAAAATATTGTGCAATGGCTGCAAGCCCGGCCGTGCCGGGCTCAACGACAAGTCGCGCAACTTTGTCGGCATCCACCACCGCAACGCCTTTGGTTTCTAAATAGTCGGTGACGGCAGACTTACCGCTACCAATACCGCCGGTGATACCCACTACATATCGCTCAGCGCGCATATAAAATTGTTCCTGCAATCCAGCCCATTAAAGCGTTAGGGTAAAAAAGATGGATGAGACCCGCACCTGCAAGAAAGGGTCCGAAAGGCATGGGTGTCTCGCGGTTTTGTTTGCCGGTAAGAATTAGAGCTACACCAACGACTGCACCCACTAGCGAGGATAGCAATACGATGGTGGGTAATGCCGAGAGCCCAAACCAAGCCCCGAGTGCGCCCAGCAGTTTAAAATCGCCATAGCCCATGCCCTCTTTTCCGGTGATGATCTTGAAAAGCCAATACACTGACCAAAGGCATAGATAGCCACAAACCGCGCCAAGCACAGCGGTTTCAAGCGCTACAAAAGTCCCGTCAATGTTAATAAGCAGGCCAACCCATAGTAGCGGCAGCGTGAGACTGTCGGGTAAGAGCTGATGGTCAAGATCGATCGTCGTCAGCGAGATAAGCACCGCTGTGAGTAGCATGGCCGCGGCCAGTGCGTTGCTAACACCGAAGGACAGTCCGCAAAGTACCCACACCACGGCAGTTATCAGCTCGATAAGTGGGTAGCGGACGGGTATTGAAACTTTACAGTTGGCACACCGCCCTCTGAGTAATAGATAACTCAAGACAGGGATGTTTTGTAATGCAGTTATGTCGGTGCTGCAGTGAGGACAATGCGATCCGGGGAAGGCGAGCGAGTAAGTCTTGGCTTCAGACATCTCCTCACCACGAAACTCTGCGCACTCACGCTCCCATTGTTTTTCCATAATTTTGGGCAGGCGATGAATGACGACGTTGAGGAAGCTCCCCACCACGAGCCCCAAGGCGCCGAGTGCGATAGAGAGGCCGGGCTGGGCACGAATAAGTTCTTCGAGTGGATCCATCTGGCAGCTACATCACCGAGCCGAGCATGAAGATCGGCAAATACATGGCGATCATCAGACCACCAATCAACACACCAAGGATCGACATGACCATGGGTTCGATCAGAGAGCTAATTGAGTCAACGGCGTTATCAACCTGAGCTTCGTACTGGTCGGCTACTTTCCCGAGCATTTCGTCGAGCGTACCTGACTCCTCACCAATGGACGTCATTTGCAGCAGGAACATAGGAAAGATCCCTGTGGCACGAGTGGCTTGAAGTAACGACATACCTGAGGTTCAACAAGTCCAGACTGCATGAGGGGTCTCAGGTTTGAGGCAGAGGTGTTCATGGCCATACCAACGACGATATTGAAACAATACAGTGTTCATTTTAACCCACTAAGTCAACCATTGAGCGCGAGGCCAAATCCACGCAACACGCCAAAATTTATCGACTCGCATCACGAACAATCCTCAAGCCCCTGTACCGGGCTACGATCATCGGGCATAACCTGACAAATTTTGTCACTTCTTGACCTGTATTCCTGCATCTCATGTCTTACTCATGAGTTTCGGGCTTTGGAGTATTTGCAGTTGCCCATTCTAGATCTTGAGAGATTCTGGGTGCTCAGTGCCTAAATATTGGGCGCAGTCTCCCAGTTCGCTCGTTCACCTCAAAGTTGGCATCGCTTTTGCTGTTAGTTAGGTAGCAGCGACCATCGTTGCCCACTTCAAACTAGAGAGGATTTGGAAATGAAAAAACAAGCTCAAAAAGGTTTTACATTAATCGAATTGATGATTGGTGTTGCTATCATCGGAATTTTGGCGGCAGTAGCGCTACCTGCCTATATGAATTACACCACCAGAGCAATGGTGAGCGAGGGTATTAGTGTCGCTCAAGGATTTAAGACCGCTGTTGCTGAATATCGAGCGGTAACAGGTGATTGGTCAGCAAATTTGGCAGCCATCGGCATGGCTGATGTAGCAGATGGGGCTGTCGCAAGCGTTGGAGTCGATAGCTAAAACGGCGCTATTACTGTCACGTACGCTAATGTGGGTGCACTAACCGGTGATCCAACTGTGATTTTTCTCCCAGCGGTCGGAGCGGGTGCAATCACTTGGTCATGCTGTACAGGAAGCATGAGCGATGACTACTTACCTGAAGACTGTAAGTAAAAACGTTAACGTGGGGAAGGCCGGACTGCCCGCCTTCATTATTTAGGGGTTGATTTTGGCCCAGCGCCGACTGTGATGAAGTCTCAGCTCGGTATACCCCGACGGCTCTAAAACCCCGTTCATGACCAGCTGCCACGCAGTATCAAACCCATGCCCAGTGCCCTCACCATCAACCATCATCGGCTGATAACTCGGATCTTCCGCATTTTGGTCATCGACCACAGCCGCCATTCTCAGCATTGACGCCTCAAACTGACCTTGGGTGATGACACCGTGATGCAACCAGTTGGCAATGTGTTGGCTGGAGATTCTGAGTGTTGCTCTGTCTTCCATGAGCCCCACGTTATTGATGTCGAGGACCTTAGAGCAGCCCACGCCTTGGTCGACCCATCTGACTACGTAGCCCAACATGCCTTGTACGTTGTTATCGAGCTCTCGTTGGATGTCCTCAGCTGATAATTTGCTGCAGTCGCCCAGTGGGATGGTGAGTATGTCATCGACACTTCTTCGGTCGTTACCCTCGAGGTCTGCTTGAATCTCGCTAACGGACACATCGTGATAGTGCGTCGCGTGCAATGTTGCAGCGGTGGGTGAAGGCACCCAGGCACAGTTGGCACCGGCTTTGGGATGACCTAGTTTAGTGTCAATCATCGCTTGCATCAGATCAGGCATGGCCCACATACCTTTACCGATCTGCGCTTTACCACGGAGCCCGCAGTTAAGACCGGTGTCGACGTTCCAGTCCTCGTAAGCGTTGATCCAGAGTTCACCTTTCATCGCGGTTTTCGCCACCATGGGCCCGGCTTCCATGCTGGTATGGATTTCGTCACCGGTACGATCAAGGAATCCCGTGTTGATGAACACCACACGTTCGGAGGCGCGGCGGATGCACTCTGCGAGGTTTACGGTCGTACGTCGCTCTTCGTCCATGATGCCGACTTTGAGGGTGTTGCGTGGCAGATGGAAGGCGTCCTCAACCGCGCTGAATAAGTCGACGGTCATGCTCACCTCGTCGGGGCCGTGCATCTTGGGTTTTACAATGTACATCGAGCCTGTTCGGGAGTTGCCGCCTTTATTCGCACCGCGCAGGTCATGAAGCGAGCACGCGGTGGTAAAGAGCGCATCCATGATGCCTTCGAAAATCTCGTTACCGTCGCTATCGAGAATAGCGGGGTTGGTCATTAGGTGACCGACGTTACGGACGAACATGAGGCTGCGGCCGGGTAGGGTGAAGGCTTCACCCCCAGGAGATGTGAACTCACGGTCTGCGCTCAGGCGCCGGGTCAGCGTCTGGCCGCCTTTACTGAAACTCTCGTTGAGGTCACCCCGCATAAGCCCGAGCCAGTTTTTGTAAACAACAGCTTTGTCCTCGGCGTCTACTGCGGCCACTGAGTCTTCACAATCCTGAATCGTCGTGAGCGCGGACTCGAGGCAGACGTCTTTAATACCTGCTGCATCAGTACTTCCCACTGAATGCTCACGATCGATCTGGATTTCTGCGTGCAGGCCGTTGTGCTTGAGCAGAACGCTTCTTGGGTCGTCTGCGTCGCCGGTGTAGCCAACAAACTGATCGGGTGAGGCGAGCATGCTGAGGCTACCGTCGACCTGATTGATTATCAGACCGCCATCAACCACGGCGTAGTGCGCCGCGTTTTTGTGCGTGCCCTGGTTCAGCGGGAAATGGCTATCTAGGAAGCGGCGCGCCCACTCGATGACTTTATCGCCGCGAACCGGATTGTAGCCCCCTGAGCGAATCGCGCCGTCCTCTTCAGGAATCACGTCTGTACCGTAAAGCGCGTCGTAGAGTGAACCCCAGCGTGCGTTTGCGGCGTTGAGTGCGTAGCGTGCGTTCATTACGGGGACGACGAGTTGCGGTCCCGCGACTGTGGCAATTTCGGGGTCAACGTTTTGTGTTGCGATCTTGAAGGGCGCGGGTTGCGGCAAGAGGTAGCCAATCTCTTCGAGCATGGCTTTGTAAGCAGCGCGGTCGTAGTCAGCACCCGGGTTTGCTTTGTGCCAGGCGCTGATTTTGGCCTGCATCTTATCGCGAATACCCAACAGTTCGCGGTTGCGCGGTGTAAAGCGTGCAACGATATCGGCTAAGGCAGTCCAAAAGTCGTCGGGTTCTACACCCGTTCCAGGCAAAATATCGTTTTCAAGCAGGCTGTAAATTTCTGGGGCCACTTGAAGGCCGGCGCAATTAATACGTTCTGACATGGTGAGTTCCCGCGGCGAGTGACATCGCTTTTGTGTTTTGGCTAGGCTTTTCGCCTTATCCCTATTGTCGTTCGGTTGTTACGGGGAACCCAAGCGAACTGATTAATGACCATAATAAATAATTATTATGAAGCTACAGGATAGGATTTTATTTAGTGATAAGGCTCAGCTTCTGTGGGGGCTTGCCTGCCATTACGTTCAACACATCCTCAAACAAGGGCGTGTGCACGCCTGTGTCAATGTCGGCGGTGGTGACAAAGTTTGGGAAGGTATGGATGCGAAGCAGTTTTAGCTCGTTGGCTTGGGTAAGCAAGGTATCGAGCGCCAGAACGGTAAAAGCGCCCTCGGCGCAGTCTGCAATGACATCGCCCAAGAGTCCTTCGAGTCCTTCAGCCAAGGCCTTAGCGCTGGCCTGTATCGCCGCTGAGTATGGCGATTGACTCCCTTTCATCACGCGAATCGAAGAGCCCGGCTCGCGGTAGCTTAGGTTATCCACCTGCGAGGCGAAATTAGGGTCGTTGGGTGCGTAACTTGCTCCATGCACAAACAAAATGCTGTCGTCAGCACAGAAGAGCTTCTCGCCAATGATGGCGAGGTAAACACGTGTCGTGAATTTGTGTTGATCAATCAGCGCAAGCCGATCGACCGCCTTTTGGATAATTC
>CBFHHL010000002.1:0-1161 GCA_965655685.1 Luminiphilus sp.
TGTATTTTGATTTCCGGGAGGCGGTGTAGGAGTGGGCGAACTGCCGCCTCCACCGCCTCCACCACAGGCACTGATCAGAGCAGGTAACAAGATCAAGGGCAGTAATTTTAAGGACATTAAGCGCTCTTTCAGCCAGCAACGGCTGACTCACCATATGTAGTAGTCATAGCAGTGTAACAATAATGTGGCGATTTTGACGCTTCGCATGGCTGACGTCATTACGTGTAAGCCCACACGTTAATCCGCCTCAGTGCGATCATTGGTGTCGATGGTCAGACTACAGGGTTTAGTTCGGTTGTAATGAATGAGTCGTTCGGGTCTAGAAGAGCAATGGCAGTCTTATCTGGCAAGCTACGCTGCTCCTTCTTTAGAGAGGAGTGAAATCAGTGCCAAAAACAACTTCAGGGCTTGGTTAAGTGTGTACCAGCAGCCCAGTTCCAAGCGGCCTACTATCAGCCACTAAATGGGTCAGTCATCTCAGCCGGACTTAAACCAAACGGCCCCCAAAAAAACAGGTACGATTACATTTGATCGACGATAGAGATCCGATATTGGAGAAAACATATGCCTAAGCTCATTCGCGCACTCGCTCTCTCATTATTAATGAGCCCCATAGCTCTCAGCGCTCATGCGCAGAATATGGTGATCAAAGGAGCAGACATTCTTGATGTTACCTCTGGCGAGTTTCACTCTGGGCGAGTTGTCTTAGTGAGAAACGGTCGAATAGCGCGTATTGCACCTGCAGGCGAAGTGTCTATCCCAGCAGGAAGCAACGTTCTGGATCTTCAGGGGCATACGTTACTGCCAGGCCTTATCGACATGCACGTGCACCTCACCTCAGGGGGCGGCTACCATGGCTATGAACGCTTGAAGCTCACAGACGAACGACGAGCTATCTTAGGTGTCGTGCATGCAGAACAAACCCTCATGGCGGGCTTTACCACTGTGCGAAACGTGGGCGCAGGCTCCTTTGGTGACGTTGCGCTGCGCGACGCTATCAATGACGGCGACATCCCAGGCCCGCGTATGCTGGTCTCGGGCCCACCTATTGGCATTACGGGTGGTCATTGCTCGGATAACAACCTGCTCCCTCCTGAATACAACGACGTCGGCGAAGGTGTTGCCGACGGGCCTTGGGCGGCACGCACCGCCGTAAGAAGA
>CBFHHL010000003.1:0-16053 GCA_965655685.1 Luminiphilus sp.
CCAAGTAATTGAGTTAGTCTACTCCCTCTAATCGCACGCGCGCCGCCATCGCATGTGCTACCAGTGACTCACCATCAGCAATTGTGCCCGCCACCTCAGCTAAAGCGCTTGCGCCCGCCCTATTAACGTCAATAATCGATGTGCGTGTCTGAAAATCATAAACACTGAGGGGTGACGAGAAGCGTGCTGCACCCGAAGTCGGTAGTACATGATTCGTGCCTACACAATAATCACCCAGTGATTCGGAACTGTAAGCGCCCAAAAAGATGGCCCCAGCGTGAGTGATCTCTTCCAGCAACTGGTCTGCATCCTGCACAGCCAACTCGAGATGTTCTGGGGCAAAGCGGTTCGATAACTGCGCAGCACTTGCCAGATCGTCGACAGCAATGAGAGCCCCTCGGTTTTGTAAGGAGGCCTCTATTACAGCTCGCCTTGGCATCGTGGGAAGCAGCGCCTGAATCGCATCTGATACCGCATCCAGATAAGCGACGTCGGGCGAAATACAAATCGCCTGAGCCACTTCGTCATGCTCGGCCTGAGACATGAGGTCAAGTGCAATCCACTTAGGGTCTACAGAGCCATCGGCGATCACAAAAATCTCGGAGGGACCAGCGATCATATCGATGCCAACTTTGCCGAAGACTTGTCGCTTTGCCTCTGCCACAAACCGGTTACCAGGTCCCACAATTTTATCCACCGCCGCGATACTCTGCGTGCCGTAGGCCAAGGCAGCTATCGCCTGAGCCCCGCCGATCGTCACAACCTTATCGACACCCGCCATCGAAGCAGCCGCCATAACCAGTGGATTCAGGACACCATCTGGCGTTGGGGCGACCATCGTTATATTCGGTACGCCGGCAACTTTCGCGGTAATTGCATTCATAAGAACGGATGATGGGTAACTGGCTTTGCCCCCCGGGACGTACAGCCCCGCGCTAGACATCGGGCGGATCCGCTGTCCTAACCGACTGCCGTATTCGTCTTCAATGAACCAACCATCTGTCAACTGTTGCTGGTGATAGCGTTTGACCCGAGCAGCGGCAATTTCGAGTGCGGAATGTTCGGTATCGCTTATCTTTGCCTCGAACTGTGCGAGACGATCGCGATCGAAGATGAGCTCAGACATGACTGACGCAGGGTGTTTATCGAGCTTTTGGGTCAACTCAAGTAGCGCAGAATCACCTCGGCTTCTCACGGTTTCGATTATCTCTCTCACCGTAGTTACGAGCCCAGGATCAATGATCTCCATTGGCGCTTGCAAAGCGGTAATCTGGACCTCGAAGTTGGAATCGAGACTGCTTAACCGTCTAATATCAAGCGTCACTTAAGGGAGCTCCCTGCGCCGTCTCCACTTGATGAAACGACATCAGATATAGATGAGACCAAGCCTGACATCACGATATTTCGCGTGCGCAAAGAGGCTTTATTGACAATAAGTCGCGACGAAATATCGGCGATATGCTCCCGAGGCACCATCCCATTAGCTTTGAGCGTGTTACCCGTATCAACAATATCCACGATCTCATCAGCAAGTCCCATGATCGGTGCCAGCTCCATGGCGCCGTAGAGTTTGATGATGTTCGGCTGAACGCCGCGTCGTGCGTAATGATCACGCGCGATATTGACGAACTTTGTTGCAACGCGAATCTTTGCCGATGACCTCGGGCGTGCGTTCTCGACTCCCGCGGTCATCAATCTACATCTTGCTATTTCAAGATCCAAAACCTCGTAGACGCCCTCGTCTCCAAATTCCATAAGGATATCTTTACCCACAACCCCGACATCAGCCGCACCGTGTTTGACATAAGTAGGCACGTCCGAGCCGCGAAGCAATACAAAGGAAACGCCCTCACGCGTCGTCGGAAAGATGAGTTTACGGCTCCTTTCAATATCCTCCAGCGGCTCGATACCGGCAGCAGCAAACAGCGGTAGCGTCTCTTTTAAAATACGCCCCTTGGTAAGTGCAATCGTCAGCGTTTCATCGTCTTTAGACATCAATTACCTCTTTTCCGGACAATATCGGCGCCTACTGATTCGAGCTTCTCCTCGATCCGCTCATAACCGCGATCGATATGATAGATGCGGTCTATTCGCGTCTCTCCTTTTGCCGCCAGGCCAGCAATGACCAAACTTGCTGATGCACGAAGATCGGAGGCCATGACAGGCGCTCCGCTTATTTCCTCTCGGCCTCGGATAATAACTGAATGCCCGTCGATGGAAATATTGGCACCCATACGGGACATTTCTTGCGCATGAATCAACCGATTCTCAAAAATGGTTTCTGTAATCCGTGCCACACCATCTGCGACGAGATTGAGCGCTGTAAATTGCGCCTGCATATCGGTAGGAAAACCTGGGTAGGGCGCAGTGATTACGTCGACTGATCGAGGCCGCCTACCTGACATATCAGCGGTAATCGAGTCGCCTTTAATTTGCACATCCACACCGGCCTCGCGCAACTTGTCTAACACAAGTCCAAGGTTTTCTGCGTCCGCACCCTCGACTGTAATGCATCCACCCGTAGCTGCTGCAGCAACGAGATACGTTCCCGCCTCGATGCGGTCCGGCATCACAGTGTAAGAACATGAAGTTAACGTCCGAACACCTCTTATGACGAGCGTATCCGTGTCGTCACCCGAGATATCGGCTCCCATTGCGCGTAAAAACTTCACGAGATCCGTGATCTCAGGCTCCCTCGCAACATTGCGAAGTACGGTCTCGCCCTCAGCCAATACCGCTGCCATGAGTAAGTTCTCCGTGCCGCCAACAGTGACCATCTCAAAGGTAAAGTCGCAGCCTCGAAGTCCACCCTCGGTGGTTGCTACGATATAACCGTCGCGCACATCGATCCGCGCGCCCATCGCCTCAAACCCTTTCAAGTGCAGATCTACTGGGCGACTTCCTATTGCGCAACCGCCAGGGAAGGAGACCTCAGCACGCCCAAATCGCGCAAGCAAAGGTCCCATCACCAGAATAGAAGCACGCATGGTCTTAACAAGCTCGTAGGGTGCACGACGACTACTCAACTCCGCAGCAGAGATGCACAACGAGCCCGACTCATCAACGGCGACGTCAACTCCAAGTGCACCCAAAAGTTCTATCATCGTCGTAATGTCATTCAAATGAGGAACATTTGTCAGCCTGAGCTGCTCAGACGCCAACAAACTCGCTGCCAATATTGGTAGCGCCGCATTTTTTGCGCCTGAAATAACCACGCGGCCCTGCAGCGGCCTGCCACCACGAATAATAAAATAATCCACGTCAGAGGATCCGGATCAGGGAGTGTTCGCGATGATGTTAACCGCGTGAAGCGCACCCGAACGTATGAATTCATTCAGCGGCGCATAAACTTTTTGTTGACGAGCAACAGGTCGGAGCCCTTCGAACATGTTACTGACGACTGTCACCTGACAGTGCGACCCGTCAAGCTGAACATCGATCTCAGCACCAGGGAAAGCGCTCTCTAACGCGCTCATGATAACGGCCTCATTCATCGTCGAGGTCCTCCGGTAAGTTCGCTGCCACATTCCATTCGGAAACCACCTGACCAATATCACCGTTGGCGGCCTTAGCGGCTGAAGCGAATTGATTCTGGTAAATCTGTCCCAAGTTGATGTCTTCGACGATTAGATTCCTAAGTCGCCACGACCCATCCCTGAGTTTGCCCATCTGATATCGCACCGTGTATGTCCGATCACCGGAACCGTAAACCAGCTGAGTAATAGAAGCAGACCGCGCTTTGGGGTCAATATCATCACCGTCCAAAATTTCGAACTTGGAGCCGCTAAAGGCCAACAACCCTTTAGCATACGTTCTGATGAGACCCGCCTTAATGATGTCAGTGAACGTCTTGAGTTGCTCGCGTAGTGCTTTTTGTCCTTCCTCATCTAAGCTTTTGTACCTTTTGCTTGAGGCGTAATCTCCCATCACGCCTTTGGCAAAACCTCGCCAATCAATAGTAGCGTCCAGCACCGCACCAATTTCGCCGTAAAAACGATCAGGGTCCTCATCGAAGTACTCCGGCGCGCCATCGATGATGGTCATTATCTGACTGGTAGTGAACTCAATAATGCGCTTGGGTGCCTTGTCATTGACTTGAGCACTGCTTGGCAAAGCCAACATCGAGAACACCAACGCCATAAATCCTTTGAAAAATAACGCCGAGATTTTCATAGTTTTCCTTTCTAAAATATCCAGACTCGCGACTTTCTCGGGACGATCGACCCTTTCGCAACGTTAAGAAGCGTTCTAACGCCAAACACTTCGCGTATGATAACCGATCGCTTGGTTCCAGCGACGAGTTTAAATGATCAAGGTGTACCATTACCCAAATGTTAGATGTGTTTTTTATTGTTGCCGGGCTCATTGGAGTCGTTTGGAGTTCGGACAAATTTATTGACGGCGCCGCAGCAATCGCCCGGCTCGCGGGTCTGTCGCCCTTATTGATTGGGCTAACGATCGTCTCGCTCGGAACCTCTGCACCGGAAATTGTAGTATCGACCATCGCATCGCTATCTGGATCGGGCGAGTTGGCGGTCGGAAATGCATTAGGCTCGAACATCGCCAATACCGGATTAGTTTTGGGCGTCACATTGATTATTAGAGCGATGTCCGTTGAAGCCTCAGCGGCACGCAGGGAGCTTCCCCAAATGTTTGGCGCCACCTTGCTAGCCGGTGCGCTTTTAGTCGACGGCACATTGTCTTTTTTGGACGGAACAGTTCTTCTCGGTGCGCTCATTATCTTCTTATTTCTGTTAGCGCAGCGCGGAAGTGTTACAGCGTCTGTATTGCAAGAGCCAGGCGCCACAGGAGCGGGCATAGCCTGGCTTAAATTTGTTGGTGGCCTGATACTTTTGGTTATTTCCTCACGAGTATTAGTGATAGGCGCGGTAAATGTTGCAACATTATTAGGCGTCTCGGAACTTATTGTAGGTTTGACTATTGTCGCAATAGGGACGAGTCTTCCTGAACTGGCGGCGTCAGTCGTGAGCGCAATAAAAGGACACTCTGACATAGCGCTGGGCACGATTGTTGGGAGCAATATCTTTAACCTGCTCATCGTATTGCCAATTCCGGGTCTTATAGCTTCCCTCTCGTTGAGCCCGGATGTCATTAATCGCGACTGGCTATTCACATTTGTGTTAGCCATATTCTTACTGCTCTTCGCTTGGCAGGCTCAGCGCAAAGCTGCAAGCCACAGCAGCGCGACCGGTGAACTCGGCCGCGTCGCAGGTGTCGTACTACTTGGGACATATGTAGGCTACCTCACGATTTTAATTACGGCGTCGGACCTCGCAGGGTAAATATGACTAATCCACCTATTCGCTCCTCATCGGAATCAGCGCTGAGAACCATCGATATCGAGATGCGCGCCATCGCGGCGCTTAAATCTCGTATCGATGATAAGTTCTCCAAGGCGGTCGACATTCTTGCCGCCGTGAACGGCAGAGTGATCGTAAGCGGCATGGGCAAAAGTGGCCACATCGGAAACAAAATAGCAGCAACGTTAGCGAGCACCGGCACCCCCGCGCAGTTCGTTCATCCAGCCGAAGCCTGCCATGGTGATATGGGCATGATTACCCAAAGCGACGCGGCGTTGCTAATGTCGAACAGCGGCACAACGAGCGAAATAACGACTCTACTGCCCATGCTCAAACGTTTAGGAATACCTATCGTTGCAATGACAGGCAGTCCAGAATCCACGTTAGCGACCGCGGCTGACGTTCACTTGAACATTGCTGTTGACGAGGAGGCCTGTCCGCACGATCTCGCCCCAACTGCAAGTACAACTGCAAATCTAGTCATGGGTGACGCATTAGCCGTCGCACTCCTAGAGCACAAAGGATTCACCGCCCAGGACTTCGCCTTCACCCACCCCGGGGGGGCACTTGGGCGCCGCTTACTCACCCGGGTATCTGATCTTCAAGTCAGTGGGACCGACATACCACGGGTTGCACCGACAACTTCTCTGGCTGACGCGCTCATGGTGATCTCTGCTAAAGGACTTGGCATGTCCACCGTCACCGACGAGAGAAAAAGTCTGCTCGGTATCTTCACAGATGGCGACTTGCGGAGGGCACTCGAACAGGGACATAGCTTAAGCACCACAGAAGTCGGCAGTGTTATGTCGCAAGGCGCTAAGACAATCGATGGCAACGCTTTAGCAGCTGAAGCTGTCAAACGAATGGAATCAGACGGCATCTCCGCCCTTGTTGTCACCGATAAAACAGGCGCTGTAACAGGTGTCATCCACCTTTTGGCGCTTCTCAGGGCCGGCATCGTATGAGTCATCGTAGCGCAATTAAACTTCTCGTTTTTGACGTCGACGGTGTAATGAGCGATGGCAAAGTGACGTATACCAGCGATGGGGCTGAATTGAAGTCATTCAACATAAAAGATGGTGTGGGCATCAAACGAGTTCAGAGAGCAGGCATTGAAACCGCCATCATCACAGGGCGCGTCTCTCCGATGGTAGAGCGCAGGGCCACTGAACTTGGTATCCATTACCTCATTCAAGGCCGCGAGGACAAACTGGCTGCGCTGGAAGAACTGCTTGGATCGCTAGAAATAGATCTCCAGTCCGTAGCCTACATGGGGGATGACCTACCCGACCTAGACGCCATTGTTGGCGTTGGTCTAGGTGCGTGCCCGGCAGATGCAGTCCCCTCCGTCAGAGCAAAAGCAGATTGGATTGCCTCGCTCAATGGCGGCGCAGGGTGTGTGCGCGAGTTATGTGATTATCTTTTGGACGGCGCGACACTATGAGATGGAGTCTTTCAGGCGCTGTTGTAGGTGTCATCGCCGTGCTGGTTTTTTTAGCGCGCCTCGAGAGCCAAGCGCCCACGAACTCGGAAGCCAGCAAGCTCATCGCTACTGAGATCAATCATCTCGAACTAATTCGTTACGATTCGGCTGGTCGGAAGCTAGAAGTCAGCCGTGCCACGCACGCAGTACAACTCGAAGGGCAACCAGAAATACTGCTGGGGGAGCTTCATGTTGAGCGTGAGGACGAACAGGGGGTTCGTTGGCAGTTAGACGCGCCGCGTGGACTGTCACAAACTCGCAACGACACATTGGTTTTATCAGGTGGTGTCACGGTGACGCGAGGGGCTGATGTGACCTTGCTAACCGAGCAACTCACGATTGATGCGGAGAGAAGTTTAGCGACGTCTTCAACTAACGCTACACTTGCCAGCGCCCGCGGCATTACCACCGGATCACAGCTTCATATCGATTTTCGGGGCGGCACAGCCTCGTTACTCGGCGATGTGACTTCCAGCTTCGAAAAAGGAACTAGCGGCAAGTGAATTTGAAGCCCCAAAAAAGTATGCGACGGTTCAGCATTGTTGGAGCAGCCCTGCTTTTGCTGATGGCCAGCATCACAAACGCAAACGATACTGATCAGCCGATTGAAATTTCCGCTGATCAGGTCACGCGTGAGGAGCCATCTGGACTGACAACGTACCGGGGGTCCGTCGAACTGCGTCAGGGATCGATGGAAATTAAGTCTGACAGCTTAGTGTTTTCCTTTGATGAGCAGGGTGCCTCAGTGATCACAGCTACCGGCTCACCCGCCACCCTCAAGCAGATGCCAGCCACGAGCGATGGACCTATCGAGGCGCAGGCCAACGCCATTGAATATCAGGAGAGTCGTGACCGCATTTTGCTGATTGGCGATGCTAGAATTCTCCAAGATAGTGCGGTTATAGAGGGCAGTACGATCGAGTATGTTGTAAGTTCACACCGGGTCATCGCAGCTGGGTCTCCAGGTGGCAAGAAACCCCAGCGCGTTAGAGTGACAATTCCACCGAACTCGCTTCGAGAGAATCCCGACCGTGACTGAAGTTCTCGCAGCAAGCGGGCTAGCCAAGTCCTACCGTGGACGCCGTGTCGTGAACGGCATGTCAATGTCAGTCAGCGCTGGGGAGATCATTGGTCTTCTGGGCCCTAATGGCGCAGGAAAAACAACGTGTTTCTACCTGATGGTTGGCCTTGTTGCCAGCGACGAGGGACACATCACCCTTTGTGGGAACGATGTTACATCACTGCCAATCCACCTGAGAGCACGGCAAGGTCTGGGCTATCTTCCGCAGGAAGCTTCAATATTCCGGAGACTTTCTGTTGAGGACAACCTGATGGCGATCATCGAAACCCGCGATGACCTAAGTGACGAGGAGCAACAAGCGCTCTGCGATGAACTGCTGCGCGAGTTCCATATCACACATCTCCGATCCTCTCTCGGTCAAAGCCTGTCGGGCGGTGAGAGACGACGTGTAGAAATCGCCCGCGCGCTTGCCACCGATCCGAAAGTGATTTTGCTCGACGAACCGTTCGCAGGAGTCGACCCAATCTCCATCTCAGATATCAAAGCCATCATTACTCACCTCAGAGATCGTGGCTTGGGCGTATTAATCACCGATCATAATGTCCGCGAGACCCTCGATATCTGTGAACGCGCCTATATTGTTAGCGAGGGGAGGGTCATCGCGGAAGGTAATGCACAGAGCATTCTCGAGGATGCCAAGGTCCGAAAAGTCTATCTAGGCCAGGATTTCAGGCTTTAACTGGTGAATCTCTTTCTCAATCATTTGAGTTTAAGCAAAAGGCGGGCCAAGCGGTTTGCCTTTGTTGAAATGAAAACGCTAAACTGTCTCTCCAATGGCGGCTGAAAGAGATCAATGAAGCAAGCGCTGCAGTTAAAGCTCGGGCAACAACTCACGCTGACACCCCAGCTGCAACAAGCTATTAAGCTTCTTCAATTAAGTACTCTTGATCTTCAGCAAGCCATTACCGAAACCCTCGAGAGTAATCCACTTCTCGACGAGGAAGAGACTGTAAGCGACGCTGCAGTCGACAATGACCTCACAGAGCAAGTCGACTTTTCAGATGCGACAGCGGTAGATCTGCCCGGAACCGAACTCCAAGTTGATGCTGCTTGGGAAGATGTTATGCCGTCTTCCGCACCTTCGACGCTTGCTCAGGGGGCCGGCGGTGAAGACATAAACTTCGCAGACCGCGACTCGACCCCCGAGACGTTACAGTCTCACCTCTTGTGGCAGCTCAATCTGACGCGATTCTCTGAGACCGATCGAACTATCGCGCTCGCGTTTATTGATGCAGTCGACGAGGATGGAAGGCTGACGCAGACGGCAGAACAGATATTCGAAGGGCTCAGCATCGAGAACCTCGAGTTTGAGGAGGTAATGGCTGTCCTTCATCGGCTTCAGCACTTTGAACCAACCGGTGTGTTTGCAACCAACCTACAGGAGTGTCTGTTAATCCAGCTACGACAAATGTCAGAAGACACGCCTCATAGGGATACTGCGGGGTTAATGGTACGAAGGCATATTGAGCAAATTCCTGTTGCCGAACCGAAGCACTTAGCCCGAAGAATGCGAACAACACCCGAGGACATCATAGGCGCTCTTAGACTAATTCGATCATTAAATCCCACCCCAGGTGCATCAGTTGAAACCTCGGCAACTGAATACATCATCCCAGATGTCTTTGTGAAGCGCGTCGAGGGCAAGTGGCGGGTCGAACTCAACCCCGATATCGCGCCAAAGCTGCGTATTAATCATCACTACGCAGAGCTTCTCAATGCGGGAACCAGTGCGGATCGAGATTACGCGCGAAACAACGTGCAAGAAGCTAAGTGGTTCATTAAGAGCCTTCTCAGCCGAAATGAGACCTTGCTGAAGGTAGCCTCTTCAATTGTACAGCACCAGCGTGCCTTCCTCGACCATGGTGATGAGGCGATGCGGCCTTTGATACTTGCGGACATTGCCGGAGAGGTTGACTTGCACGAGTCGACTGTCTCGCGTGCAACGACCCGAAAGTATATGCACACACCTCGTGGCATTTATGAACTGAAGTACTTCTTCTCAAGTCATGTCGCAACCACCGAAGGTGGGGAGTGCTCCTCTACGGCAATCAAAGCTCTCATCAAGCGAATCATTGGCGGAGAAAACCCCCAGAAACCGCTTAGTGATGCAAAGCTATGCACGCTCCTTGCAGACGAAGGCGTTGTTGTTGCCAGGCGCACCGTCGCAAAGTATCGAGAACAAATGAATATAGGCCCCTCAAACGAAAGGAAGCGGTATATCTAACCGGAAGTGAAAACATAGGAGAAACATAATGAGAGTGACTATTAGTGGACACCACGTTGAAGTAACCGATGGCTTACGAGAGCATATTTCTAAAAAACTTCGGCGTGTGCAGCGTCATTGCGACGCCATCGATCACATCGAATTTGTCCTGGTAGTAGAGCGAGCAGAGCACAAGGCCGAGGCAAATCTCCACTTGGCTGGCGCCGATTTTTTTGCTTCAGAGACTCTCGCAGATATGTATCCTGCGATAGACTCTGTCATCGACAAACTAGATCGTCAGGTCACCGATCACAAACGTAAACAGCGCGCCCATTAGGATCTAACGAAGGCTTGAAAGCAGTTTTGGTGTGGTTCGCTCCGCATCAGTGTTGGTTGGTAGCGCCCGCCTTCGCTATGATCACTAAGTGCCAGAATAGAAAATACGCTCTATGAAATTCAGAGACTAAACGCGCCATTTGAAGCAGGAAAAGCAACGAATTCGTTATGCGTATTATCATAGTAAGTGGCAGCTCTGGATCAGGTAAAAGCTCCGCGCTGAACCAGCTGGAGGACATGGGTTTTTACTGCGTTGAAAATCTCCCAGTGACGCTGGTTGAGTCGCTCATATCGCATTTCACGCAAACGCCCTCGTCGATCTACACGGGTCTCGCTATTTGTATCGACATCCGCACAGAGGATGAAGGGGTCAGTGATCTTCGGGACTTCCTTAAGGTGCTGCGTAGCCGAGTGACGTTCGAGCTCATCTTCTTTGATGCAACCGAGCAAGTGCTCAGCAAGCGCTTTAACGAAACGCGCCGAAAGCACCCCTTGAGCGAGAACGGACTGCCCCTAGCCAATGCGCTTGCTGTCGAACGGATTCTTTTGGAGCCAATCATCTCCGAGGCCGATCTGATAATCGATACCTCAGAAATGACGCCATACAACCTACGTGAGGTCATGGAAGCGCGATTTGGTACGGCCAGATCAGGGATGGCCATTACTGTCGAGTCGTTTGGCTTCAAAAAAGGCGCCCCGCTTAATGCTGATATCGTGCTGGACATGCGCATGCTCGCAAATCCTCACTGGGAGCCTGATCTTCGACCTTACACAGGGCAGACGCCACAGGTGAAGCAATTTATAGAGGCACACCCCGACACTGAGTCCGTGGCTAGTGACGTAATTAACATGCTACTAAGTTGGGTTCCTCTCTACCAAAGAAGCCAGCGCGCCTATCTCACCATCGCTATTGGTTGCACCGGGGGCAAGCATCGATCCGTTTATATGACTGAACGCGTGGGTAAGGTTCTCGCACAGCACTACGAGGGAGTCTTGGTGACTCACAGGGATATGCCAAAAGACTGAGTGCAAGCGGGTCTGGTATTTGTTCGCACCGCGTACGTCGCCGAAATGGTGAAAGCGATGTTACCCTTGCGCGCATTCGGGAGGATCTTAGATGGTCGACATCAGTGCACAGGCAAGCCCCGCTGTAACGCGCGTTGCAGCTGCGCTCCGCTCGGGCGCTCTACCTGATGCTGCCTCGTACCTACCTGATATGTCTCCAGGCGACATCGCCTACCTCATTAGTGCCTCGCCGCCGGCGACACGTGACGAGCTCTGGTCATTACTCGATCATGAGCAGGAAGCCAATGTTCTCAATGAGCTTCCCGATGATATAAGAAACGCGTTTCTGGCAGATCTCCAGCCCCAGGCCGTTGCCGAGATCATTGCTCAACTTGACGACGATGATGTCGCCGACATTCTACATGAACTGCCACAAGCGGATACCGATCTAATCCTAGACTCACTGACCATCGATGATCGTGAGCGATTCGAGACCGCGCTGAGCTATCCTGATGATGTCGCTGGCGGCTTGATGAGTACGGATACATTGACCATTCGCCCAGATCTTACGATGGACGTAGTGCTGCGCTACCTTCGTCGTCATACGCGCCTACCAGAGAATACCGACAGCCTTATTGTGGTTAGCCGTGAGGACAAATACGTCGGTCTGCTTCCAATTCGCACACTACTCGTTTCAGACCCCTCAGCTTCGGTTCGAGAGATGATGAAGACCGAGCGAGAACCACTCGAGGCTATGACATCTGCTGATGAGGTAGCGCGACGCTTTGAGCGTAACGACTGGATTTCAGCGCCAGTGGTGAATCCGCAAGGAGAGCTGATAGGGCGAATAACCATTGACGATGTGGTAGATGTGATACGAGAGCAAGCCGACCATAGCCTCGCTGTTATGGCTGGCCTAGGTGATGGTGATGCTTTCACGCCAGTGCTAAAAACAGCGCCACAACGTGCCGTGTGGCTGGCAGTTAATTTGTTGACCGCCATTTTAGCCGCCTCTGTCATTGCCCTATTTCAGGCAACGATTGAGAAAGTCGTCGCACTCGCCGTTCTCATGCCCATTGTCGCGTCAATGGGAGGCATTGCCGGCACACAGAGTTTAACGGTCCTTATTCGAGCGATGGCAATGGGACAAATTAACGATCGCACGGAAATATGGTTGGTACGAAGAGAAATTCTGGTATCAGCAATCAATGGTGTTACTTGGGCCTTGGTGATGGCAATGGCTACGACCTATTGGTTTGGTGACAGCACATTGGGACTCATCATCGCCTTTGCCATTATCGTAAATCTTCTCACTGCCGGTATCGCTGGCGCCACTTTGCCACTGCTACTAGAGCGACTCAATATCGACCCAGCGCTTGCCGGCGGGGTGATCCTCACAACGGTAACCGACGTTGTGGGCTTCTGGGCCTTTTTAGGGCTTGCCGCATACTTTTATGGCTGATAGTGGGCACGGCACGATGAGCGACGATAAATTATGGGACGCCAATGACGAGCTTCTACCCGAGAGTAAAAGTGCGCGCAAAAGACAGATGCATGCGCTTCAAAACCTCGGGGAGCAGTTGGTAGCACTGACCGCCTCGCAACTCGCAAAACTCGACCTCGATAACGAAGCGCTGCTTGAGGCCGTAAGGCTGGCCCAGCGAATAAATCATCACAGCGGTAAGCGTCGCCAAATGCAGTTCATCGGGAAGCTGATGCGCTCGGCAGACGCCGAACGTATCTCTCAAGCACTAGAAGCGCTGCATGAAGGGAATCGTAAAGAGAAAGCACGCGAGCATCTGATAGAGGCTGCACGTGATGCACTCTTATCGCGCGGTGACGATGCGCTAGCGGAAGTTCTCAACGTTTGGCCGCAAGCAGACAGGCAAATGCTAAGACAGCTCAGTCGCAGTGCAATAGATGAACAAAAGAAGGGGTTACCACCGACGTCTGCGCGAAAATTGTTTCGTTATTTAAGATCACTTCCCGACGTCGAAGCGGGTGAGTAACTCTTCTCAGATTGCCCCATCTTATCGGCGGATCTCCGCGCATCGAATACCCTAATAAACTTTACTTCAGGCGTATTTACGGGACCTGTGACTGAATAAACGCCACTCGATAGTCGAGTTACTTGATCTTCGAACACTCTGCTCGCGAGATAAGCGCCGGCGGCAATGGGTAATCCGCCCGCCAACGCAGCGACCCAAGGAATGTTCTCCACCAAAGGCAATGTCACTGTCAATTCCGCGTCGATCACTTCGCTAGCAATATCGAAATTTCCGCCAAGATCCAGGCTGCCTCCACCGTTTCTGATTGCGAACTCATTGATCACAACTCGTTGTCCATCGAGTGAAAAGTCGCCTTGTGCCTTGTCAAAAGTCAGACCCGGATCAAACAGTTGATTCACGTTAGCCCTCTGCACCAAACCCGCAAGATTAAAGATGCTGATAAAACGAAGTGGTCCTGTTGCCTGTGATGATACAGGTAAGAACGAGCCGTTATTCAATTCGAGTCTGGATTGGCCTATGACATTCGCCAATGTGATATCCATCGGTGATCCCGCTACTGAAAGTTCGCTAGTGAGACTTCCCGAAGCAAAGTTCACCACTGAGCCCGGATTGACGGTTGAAAGTGCAGAATCGGAACTTCCCATTTGGAGATTGATTAGGGCCTTGGTTGATGGCGCCTCGCCCAGTGTCCATATGAACTCGTTTCCCTCGCCAAACGTTACGCCGTCGATGACACCGCTAAGCTGTGTCAGACTGATGACATCGGGACTTAGGTCAAGCTCGAATCCAAGCGAGCCTAGGCTCTCTCCCTCGTACACAAGAGCATCAACTGCAGCTGAAATACGAGGCATATTAGTTTCAACCGAGAACGCCTCACCGCTAATCTTCTGCAAATCTCTCTCAAAACTGGATAACCGGTCTAAATCAAAAGTATCGAGTTTCACGTCCAGTACATTGAGGTCGCTTTTGTATACCGCTTTGCCGGAAGTAAGGTCACTCACGAGTGCCAAATCAAAGTCGCCACCACTGATCTGTCCGCTCGTTCTTACGTTAGCCACCTGACCTGGTCCGAACACCAAATTTTTAATTTCAAAGGTATTCCATTGCGTCGTGAATTCACCTCCGGTCTTGGGAAAGTCTAGAAGGCCAATCGCGCTACTCCAGGCCGCCAAGTCCAACTCCGCAATGCGGCCCCTAACAGCCAGCGTATTTGCAGGCAGCGAAGACGCACTTGCCAAACCGTCTTCTGACTCAGCGCCAGCATATGCTGCGACCGACCAGCCTTCGGGTTTTAGGATCGCATGACCTGCTAACACATCGCCGTAGCGTAAAGTCGCCTCTGGCGTTGCTGACATGTCCAAGTCAAGACGCAGGGGCTGAGGCTGATTTCTCGCCTTGTCCAACGGCACGGGCAATGTACTCTTAAGACCTACCAAGTCCGACATCACCCGAAGCCGCACGCCGTCACCGGCTTGAAAAGCGACCGAAAGCTCTGATTCTCCCGAAATCAAGGTCTCTGGCACATTGAGCTCAGCAAAACCAGAAAGCCTTGAAGCCGAAATCGTTGCCTCTGTAAGTAAAGAAAAACTCACTGAGGGCAAACCCAAGTCAACTGCCTCCGGGCTTAGATCAAGGGTTATTTTGTCACCAAAAAGAGCCCCCTTCAGTGTGCCCCCCGAGATCCCTTGGGGGTATTGATAGACAATATCTCCCGCAAGTTCGGTGACTATGAAGGGCAAGCCCTCATAGGAAAACTGCGCGTCCGCTACCACACCGCGTGTCGTGATTTCGGGTATTCGAGGCGCTCCCTTAATAGGCAGTGCCAACTCAAATTTAGCGGTCATGTCCCCCTGAGTGATCAAACGTCGCAGTGCTGCTCCGACGTTATCAGGCACATAGGGTATGGACGCAATTTCTTCAATAGCATGCGGGAAAGAGCCAACAACATCAGCCGTTGTCTCAAGCATTTGAACAGCCCCTACAGGTCCAACTTGCACCAACGCAGAAGGCACCTGCAACTTGCCTACCTCGGCTGAGTCCAGATCGAACGTCACCAAAGCGTTGTCGACCGCAACGTGGCCTTTTAACGTTTGCGCTGGGGGTAACCCCGGCATCAGCTGCACCGTTTTTAAATCGGCCACCGCAGAGACTTGAATTGATCTAAACGTGTAGTCGCTGCTGCGCAAGCCACCGCGCATGACAAAACCCACATCCCGCGCGGCACCGTCGCCAATGGATGATTGCATCCACTGATAAGCTTCAGGATCTATGGTGTAGGGCGTGAAGTTCAATATGCGATATGAGGGAGCGCGCTCGGCACCAAGCACAACATTCAACTCCGGAACAACAACACTGTCGGCACTTAGTGGCAAACTAGCGGAGATCAAAGCTTTAGCGATAAAGTCACCGGCGTCACTGTAAGCGCGTCCATCTTTAATCACGACACGATCATTACTAATTTCGAATTCGGCCAGCGCCGACACGTTTCCTAGCGCCAATGGCGCTTTGAATTGAGTAGGAATAGAAAACGAAAAGTCTTGGCTTTGAACTTGGATAGATCCGGCACCCTTTTCGTAACCAACGGTTACTGACAGATTGGTGATACCGGGTAATGG
>CBFHHL010000004.1:0-3409 GCA_965655685.1 Luminiphilus sp.
CCTTGTTCGTATTGCCGCATCATTTGTGAGACAGTACCGGTCTCTGGCTCCAATTCGAACAAGGCACCATCGCGGCCTCGGACACGCAAGGTGAAATCCGAAATATCTGAGTCCTGATCTGAAGTAATAAAAATCAGGGAGTCCTCTTTAGGACTTTTACTGGCTTTGACGTGTGCCAGAACAGAACCATCTCCACGCAAACGCTCGATAAGAATCTCAACACGACCACCGGTTTGTTTTTGACCGTAAAGCCGTGCCGGGATCACGCGTGTATTGTTGAAAACAAGGAGATCCTTAGGCGTTAAAAGGGACTCAATATCTAAGAACTGCCGATGATCAAGATTTCCGGTCGCACCATCGAGAACGAGAAGACGCGAGCTTGTGCGCTCCTCAAGAGGCGACTGAGCAATCAAATGTTCAGGAAGATCAAAGTGGAAATCAACGGTCTTCATAGTTCTCGATAGTCTGTGACGCACGTATAAAAAAGCCGGCATGCGCCGGCTTTAAACTTTGACAACGGCGACAATTAATCTTTGCTTGAGTCCTCATCCGCGGAGGCTTCATCAGCAGCAGGTTCCTCGGCAGGAGCCGCGTCTTCAGTGGCTTCGTCTTCGGCGGCAAGCTCTTCCGTAGGCGCCTCCTCTTCAGCAGCTTCCTCAGCTGGCGCTTCTTCTGCAGCCTCCTGAGCTGGGGCTTCCTCGTCGGCCGCTACTTCCTCAGCAACCGCCTCTTCATCAGCCTCTACAACCTCGGGTTCAGGTGCAGGTGGCGCTGATATAGTGACCAGCTCTTCAGCGATCAAAATATTCACCTTCTCTTCGCCGTTAACTGGCTTACCCGCTGAATTTTGCACCGCGTAGCGGTTATCACCACGCAAGAAAATTTTGTAGTCAGCGGTCTTACGGACAAGCTTCATCGCCATGTCTTTTCTCCCTCAAGATACTCAGCAACAGCACAAAGCATTGGGCTCTGCGCCAAAGTGCGGCGTAGTATACGTGTAAGTGAGAAATATAGCGATGCTTAGATTGCCGATTCAGCCCGACCTGATATACTCCGCCGCCTGCTATTACCTGCATATGCCAGAGTGGTGAAATTGGTAGACACAGGGGATTCAAAATCCCCCGCCCTTAAAAGCGTGCCGGTTCGAGTCCGGCCTCTGGTACCAACCTCAAGTCGGAATTTATTAGGCGATTCCCTAAAGCAGAATTCCGGTTAAAAATGGTTTGATGTTTTTCAAAGGTCTTCGCAGACACGGTTATGTTCTCGGACATCTGCAACGCTATCGCCGCCAACCTCATCGCAAACGACCAGACAGTCTCTGTTGCTGAGTCATCAACCGGCGGGCTCATCTCGGCAAATCTCTTGTCGGTATCGGGCGCATCTCGCTACTTTCGAGGAGGCAGTGTCATCTACACCCGCGAATCCCGACACGCCTTCCTCGATCTTGATTTAGTCGAGATAAAAGGACTCAAGCCTCTCACCGAGCCTATGGTCGCAGCGTTCGCTCAAGCAGCACGCCTAAAACTCGATGCGACCTGGGGTATTGCGGAGCTGGGGGCAGCCGGCCCGAGGGGCACCCCTTACGGCCATTCCCCGGGGACTAGCGTGATTGGTATCAGCGGGCCCGTGAACGCGACGGTCACCGTGGAAACCTCGTTAGCTGACCGAGAGGAAAATATGCTTCAGTTCACCGAAGAAGCGCTCACACTGTTTAACGCGACGTTGCTGGCATCTGCAGACATCTCGTAAGAGTCAAAAAACTTAGACTATCTAAGCTGATGGCTTCCCGCCGCACAGTCGCAGTTGATACTCATTCTGATCATCGCCTTCTTCTTGCAGCATCAGCTCTGTTCCCGAATGATTCAGACAGGCCAGTAACGCCTTGCGGGCGGCACTGGAATCGGACCCCAAATCATCTGAGCGCTGAGGATCGAGGGCCAGCCCCCAGCCAACACCACTATCGATAATGCGCAGGTTAAGGCAAGCAAAGCCCCCTCGCTCCTCAGCCCAAAACGAGGCCTCAATGCGACCGTCGTCGGTAGTCTCGGCCGACAAGCTGATGGCCGCTACCATCGCGGTTTGAACACTAAAGCCGTGACCAACAACGGTCTTTGGCAAATCGTCTGATTGCAGAAACTTAATATCAACAGGCGTATCAATGGTAGAGACCTCCAACACCATCTGTCCAAGTGACATGAGCTGTTTTACGTCAATCTGCTCGGCAATAGAGGTTTTACTGCTGGATGTAGGAGGGCTCTCCAAGCGCAGCGTATTGAGGTTCAATGTGGCCTGCATGAATTCACTGATCGCGATATCAAAATATCTGCGCTCAGGCTCAGGAATATCACTGCCGCGCATGGCGAACGCGATTTGACTCATATTTTCAAGCTGATGACTCAACACGTCATGAATCGATGTGTTAACCGAGTCTTTAATCCGCAGTGAATCAGCGAGCGACCTCAATGTGTCCGCACTAGTTGCCCGATAACGCATATAAGCGGCTGTGGTAAAGAGCAGTAAAAGAGCCAACATTAGAGGAATCGACGCCCTCCAATCTGAAGCAGCTATGGTTGCCGGCATCTTTAGCGCCCTATAAGCGTCATTGGGCTGAAAAACGTTGTAAGTCATTGCGTTAGTGCGATCGGGATTGTACTGAGTCAGATAGTTATTCTTGCTTTCAAGAACAACTGCACTGCAATCCACTGCACCCTCACCCGCATCCCAAGCAAATAGGCACTCGTCAGTTCGAGCGTCCACGGTGATCACGCGCAACGGAGTAACCCCACCAGCCATCTGCTGGCCAATGGTGTCAATACTTCGGTTCATATCACCTAACCCAACACTAACGACAAGGAACCAGCGTGACCGCTCAACATCGCCGTCGAGTATAAGTCGTGTGTTCACAAAAACAGTTTGTTGGCCTGCGATTGTCAGTAAAGAGTCATCCTCGACCTGATAGACCGCGTTGGTGTGCTCGAACAGCTTAACTGTCGCGAGGTCAACGTGGTTGAACAGTGGCGTGTTGGCGACAGGTATCCCTGTGATCGGTATGTCTCTCGGGTAACGTCCTCGCAATATCAAATCACCATCGGGGGTTTCCTGAACCAAGAAAGCATTAAAAAAGCTATAGCGAGAGTTCCTGAGCGAGATTCTCATCTGCGCAAAGGCCTCGTTTAAAATGACGGCACGCGCTTCATCTGTACCCGCATCTGCAAGCCGCGACAGGCTATGAAGCGCAAGTTGCACTGAGCTTTGCAGGTCACGACGGAGAAATTCCCGCATGCCCGCACGACGCGATGCATCACTTTGAAAGGTAGTTTCGAATTGCTGGGTTACTTGCTCGTTAGAGCCTTTAATGCGCGATTGCACATCCCAAAGCAATAGCCCCGAAAGCAGGATGAGCGCTGCG
>CBFHHL010000005.1:0-1762 GCA_965655685.1 Luminiphilus sp.
ATGGCAACACGCTAACGAATGCTTGAGGATCAACTATGCAGGTGATCCTGGGATGGTGGAGGAAGGAATCAGGCGCCTTATTGCGATCGCAAGACGCCTTTATGATTCAGCTGATCAAGCGTCCAACGCTTGATAGTAGTCCATCAGAATCTTTGCCACCTCGGGGCGCGAAAACTCGGGTGGTGGTGCGATACCTTGGCCCAGCATTTCACGGACCTTGGTTCCCGAAAGTAAAATGAAGTCTTCTTTATCGTGATCGGGTGCGTCCTTCATCATGACAACGCGGTCCAGTTTTTTACTGTAAGCCGTGTGATCTGCACGATAGATGTCGATTTCCAGCGCTCCGTCAGGCACTCGCTCGTCAAAAATTGTTTGGGCGTCAAAACCACCGTAATAGTCGCCAACGCCTGCGTGGTCACGACCAACGATGAGCTGTGTGCACCCAGCATTCTGCCTGAACAAGGCATGTAAAACCGCCTCACGCGGTCCCGCATAGAGCATATCAAAGCCGTAGCCTGTGACCATCACAGTGTTCTCTGGGAAGTAATGATCGACCATGGTGCGGATCGCATTATCGCGAACGTCTGCCGGGATATCACCCTCCTTTAACTTGCCCAGAAGCATGTGAATCAAAATACCGTCAGCATCGAGGTCTTGCATAGCCATGCGGCACAGCTCCTCATGTGCACGATGCATTGGGTTACGCGTCTGGAAAGCTACGACACGCTGCCACCCGCGCGATGCGATCTCATCGCGAATCTCCATGGCTGTTCTAAATGTGTCGGGGAAGTCCGCTTGGAAATAGGAATAGTTTAAAACTTCGATCGGGCCAGACAGGAGCACTCGGCCTTGGTTATTAAAGGTCGCTACACCCGGGTGCGCAGGATCCTCAGTGCCAAATATCTCGCGGGTCATAAGCGACATATCATCGTCTGATAGCGTATCGACGCCTGTCACAGTCATCACTGCCAACACGGGATTTCCATCCACGTTCGGGTCTCTGAGCGCTATACGATTGCCGACTTCGCCGTTAAATTCGGCAACCATATTGAGCACAGGAACAGGCCAGAATAGCCCCTCGGTCGTCACTAGATCGCGGGCGACCTTAATTGCATCAGCGCGATTCATATAACCGGACAAGGGTGTGAAATAGCCAGCGCCCAGCATCACCGCATTAGCTGCGGCTGCCGATGAAACCATTATTGAAGCAAGACCAGTGGCCTCCTCCACAAGCTCTTCTTTACGCTGATCCGATACTATTCTGGGTGTCAGTGCCTCAGCACCATGGGGTTTAATCAAGCTCATTTGATTCTCTTTAGGGCTAACCAGTGGGTTGTTTTTGCTCGGTGATAAGTCTCAGTACACATCACAGTTTTGCGGTGCGCTTCTGCGCCGCCATTGCAAGTCTCAGTTACTTAGGAATAAGACCTTGTTCACGAAGCTGTTCGATGATTTGTGTGACTTCTTGCTCAAGGGTCTGCAGATCAGTCCGAAGGTGAATTTCCGGACTTGCGGGTGCCTCATAAGGATCGTCAATGCCCGTGAAGTTTTTGATTTCGCCAGCTCGAGCTTTTTTGTAAAGCCCTTTAGGATCACGCGACTCCGCCGCTTCCAAGCTGCAATCGACAAAGACCTCAATAAATGCCATTCCCGCTTCCTCGTGAATCTGCCGCACAAGCTCACGGTCACGTAGATAGGGCGAGATAAAGCTAGAGAGCACCAGCACACCTGAGTCAACAAATAGCTTAGAAATCTCCCCAAC
>CBFHHL010000006.1:0-7823 GCA_965655685.1 Luminiphilus sp.
GCCCTCGATGCCCTCGGGTACAAGCTTTTCAGAGCCTTGACTGGAATCCTGGAAATACCGATCAGAAGAACCCTGCTTTTGCGCCATTGCACCAATGGACCCCATTCCGCGGTAAGACTTGTAGGTTCGACCTTGGTAGAGCTCAACTTCACCCGGCGCTTCTTCAGTACCGGCGAACATACCGCCAAGCATGACTGAGTGCGCACCCGCAACAAGCGCCTTTGAAATATCACCAGAAAAGCGAATACCTCCGTCAGCGATTAGAGGAATATTGGTATCAGCCAACGCCTCGGCAACATTCGCCACTGCACTGATTTGCGGAACGCCCATGCCGGTGACGATGCGTGTTGTGCAAATCGAACCTGGACCGATACCCACCTTCACACCATCGGCGCCTGCATCGGCAAGAGCGCGCGCGGCGTCAGCCGTCGCGATATTGCCACCAATGACATCAACGGACGGAAAGTTTTCTTTAATCCAGCGGACACGATTAAGCACATTCAACGAGTGCCCGTGTGCGGTATCAACCACTAGCACATCGACGCCAGCACTTACCAAAGCGCCCACTCGCTCGTCTGTATCGGCACTGGTGCCAACCGATGCACCAACGCGTAACTGTCCATATTGGTCCTTACAGGCATGAGGGAAGGATTCAGCCTTATCGAAATCCTTAACCGTTATCAGACCTGCAAGCGCACTCGTATCGTCAACAACCAGAATTTTCTCGATACGGTGCTGATGCAGTAATCGCTGTACTTCGTCAGACGAGGCACCCTCCTTGACCGTCACCAACTGCTCACGAGGCGTCATAATGGCCGAAATAGACTGGGAAGTATCGGTCTCAAAACGAAGGTCGCGGCGCGTCACGATACCAGCAAGATCACCGTCTTTCATGACAGGCACGCCCGATATCCCGTTAGCACGTGTGAGTTCGATAAGCTCTGCAATCGTAGCTGTGTGGTCGATAGTGATCGGGTCTTTAACGACGCCACTTTCAAACTTCTTCACCCGACGCACCTGTTCGGCCTGCTCTTGGACGGTCAGGTTTTTGTGAACAATTCCAATACCGCCCTCTTGCGCCAACGCGATCGCCAATCGGGACTCTGTAACGGTGTCCATGGCGGCTGAGACAAGCGGAAGGTTCAAACTGATGTTGCGCGTCAGTTTAGTAACCAGCGAGACGTCCTTGGCAGTGACTTCCGAATACCCGGGAAGTAGGAGAACGTCGTCAAATGTCAGCGCTTCTTGAGCGATACGTAACATCAATACCTCGTGGTTGTCGCTTTGTGTAAACCCAATATTGTACGCTTAAGCACTATTTCGAACAATGTGGACAGGTTCTTAAGAATTCCATGTCACTACCCAAACCAACGCCCGTTAGCGTGAGTGAAATTAACCGGAAGGCGAAGTCGTTGCTTGAGAATCAATTAGGTGAAGTCTGTGTCGAGGCGGAAATAGGTAACCTGTCGAAACCGAGTTCCGGTCATTGGTACTTCAGCCTGAAAGACGATCGCGCCCAGCTCAGCTGCGCCATGTTTCGGCGTGCCAACATCCGGGTCCGCTTTGAGCCAAAGGTGGGAGACTCCGTGATCGTCAGAGGCCTCCTGTCGATCTACGAAGCTCGTGGGAACTACCAGTTAATGGTTGATCACATGGAAGCCTCAGGCGATGGTGCGCTTCAGCGCGCACTGGAGGTTTTGAAGCAGAAACTTCAGTCAGAGGGACTTTTTGAACAGGATCGCAAGAAAGCCATTCCCCCCCATTGTGAGCGCATCGGAGTGGTTACCTCACCTACAGGTGCTGCCGTCGAAGACATTATCAGTGTGCTTGGTCGGCGATCACCCTCGAGCCACATCGCCATATACCCGGTCCAGGTTCAAGGCACCGGCTCTGCTGCGCAAATTGCTGAAGCGATCGATGCGGCAAACGCGCAAGTACACAACGGCGAGCGCGAACTGGATGTTCTTATCGTTGGTCGCGGCGGTGGCTCACTTGAGGACCTGTGGGCCTTTAATGAAGAGGTCGTAGCGCGAGCAATTGCCCGCTCTGAGATACCTGTTGTCTCAGCTGTTGGTCACGAAATCGATTACAGCATTTCCGATCTCGTCGCAGATCTTAGGGCAGCCACGCCCTCGCAAGCAGCCGAGCTCGTGACGCGCGATAGCCAGGAGTGGTTACAGCGGATCGACATGGCCATAGCTCAGCTCGACGCAATGACCGCCCGTATTGTTCGTGATCACAGACAACACGTTCAAAGCCTAGCTGCACGACTTAGACATCCAAGCCAGCAGCTTGCGCTTCTGCAAAACAAAATATCGTCTAACTGCGATCGTGCCACGTCGCTAATTCAAAGAAGATTAACCGCAACAAAACATCCCCTTGCGCAGTTAAATACTCGCCTACAAAGCGCCACGCCTAGAAAACTCCTCAATCAACGACAGGAGACGATCCATAGTCTAACGAGCGGACTGCCCGGGCAGATAGCCAAAGTACTTCGAGATAACAGGCGACAGGTTGAACATCTCTCGACTCTCCTTGAAACCTTGGGTCCGAGCGCAACCCTGAAACGCGGATACGCGATCATCACCGATGAATCAGGGAGAGTCGTGCGATCTACCCAACAAGTAGAACAAGGGACAACCATCGCGGTGGCGATGGACGACGGCCGTCTTCGTGCGATAGTTAAGAAAGTCGAGGGTCGCCAGTAAGGCTACCGTGCCATTTGCGTAACTGTCAGTACTTAGCCGGCAGGCGAGTATTGATGACGATATGGCGTCCTTCGAAGCGAATGTACTCGCCAATCGTCAGATCCTTGAGGATTCTTGCTACCATTTCGCGTGAAGCACCAACGCGGTCAGCGATATCCTGCTGTGTCAATTTCTCAGGTACAAACAGCGTCCCGTCACCACGCTCGTGCGACAGATCCATAAGAACGTTAGCAACGCGGCCATATACATCCTGCAGCGCAAGATTTTTCACGTCGGTCGTGAGCTTGCGAACACGCGCAGCAAGGTTGCCTAGTAATTGCTGCGTTATTCCAGGGTTATCGGTGAGCACCTTCGAGAAGTCTTCTTTTTTAACAATACGGAACTGGCAGGGTTCAACGGTTCTAACTGACGCTGAGCGTGCCGAGTCGTCTAGCAAAGCCAACTCACCAAAGTAATCGCCCACACCCAAAGAGTTCATAATGAACTCCTTGCCGTTCTTATCGCTGCAATAAACTTTTACGCGGCCTGACTCGATCACGAACAGCGCATCTGCCGGCTCATTCTCCTGGATTACAACCGTATTTTTAGAGTACGACTCCGACGAACTTGACGCTTCAAGTGCCGCCAACTCCTCGCGACTTAGACCATGAAAAATTTCGACTTGATCAAGCATGAACTCTCACCTTTTGTGTACTATTCACAATTCTAACTGAAGGTTTGCCGTTCGCCTATCCCCACTGGTCGAAAGTATTAGGCGCGGTATACTCCATACACGATTAAAACTACGAATTGGTTCAATTTTTGTGGCCGAACCTGCATTAAATGCCGTTATTGAGCTCAGCAGGGCAGCAACCCCCGAACTGCAAAAGCTTCGAGATACGTCTGAAGGCGAGCTTACGGAGGACGTCGATGCGCTGCTCCTGGCGCTCGATCGCTTTAACGTTGTTGCCAAAGATGAAAGCACTAATCGCCATGATCTATTGAACTCAGTGGCTGCCGTATTGGGTTATGCCGAAATGGTACTAGAGCTCGACAGCGATCTGCCCCATGCGATTAGAAAGCAGGTGCAAGATATCGCAGATTCGCTCAGCGCCTCGACTCAGACGCCCGAAACCTCCGCAAAATCGGTTCGACCACTCGATACCTTCGAGGGCTGTTCGATTCTGGTAGTTGATGATCTCCCGGAAAATCTCGACCTTATGTCCCGACTCCTAGGGAAAATGAATTGCTCGGTCATAACCGCCGATACTGGCATGCGAGCGCTAAGCTTGCTTGAAAATGAGGCCGTTGATTTAGTCTTGTTAGACTTGGTTATGCCGAATATTAATGGAAAGGAGGTGCTCGCTCGAATTAAGCAAAGCGATCATCTTCGAGCGATTCCGGTAATTATGATTTCCGGGCGCCAGGATATGGATCAGATCGTTGACTGCATTCAAGTTGGCGCTGATGACTATCTGCTAAAGCCTGTGAACTCGGTCTTGCTGAATGCCCGAATCAAGTCGGGGCTTGAGCGAAAGCGTTGGCATGACAAAGAGGAGCAATACCGAGAGCAACTGGAAAAGCGCGAGCTTTTTATTCGCAAGACTTTCGGTCGATACATATCAGACGCCATTGTCGATGAGATCCTTGAGAGTCCCGAGGGACTTAAACTGGGTGGGGACTTGAGGAGTGTGACCCTCATGATGAGTGATATCCGAAGCTTCACAACACTCGTCGAGCACCTTCCACCCGAGCAGGTCGTCAAACTCCTTAATCGGTACCTTGGCAAGATGACCGATATCATCCTTGAACACGGTGGCACCATCGATGAGTTTCTGGGTGATGCGGTTCTTGCCGCCTTTGGCGCCCCTAGTAATATGGCGAATCACGCACAACGCGCCGTCACCTGCGCCATCGCCATGCAAGCTGCAATGGACGAGATTAATCACCAAAATCTTGAGGATGGTCTCCCCGAAATCGAAATGGCCATTGCACTTAATACCGGGGAGGTGGTCGCCGGTAATATTGGCTCCGAACGACGGTCGAAGTACGGCTTTGTTGGACATGAAGTCAACATCACATCACGTATAGAAGACGCGGCCCTGCCCAACGAAATACTGGTATCTGAGCGCACTCTCAGCTGCTTAAACGCACGACACTTCGACGTGGGCGCTTCTCGTAGTTTGAAACCAAAAGGTATTGAGGAAACCCTTTCCGTATTTCCGATTAAGGGGAACGCATTCAATGACTAAGGCTGCCGTACTGCTTGTTGAAGACAACGAAATCAACCGAGATATGTTGACCCGTCGTCTTACGAGGGCGGGCCTTCGGGTTATTAGCGCCGCCGATGGGCTAACGGCACTCGATATGATGCGAGACGAATTACCTGCCGTTGTTCTCATGGATATGACACTTCCCGTGCTCGACGGTTGGGGGGCCTGTGAACAAGCAAAGGTGGACCCTGAGATTGCTCACATACCCATCATTGCACTAACAGCACATGCCATGGCCGCCGATCGTGAACGCGCGATGAGTGCTGGCTGCAGTGAGTACGAAACCAAACCGATCAACTTCCCAGTACTACTGGCAAAGATTTACCAATTCCTCGAGGCTTCAACATCGTGATTACGGTGCGCTTGGGTCTTCGAGCTCGACTGTATCTGGCCTCAGGATCGATCTTGCTACTGTTCGCTTTTAATGTCGGCACGCACCTCTGGGGAAGCTACGCGCGAAGCGAGAGTGTGCTTGCGTATCGTGACGCAACCGAGGCAACTACGCTCGTTAGAAATATTGAACAAGGTCTTGCGACCGAAAACCAACGAGTGCAGGTACTAGCCGCGCTTCGTGAAACCAACGCGCCGATTGGAGAGAATCAGCGAGAGCAAGCGAACGAAGAGCTGACTGCCATCTCCGACCAGTTGAGAGCGCTCGGAGGGTTGAGTAATGCCGAGACGGAAGCGGCGTTTAGAGCCTTCTATAAGCCAGCGGCCGATCTGATAAACGAATGGATGCTATTTTATAGCAACTATAACGACGCCGCTGTATCTACGTCTCTGTCGCCCAATATCTATGACAATACCGTAGAGTATCTGCGAGCACTGTCCGATCGACACAACAACGTTGCCCTCAAGCGCTCGGAGGTCATCGACAACACGATACAACTGACTGACCGTATCACGATCATCGCTTTCATCAGCTCAATTACGATCACCTTAGCCCTCATCTTAACACTGATACGCAGCACGAACGCCTCACTATTCCGACTTCGCGTCGGTGTTGAAAAATTTGGTGCTGGCGATCTGACCCACCGCATCGATGAAAATCGCGATGCGGGCGAAATCGCCAATCTTGCACAAACGTTTAATGAGATGTCGGCCTCGCTTCAAACCGCCATGTCGGACTTGAACGATGCACGCTCTGATGCAGAAGCAGCGAACGAAGCAAAGAGCATGTTTCTTGCTAACGTATCCCATGAGTTACGGACCCCACTAAACGCGATTATCGGCTACTCCGAAATGTTGCAAGATGAACTGAGTGACGGCGTTGAAATTGACCGTGATCAGTTCAATCACGACCTAACCACCATTATTTTTTCGGGCAGGCAATTACTGACTCTGATCAACGACATACTCGATCTCTCGAAGATCGAGACAGGTAAAATGTCTGTCAGTTTTGATCCTTTCAACGCGGCAGGACTGGTTGTACAAGTGTGTGACGCGCTGTCGCCGCTGCTTGCCCAAAACAACAACAAACTTGATTTGCAGGTTGAGGGCGCCAAAAACATCGAAGTGGCAAGCGACGCAGCAAAGGTCCAGCAAATCTTAACTAACCTCTTCTCGAATGCTTGCAAGTTCACCAAGAATGGCGTCATCACTGTAATTGCAAAGGTCGAGGACGATCAGCTGTTACTGAGCGTTGCCGACAGCGGAATTGGAATGACAGAGGAGCAGCAGGCTAAGGTTTTCCAGGCGTTCGTGCAGGCTGATAGCAAAACCAGTGTGAACTATGGCGGTACTGGGCTCGGGCTTGCCATTGTGAGTAACTTTTGCGACATGTTGGGCGGTAACATCGAGCTGACCTCAACGCCCGGAGAGGGCTCACGATTCGATGTCAGTCTTCCAATTGGCCCAACGTAAGCTCGCGAAGCCGCTCTAGCACAGCCTCCCGCTTCTTCAGATCATCGACCAGTCTACTGTTAGCTTTTCCGAGTGCTGAAACTTTATCTTCAAGACGCGTCAGTAAAGACAGCGCTAGAGAAATGACCTCTGCACGATCGTCAAGTGCTTGGGAATTACTCGGATCACGGCTGTCCGCCTGTAATACTGCTATGAAGGCCAGGCCAATCTCGGCTTCTCTTGCAGCATTTACGTCATCGGCGTCACGGTGTGCCTCAAAATACTGCAGCGCTTGAACATAATCTCTCGCAGCCAGGGCGCGAATCCCACGGTCAAAGTACGTTTCTTCAACCTCCACGACCAAAGCCTCGCAATTACACTCAGCTTCCGTAACGGATTTGGGTATATTCAGTTCAGCCACTGCCACCTGCTCGCTATCTACCTCAGGAGAATCACTCTCTGACGACGCGTTCTCTGCGGGCAGGGACTGGCAGCCCGCTATCGATAGCAAGACAATTGAGAAACCCAGTAAACCGGCTGATTTGTGGCGCGCTTTCATGGGCGCAGAATACAGACTTTTCTTCAAAAAGTGTGACAAATTTACTCTGGGCGCATATGCGGGAATAAAATGACGTCGCGAATCGATGCGGCATTGGTCAAAAGCATCACTAGTCGATCGATACCGATTCCCTCGCCCGCTGTGGGCGGCAATCCATATTCCAATGCACGCACATAGTCATGGTCAAAGTGCATCGCCTCGTCGTCACCCGCATCTTTTGCAGCCACTTGAGCCCTGAAACGATCGGCCTGATCCTCCGCATCGTTTAGCTCGCTGAAGCCATTGGCCAATTCACGTCCGCCCACAAAGAACTCAAAACGGTCGGTAATATCTGGGTTCTCATCGTTTCGGCGCGCAAGCGGCGAGACTTCAGTGGGATATGCCGTGATAAACGTCGGTTGGATAAGCTTATGCTCTGCCGTCTCCTCAAAGATCTCCATATGGATACGCCCGAGCCCCCAC
>CBFHHL010000007.1:0-5317 GCA_965655685.1 Luminiphilus sp.
CGCATATGTGGGTGTCGTTTTGATCGCAGTTGGTGTTTTGCTTTACGTCTTTTGGTCGCCGGACACAACTTCGCCCTTGCTGGCTCAAACCTCTGAGATGTCAGGCACAACAGTGAGCGGCACCCGTGAGGACAGTCGAGGGACGTTGGAGCCAAATGCAACACCCGCAGTGGCGTTGTCGGGCACCTCAAGTTCCAGATCTTCTGTGGCGGTGCCCCCAGCAATGACCGAGATTTCTGTAGCGCAGACGAATGTTAAACCAATGCCTGAAAAGCAAAGCTATTCGGATTCTGAAGGCCCTGCATCATCCAACTTTGCGAGACGAATGGAACCCCCTAAAGCGCCAGCAAGTGCGGATGAACTCAAAGCGATTTACCAAGCCCTTAACGAGGAAGTGAGTCAAATGGCAGACCAGGAGGCGGGGTCTCCAGCAAGTAGAAACCGCGATGGGTCTCTCAGCGTTCGAAATGGTGCAGCGGGTGTTGACGAAAGGGCGCCTAATCCGCTGTCAGGTGCAGGAGCTCCTTCCGTTCGGGACGACAACACACCCGCGCGCGCAACTGTGCAGCAAAATGAGGCGCCGCCAGTCGATTTTGCGGACATACTTGCAGCAGCGCGGAATGAGCTGGGTGTAAATCCCCTTGTTGAGAGCTCCGAGCCCTTGCTAGAGACGCTGTCGCAGCAAATCAAAGATGAGATCCCGTCGCTCATCTACAGCGAGCATCGTTATGACCCTGTTGGTACTTCTTGGGTCACTCTAAATGGAAAGGTTTTGAAAGAGCGTCAGCGTGTTGGTGCTTTTACGGTGATAGAAATACTCCCGGATAGCGCGGTGCTCAGATGGCGCGAAACGCAATTTAGAGTTCGTGCGCGCAATAGTTGGATCAATATGTAAGTGATCTGCAATCAGGTGCTGCAAGGATTCGCTAATGTCTGCGATTTCACCGCTCGCTCGCGCGCTAAGGGCGAATGGGTCCGTGGATAAGACCCCCGCCGGCACAACTTAGCGCTATTCTTCAGTGCTCTGCGAGCAGCTGTTCGCACTGCGACGCTCGGGCTCGTAACACGTCAGCGGTTAGGCTATGAATTTGCGTTTGACATGGCTCTTCCCTCAGACCCAGACGTAGGGAGTACCTCCGTTACTGCCTAATACAAGAAGCCAAGCGGGCAGCGTCTGAGGGGCAAAGTGGGACGGTAGCACTCTAATGCGCGCCCCTTGGGTACGCTCATCTGAGCACCCGAGAGGTCGGAGTCAAACGCTGTGTTTGCCGCTGCGCCTGAGATACACGGTGCGCCAGAGGTACTAACGGCACTGGAAGGGCACTTACGGGCGCTCAACGCTCAAGGTGGATCCGAGATACCCACTACCATTAGCACCTCAGATCGATTAGAGCGCCTAAGGCGCAGGATTGGGGATTCGCTGCTGTATCGCCTCAATGCCTTTCAACACCTCTTTGGTTAGCGTTACGTCAAGGCTGTCGATGTTCATTTTCAGCTGGTCCATGCTGGTGGCGCCGATAATATTAGATAGAACAAACGGTCGCGTATTAACGAATGCCAGCGCCATGTGGGTAGGATTCAAACCGTGCTCGTCAGCAAGCTGAAGGTATTGCTCGGTGGCCTCAAGGGTTTCTTTGCCGTCATAGCGCGTAAAACGCTCGAACACGGCCATTCTTGAACCCTCGGGCTTGGCACCGTGACGATATTTGCCGGTTAACAGCCCCATACCGAGCGGCGAGTAGGCGAGAAGCCCCACATCTTCGCGATGCGATACTTCTGCCATCGCGATTTCATAGGTTCGGTTCAGCAGTCCGTAGGGGTTTTGAATGCTCTCCACGCGCGGCAAGCCCTCACGATCCGCAAGCTCTAAGAACTTCATTGTTCCCCAGGGCGTCTCGTTCGATAGACCGATTGTTTTTATCTTTCCTGCTGCAACGAGTTCCTGAAGTGCACGCAGTGTCTCATCAATGGGTGTCTCTGGTTGTTCGCGGTGTAAGTAACCGCGTTGCCCGAAGAAGTTCGTGTAGCGATCGGGCCAATGGAGCTGATAAAGATCGATGCAATCAGTCTGAAGCCGTCGCAGTGACCCGTCAACAGCTTCCACCAGCTGCTCTCGAGTGAAGCGAGGGCCTCCTCGCAGGTAGTGGAACTCCGGATTGGGCCCGGCCGCTTTCGTAGCGAGTATGTACTTGTCGCGCAACCCGGTTTTCTTAAACCAGGTGCCAATGTATTCCTCGGTGCGTCCCTGTGTCTCAGCACGGGGGGGAACAGGATACATCTCAGCGGCGTCCAACATGTTGATGCCACGATCCAAGGCATAGGAAATTTGCTCATGCGCCTCGGCTTCGGTGTTCTGTTGACCCCAAGTCATGGTTCCAAGGCAGATTTTAGAGACGTCTTTTCCGTCGATGGTTCTTAAGGTCATGGTTACAACTCCAGGTATTGCATCATTGATTGGTAAATTTCGCGCTGGCGCATGAACGGTGTTAGCACCTCACTGCCTTCCTTGTTGGCAAACAGCGGTACGTTGGCGCCCGTATGCTCCTCTGAGCGTATGTTGTTGGTCGCGTAGTTGATGCGCATGATCGAACCCTCGGGCGTCTCGATACGGGCAACTTTGCCCGGGCTGAAGACCGGGATGGGGACTCCTGTGTACAACGTGGGATCCGGAACGATCTGAGCTGCCTGCGAGTGATCAGCGGTCACCATGATCAGGGTGTCTGGGTGACTCTGCGCGTACTCGAGTGCCGCAGCTAGGGCCTGTTCTAATTGGGCAATCTCACCGATCGAGCCACAGGGGTCTCTAAGATGGCTTTTCTTATCGATCGATGCCGATTCAATCGTCAGGAAAAAGCCTTTCTCGCTCTCCTGATTCAAATGATTAATTGCAAAACGTGTCATCGCATCCAGCGTCGGCATCGACGCAAAAGCCGGATTATCCACGCAGGCAATGGTCTCGGGCGCTGTAATAGAGCCCATCATTTGATAGGCGAGATTGAGCCAGCTGCGCTCGATATCTTCAGCAGACCTCCCGTCAGAGCCCTGCCACTTCACGGGCATTGTGTCGTCGGAAAAAAGGCCTATGACTCGACCGTCATAAGCTGAGTCCAGCTCCTTAGCCGATGTTAAAACCGTGACGCCTGATGCAATCGCTTTGTCGAGTGCTGTCGGGTTGCTATCATGTTTTGCAGCGAAATGCGACATACCACCGCCTAAAATGACATCGACCTGGGCCTCTGCTAGCTGCTCGGCGATCGACCCGGCACCGCCATTTTCCTCAAGGTCTTTGGGACAACCAGGGAACGTGACACCGTATTTCTCACCACCACGAATAGCGACAGGGTTTTCACAAGCGCGTATCCCTACATGGGCGGCAAATGACGCAGGCGTGGCATCGGTGACTGAGGCAGTGCTAACAATGCCGGTTTTGTAGCCCGCTGCTGCAGCGGCCTCAAGGACGGTAACGACCGACTCATCATTACGATCTTTTCCTACCCGTCCAATACGCGTCACAACACCTGTGGCGAGTGTTGTCGCCGTATTGGCAGAGTCTGCTACGTAGATTGGCGTGCCGTTGTCGTCCACTGTTTCGACTTGGACTGCACCCCTGAAAGGCATGGTGTCCAGCACTAAAGTACCGCTCTGACCTGATAGATAGTTGCGGCCCATGGTGACGTGTACGTCATCGAAACCGTCGCCAATGATGAGAATGACAGATTTTGGGTCGGCTTGAACGGATTGACCTGTGAGGGCTCCAAGAAGAGCGATGAGCAGGGTAGATACCTTAGGAAATCTCATGAAACAAACCGCTGACTGAAGTGAATGGATGCAGAGCATAAACCCATCATTGAAGGATAAAAACCCTGACGAGGTGGACGAAGTACGAGATAAGGAGGTCGCAAGGTTAGGCTCGTTATGACATTATTCGGCGCTGTTCAAAATGGAGAGCCATCTGGTGAATAAGACTAATACAACGATCACAGTCACACTCGTTCCCTCGCTGCTTGCCTTTGCTCAGCCTAGCTTCGCCGCAGACACAGGCAACACGGCGTGGATGTTGACCGCTACAGCACTGGTGCTATTCATGACCATTCCCGGGTTGTCTCTCTTTTACGCGGGCCTTGTGCGCGCAAAGAACGTACTGTCGGTGCTAATGCAATGTTTTGCCATCACAGGGCTGATGTCTCTGCTCTGGTTTTTCGCTGGTTACTCGATTGCGTTTGGCACTGACGGGGTTGAACCTGGCGCCTACGTGGGCGATATGGGGAATGTGTTTCTCGCTAATGTCTCAATGGATTCGATGCGTAACGGTATTCCTGAAACGTTGTTTGTTATGTTTCAAATGACGTTTGCGATTATTACTCCCGCGCTTATCGTGGGTGGCTTTGCAGAGCGAATGAAATTCTCCGCTATGTTGCTATTTAGCGCGGCTTGGATGCTGTTGGTTTATGCGCCAGTCTGCCACTGGGTATGGGGCGGTGGCTGGCTCGGTAGCATGGGCCTGCAGGACTTTGCAGGGGGGACAGTGGTTCACATCACAGCGGGAGTTGCAGCCCTCGTTGCTGCGATAATGATGGGACCTAGACGCGGCTTTGGTCATACTGCGATGCCGCCACACAACCTGACGATGACTGTCACCGGCGCAGGCATGCTCTGGGTGGGCTGGTTCGGCTTTAACGCTGGCTCAGCGCTTGAAGCAAATAACAGTGCGGCAATGGCCATGCTGGTCACACACCTTTCTGCTGCTTGCGGCTCTTTGGCTTGGATGGGCATGGAATGGCTACGACACGGCAAGCCCTCGGTTCTCGGTATTGTTACTGGCATGGTTGCTGGGCTGGGGACTATCACGCCAGCGTCAGGCTCTGTGGGTCCCGCTGCCGCTGTGTTGATTGGGTTGTCCGCGGGAGTGGTTTGTTACTTCGCGACGATTACGCTGAAGAATACGCTTAAGATTGACGATAGCCTCGACGTATTTCCCGTCCACGGTGTGGGTGGCATTCTGGGTACCATCTTGATCGGTGTTTTCGCAGCCCCGTCAATTGGGATCTTTAGTGGAAACGGTTTCTCTGATGGCGTGAGCTCAATGGGTGGTCAGCTCTACATACAGATTTTCGGTGTCGTTGTGACCTTTGTATTTGCCCTAATAGGCAGCTGGGTGCTGCTGAAAATAGTTGACGGCCTTGTTGGTCTTCGGGTCGATGATGAAGAAGAAACGGAAGGTTTGGACCTTGTGCTCCACGATGAGCGCGGCTATGACCTGTAAGCGAGTCTCCTGCTGAATTAACAGCGGTTTCTTTCTAAAACGCCTCTTTAAAGA
>CBFHHL010000008.1:0-18951 GCA_965655685.1 Luminiphilus sp.
CTTGAAGGCGCTGTTCGATTAGGCTTCAAAAAAGAGCTGGAAGCGACGCCTGCCGGTGAAACGCGCGATGCGCTGTATGAAAAACTCGTTGCAGAGATGTATCAAAAAGGTCGTGCCACCGAAGCGGCGACCTACCTCGAGATCGATATGGTGATAGACCCAGCGGAAAGTCGCGCAGTTATCCTGCGAGGGCTTGGTTTATGAGCCCTGGGGGCTATGAGTCTTGGAATTTTTAAGACATAGATTTATGAGGTCCTAGCTTTCAAGGCCTGAGTTTATGAGAAATGGGTGAAGTGCAAATCCGCGCGGCAGGCTAACAAATGTAATGCACCACTTGCTCTACAGAACCCATCAATATACTGTATAAATAAACAGTATATTGGCGCCCCAAGTGCTCTGGCTTTGCTTACACTTCCCAAAACTCCCCCTTGAAGCATTGGCATCCAAGCCCATGTGTAATGACGATGTTTTACGTGTGGTCATTGAGGGACAGCGCGCCGTTACCTGCGACGATGAGGTCGAGGCACTCGGGGTAACACCGGGGCTCAAACAATCCACTGTAAGCGGTTTACTCAGTGGTCATCCGCTTAAACTGCTATCCAGAGCCCCTGAAGAAGAGCTCAAAGTGCTCAAGCGCCTTCGGCAATGGGCCTATTCAATTACCCCTACCCTTACGCTATGGCAAGGCAACTGCCTTCAATTAGAAATCGGTCGCTGCTTATTGGTCCATGGCGGTTTAGAGCACTTACTCGAAAATATCACCGCCGAACTCGACCGGCGTGGCTTTACTACACATATGGGTATAGGACCAAGTCAGGAAAGCGCCTGGCTGTTCAGTCAAACCAACCTCACCTCCGAAGCATCGCAACTCGCTGAAGGCGCATCGCTAGAGGCACGGCTGGAGCCCATTGCCCTTCACCGACTTGATACATTTGAGAAAGATATCTCTGCGCTCAACAAAGCCGGCATTCATCGCTTCGGTGAACTCCTAGCACTCCCTCCAGAGAGCCTAAAGCGACGCTGTAGTCAGGCGTTCTGCAACTGGGTTGATCGACTTTTATGTCGGGTTGAAGTCGCAATAGAAGACTTCCACCCCGAGCCTGAATACAGCGATATTGCCTGGCTGGGCTACGGATCTACAAACAATCAAGAACTCATCTACCCCATGGAGCAATTACTTCAGGGCTTCTCGCAGTTCTTGAGAAATACTCAGCTGCAAACACAGCACATACGCTGGAATTTCATTGCAGTCCAAGGTGAAAGCCCTCAACTACACGTACACAGCAGTGAGTGTCATAACAACCCTAATCGTTGGTTAGAGCAATCACGCTTAAAACTAGAAAGACTTCAATTTGATGATCTGATCGAAGGCATTTCACTCACAGCCTGCGAGCTCAGCTTGGCGCAGCTCACAACGCAAGATCTGTTTCTCGAGTCCAAACACCAAGAACCTTTATCGCAACTCATCGACCGTTTGCGCAGTCGATTGGGCTTCCAAGCAGTGTCACATGTTTATGAACGTACAGAGCACTTACCTGAGCACTGCTCATTTGTAGATCCTAATCAACTCGACACAGCGACAGCCAAGACAAAAAACTTGCGTAGACCTTTTTGGTTACTCAAGTCACCGCAACCGATTAGCCAGCGCGGTAACCAACTGTATTGGATGGATGCACTGGAGATTATTAGTGGACCGGAGCGTCTCGAAGACTGTTGGTGGAGCCAACCCACAAGTCGAGATTATTACATTGCAAAAACAAGTGCAGGCCAGCCGGTCTGGATATTCCAAGACCGACACAATCGCTGCTGGTTTCTACAAGGAGTCTTCGAATAGCAAAATATTTCATTAATATTACTCTTTTATTTCAAAAATATTTCATTTAAGTTACAAAGGTGGTACTAAGTAAGCGTGGAAAACCAACACAACGCTGTGAAGCGATAGTACGCCGTGAGGCGTAAGGAGATAAAAATGAGAAGAATGAAAAACTTAGTAATAGGCCTCTGCGTTTTAGGGGGTATGCACATCTCAGGAGCATCTGCTGAGGTAGTGCAAGACTGCATACTAAGCGGCGAAGTCGTCAGTAGTAATCAGCAATCCTCTGAAAAAGTGCGCGTCCGATTCCATAAGATGGAACACGGCGAACTCGCAAACTGCAACTTAAAAGGTCGGGCTAAACGCGGCCGAGTCGATGCAGACATTACGATGACAGGTCTTGATCTACCAAAGGGCAGCAAGGTCACTTATGCCTTCCAACAGACACGATCAGAGGCTAACTGGCAGCTTCTCAGTGTTCAGCGCCCTGTTTTACTGACGTCTAAAGACTAAATAGTAAGCAATCGATACAGCGTCACCTGGATCCTTTTCAGGTGACGTTTGTCTATCACCAATTAAGCTGAAATCTTTTGAACAGGCTTCTAGAAATCAGTACCCATGCGGTAGTAAATCTGAAGCAACGCCTCAATCTGCACTTTTATCCTGTTCGTTTGTCTCATCGTTTTATCTCGCTTTTACTCTGGCACTGCCTGGCACCTTTGACGGCGAACTCAGACTTACAAATTCAAGATAAACCTCAAAAAACTCAGTGGTAAAACATTAAAGGGTCGAAAACTCCGACCCCAAGCTTCGACCATTACAGTTGTAACAAACGCACTAGCAATTCTATCGACATTATTGTGTCGTCGGCCAAATCAGCTCAGACGTATCGAAACCGAGTTGCTCGCTTTGTGTCAGGAATGCCTCTCGCACCGACGCACTTACCTCAGGCTCACGTGATAACAACCATAGATAGTCAGTGTTATAGCCGGCAACAAATGCGTAACTATAGTCTTCAGCCAGCTCAAAGACCGCGTAGGTTCCATAAAACGGCCCAAAAAATGAAACCTTCAAATGAGCAACGTCTTCAGCCCCCATCGGCTTGGCAAAGCCCTCTGCTTGACGCCATTCGCCTTTCTTCGTGTTAAACCCTTTGTTCAATACCGAAATCGACCCATCTTCATTAGCCGCATAGGTCGCTGTAACACGCTCAAGGTTTCGCTCGAAGCTATGATCCAAACGCGCAATTTCGTACCAAGTACCCAAATAGCGCTCGGAGTCAAAACCGGTAACTGGCGTCACACCATCGGGCAAGCCAGTACAAGCACTGAGTAAAAAAAGCGATAACACGCCAAGTCGCTTGAGCATGTGATGCCCTCCTTTTGGTAAATCACTGACAGAGTATGAACGACTACTCAGAGTGATATGAGGATTATTTCAAAAAGTCTTATACTGTATAAAAATACAGTATTTTTAAAATGTCATACGCTGAACTTCACTGTCTGAGTAATTACAGCTTCTTACGGGGCGCTTCGCACCCACAAGAGCTCGTAGAGCAAGCGGCGCACCTTGGTTACTCCGCACTCGCCATTACCGATGAATGCTCACTAGCTGGCGTCGTTAAAGCACACGTGACGGCCAAAGAACTCAACTTCAAACTCATTATTGGTAGTGAGTTCACGGTCAGCGAGGGCTTGAAGCTCGTTGCTATCGCACCCTCACGGGTAGCGTACGGTGAATTATCCAGTCTTATCAGTCGATCTCGGCGACGCAGTGAAAAGGGGCACTACCTCACCCACTTAAGGGATATCTACTTTCACTTAAAGCGTTGCTTCATCATTTGGCTACCCGACGATATTGATGCAGAACGCCATCACGCAGAGGCCCTTGCACGACGCTGCCCGGACCGATTTTGGATTGGCATCCATCAACTCTTAAGGCATGACGACTTGCTGAGACTCGAAGAAATACAAGCGCTTGCTGATGAGATACATGTTCCAACACTTGCTTGCGGTAGTGTTGAAATGCACTCCGCGAGCCGGAAAATGTTGCACGATGTCGTCACTGCAATACGTCATAACACGGCAATACACGATTTAGGTCAGCTTCGACTGCCGAATAGTCAGCAACACTTGCGACGGCTCGATAAACTCATACCGCTCTACCCTCAGACCCTTATTGGCGAAACGCTGCGTCTAGCCCAACGCTGCAACTTCAGCCTGGATGAATTGCGGTATGAATACCCTGAGGAAGTTGTACCCAATGGCCACACTGCAAATAGCTATTTGCGTGACTGTGTAACGCAGGGAGCGTCTAAACGCTGGCCAAAGGGAGTCCCCTCCGCTATTTACGAACGCATAGAGCGCGAACTCGCCCTCATTACCGAGCTTAATTACGAGTACTACTTTCTGACGGTGTACGACATTGTCAATTTTGCGCGCACACGAGGCATCTTATGTCAGGGGCGAGGATCAGCAGCCAACTCGGTTGTCTGTTACTGCCTGCACATTACCGAAGTCTCACCCGAACAGGTCTCTTTACTCTTCGAGCGCTTTATCTCTCGCGAGCGCGATGAGCCACCTGATATCGACGTTGATTTTGAGCACGAGCGACGAGAAGAAGTCATCCAATACATCTATCAGAAATACACGCGCCGCCGAGCGGCGCTTGCCGCGACAGTTATTACCTACAGGTCTCGAAGTGCTGTACGTGACGTTGGTAAGGCGCTGGGTATGGACGCTGTCTTTGTCGAAGACTTGGCGAAGTCACTCGCCTGGTGGAATCGAGAGCGAGAGCTCACAGCCAAATTTAAAGAGCAAGGTATACAGGCTAGTAATCAGCAAGCCGATATTTTCCTGCGCATGACACAACAAATACTGGGGTTCCCCCGACACTTATCTCAGCACGTTGGAGGTTTTGTCATTAGCCGCGGCCCTATTTCAAATTTGGTGCCGGTCGAAAACGCCAGCATGCCCGATAGGACTGTTATTCAATGGGACAAAGAGGATATTGAATCACTAGGGTTGTTGAAGGTAGATATCTTGGCATTGGGGATGCTCTCTGCCATCAAGAAATCATTAGCGCTCGTCCAGCGAAGAAACCCCTCGATAACACGCATCCAAGATATCCCTAGCGACGATCAGGCAACGTTCCGGATGCTTCAGACTGGCGATTCATTGGGTGTCTTCCAAATTGAATCACGCGCTCAAATGTCGATGCTCCCGAGGCTAAAACCTAAGTGCTTTTACGATCTCGTCATTGAGATCGCTATTGTCCGGCCTGGCCCGATTCAAGGCGACATGGTGCACCCATACCTTCGCAGACGTACGGGGCTAGAGCCGATCACTTACCCAGATCCCGCCATAAAATCTGTATTAGAGAGCACCCTAGGTGTGCCTATCTTTCAGGAGCAGGTGATTCGACTCGCCATGGTCGCCGCAGGATTCAGCGGAGGAGAGGCTGATTCGCTTCGCCGTGCCATCACGAACTGGGGTCGTAACAGCAAGCTGCTGACCTTTGAGCACAAGCTAAAAGCGGGCATGTTGAAACGGGGTTATAGCCCCGACTTTGCCGATCAGCTGTTTAATCAAATCAAAGGTTTTGGTGGCTATGGGTTCCCTGAATCACATTCGGCAAGTTTTGCCTTATTAGCCTATGTCTCAGCGTGGCTGAAACGTCACTACCCCGGTGCTTTTTACGTCGGCCTCTTGAACAGCCAGCCTATGGGCTTTTACACCCCCTCACAGCTTGTACAAGACGCCGAGCGACATGGCGTTAAAAGCCTATCCATTGACGTTAATGCTAGCGACTGGGATCACCGCTTAATAGACGGTGGACCACAGCAAAGGGACGTAATACAGCTCGGCTTGAGATTAGTGAAAGGACTAACTAAACGCGGCGCAGAACAACTCATCGACGCACGTCGTAGTGGTCAGTTTGTCTCTATCCTTGATATTAAGCGGCGCGCAAGGCTCGACAAGGGTGATTTAGAGGCCCTCTCTGCTGCCGATGCGTTACGAGCGCTTACGGGCAACCGCCATCAAACGCATTGGGCAATCATGGCCGTCAAAGATTCACGCCCTTTACTGCCTGAAATCCACACATATGACAACGATGACGCTGGCACGATTACGGCACCATCAACCACAGAGAACGTTATCTTTGATTATCAAAGTACAGGCCTAACCTTACGTTCGCATCCGTTAGCGCTTCTTCGCCAGCAAAAGCCATTCAGTCAATGCCGTAAACAATCAGAACTGACAAACATGGGGAGCCAGCGCTTTGTTCGCACCGCAGGGCTGGTAACCTGCAGACAACGCCCCGGAACTGCATCAGGCGTTGTCTTCTTAACGCTGGAAGATGAGACCGGCAATATCAACGTCGTCGTGTGGCCAAAAATTCAAGAGCGCTTTAGAGCGGCTCTGGTGACCGCACAACTGCTATTAATAAAAGGCACCGTAGAGTCACGCGACGGTGTCACACACGTCATTGCGAGCGGACTCTACGATCACAGCAGTGCCTTAAGCGAGCTCGCGGTTAAATCGCGAGATTTTCACTAACGGCAAGCCTACTGTCTTTGGCTCTGTACTGCTTCGCTCAGAGGCTGGCTAAATATGACTAACGAACAAAATGTCTACGGCCAGATTTTTCCAAACGTAGCTAGATGAGCAGACTTCTCTGACCAAGGTTCCTAGGTGACCCTGTAAAAATCATGAATGTCGTGGCCATCGTGAACGAGACTGTCAGGAACGTGCTTGCTATGAACCTACCCTCATCTACTTAATAGAAGGTCTAGTTTATTTCCCCTTATTGACGCGGTCTCACGAATCCGGCGTTGAAAGGGGTACCGTAACAGGCTGCCCCTCGATGCCGGCGTAAACAACCAAAATAATGGCGTCTTCATCGCCAATGTTAGCACCACCGTGCGCTTGATTAATGAGCTCTATAACCGCATCACCGGCACGGGCAATGTGTGTGTCACCGGAGTCTGTGCGAATCTCAATCGTCCCCTGCACAACGACCCCCGCAGTCATAAAGGGATGTTTGTGGAGTGGCAAGGCTTGCCCGGCAGGAATGGTCACCTTCGCGACCGTAACCTCAGGCGTTCCCTCTGCATAGTGAGGTAACGCATTCCCCTTCCAATTGACTGTCGACTTGGCTAAGACATTAACCTCAATGGACTCTCCGGCCGTTGCTGATTCCTGCGCGACAAGATGATGACTCGCGGCTAAAAGTCCCGCTGTTAGTAACAGCACCCACCCTCGTTGTAGTCGATTGATATGTGTTAGTTGGATCAGTTTAAACAACACCATTTTGTCACCTATTAAAAAAGACCCGCTATAAACTAAAAAAGAGGATGCTCATAGCACCCTCTTTTGCAACATGGCACACACTATACGCCTAGCAGGAAGTCCAACGAAACAACAGAATACGCTGGAGTTAGGCTTCGAACTACCCGAGGCTGGATACCTAATTTGTGAGCATGTCGTCCACTGCTCACCACGCTTTTTTGCGCCTGGCATTCTGTTGCGAAGTTACGTTAGCTTAATCCTGAGCCCACTAATGTCGAAGCTTTATTAACGCTAATGCTTTAGTCAATCGCCCCGCTACTGGTGAGCTTGGCGTAACGGGCCTTAACGTAATCCAACATTGTGTCAGCGTCAGACACCTCGAAAGGATCCTCTTCGTGATTGTCCTCAAGCCCCGGCTCGACAAATGTCTTCTCAATAGCGCCATCGTTGACCAACATTGAATAACGCCAAGACCTGAGTCCAAACCCGAGATTTGATTTATCAACCAGCATTCCCATCTTTCTGGTGAACTCGCCGTTACCATCAGGTATCAGCCGAACCCTATTCGCGCCCTGCTCTAAACCCCATTTGTACATAACGAAGGCATCGTTAACCGACACGCAAACCACTTCATCAACACCATACTTTTGAAAGTCTTCAAAAAGCGCCTCATACCGCGGCAGGTGCGATGTGGAGCACGTAGGGGTAAACGCACCTGGCAGTGCAAACACAACTACGGTTTTCCCAGCGAACAGCTCACCAGTTGTCGTTGGTTGCCACTTGAATGGGTTTGAGCCCGCGATCGACTCATCGCGAACGCGTGTTTGAAAAACGGTTTTAGGGATATAGCTTGTCATGCACTCTTCCTCTCTGGTTAGTGATAGGAGAAGTGTGCTTTACCTAAGAAGAATGGTAAAACCAATTAAAAAACAAAAATAGATCGATTTTTTAGATTGCTAACCATCAGAGGAAACTGATGCCTGCAGTTCCCCCATACCTGTCTGCTGGACCAGAAACTCAATGGGACGGCAACAAACCTGACAGTCTTCCACGTATTCTTGCCCAACATCCTCGGGGTTTAGCAACACGCAGATCGACTCCCAGCAGTATGGGCAGTCAATCCACGTCTCTTGCAGAGCACGATCCAAAGTGACTACCCGGCCGCTCTCAACTGATCGCCCTCGACCTCTCGTGAGGTGAAGATGAGTGCCCCGTCGGCAATTGCCGTGTCACGGAACATCTTCCGATCTTTACGATAGTTCTGAGGATTAACCCATGGCATTTGAGTGCCCTGCCGAGGCATCTTCGGCAACATGCGTTGCATGTAGCCCGCCGAGAAATCGTGAATCCAGTATCGCTTCTCCATCGTCCGTTCAAGGATTTCAGGAATACGCGGCGTGGCCTGATCGTAACCAAATTCATCCATATGATTGAGGACGCGACAAACCCATTCGGCTGTAAGGTCAGCGCGCAACGTCCAAGACGCATTAATATAGCCAAAGGTCTGGACCATATTAGGTATGTTGGAGCACATAACGCCTTTGTAAGTCCACTCATCAGCAAAGTTGATCGGCTTGCCATCCACGACGAAGTCCGCGCCACCTAAATTTAGGAGCTCGATGCCCGTTGCCGATACAATAATGTCCGCCTCAACATGCTCACCGGATTCGGTCATCACACCCGTCTCATCGATGTGGGAGATCGTGTCTGTCACGACGTCAGCTTTTCCTGCGCGTAGCGCCGTAAACAAGTCGTCATCAGGCACTAAACACAATCGCTGATCCCAAGGATTATAGGACGGGGTAAAGTGCTTCTTCACATCGACAACATCACCGATAGCTTTTTCAACCTCATCAAGCAGCATCGTTGCTACTTTCTCGGGCTGGGTGCGCGTTCGGTTATAGATAAGTTGTTGCACCAACGTATTTCTGAATCGAATAAGACCATAGGCCCAGCTCGAAGGCAGAATTTTTCGCGTGAAATTAGCGATCCGATCCACTGAGGGTCGCGACACCACATAAGTGGGCGACCGCTGTACCATTGTTACTTTCTCGGACTTTAGCGACATGTTTGGCACCAAGGTCATCGCTGTCGCGCCCGATCCAATTACAACGACCTTCTTGTCCGAATAATCCAAGTCTTCTGGCCAAAACTGCGGGTGTACCCACGTTCCCGTAAAGTTCTCACGCCCCTTAAACTCGGGTTGATGCCCCGCGTCATAGTTGTAATAACCCGAACACATCAGCAGAAAATTGCAGGTGTAGTAAACAGTCTCGTTACCGGCCTCTACGGTTAATAACCAAGTCGCAGACTCCGATGACCACGAAGCCACAACCATTTTTTGCCCAAAACGGATCTTGTCTCGGATGCCATGCTCGTCCGCGGTTTCATTGACGTAATTCCAGATTGCGGGGCCGTCTGCAATGGTCTTTTCATCTCGCCAGGGCTTAAAGTTATAGCCGAGCGTGTGCATATCTGAATCAGACCGAATACCGGGGTAACGAAAAAGGTCCCAAGTTCCACCGATGGCCTCTCTTCGCTCGATGAGCATGTAGTCTCGATCAGGACAGCTCCTCTGTAAGTGGACCGCAGCACCAATCCCAGAGAGTCCAGCGCCCACTATCATGACATTGGTATGGATAGCCATTTCCGGCGTCGTATTGGTATTCATAGCTTCTTCCTTACAACTCAAAGCACACGATATTGCGGACGAAACTAATCGCCCAGCGCTGACCGTCCTCGCTCTGCGGCGATCCTTAGGCGAAGCGCATTGAGCTTAATGAAGCCCTCCGCATCCGCTTGGTCATACTTTCCCGCGTCGTCTTCAAATGTCGCAATCGCATCATCAAATAACGAATCCGTCGACCGCCTTCCAGTTACCGTCACATTACCTTTGTAAAGCCTCACGCGAACATCGCCATTGACCACCGTTTGCGACTCATCAATGGCTTTTTGCAGCATGAGGCGCTCTGGCGCCCACCAGTAGCCGTTGTAAATCAGTTTGGCATAACGCGGCATGAGCTCGTCTTTCAAATGCGCGACTTCACGATCAAGTGTAATGGACTCAATGGCGCGATGGGCACGCAACAAGATTGTTCCGCCGGGCGTTTCGTAACAACCGCGAGATTTCATACCCACGTAGCGATTCTCAACGATATCTAGACGGCCAACACCATGAGCGCCGCCCACCTGATTCAAGTACGCGAGCACGCTAGCCGGTGACATTGCCTGACCATCGATGGCCACCACATCGCCTCGCTCAAACGTCAGCGTGAGCTCGTGGCCTGATTCAGGCGCCTCCTCGGGAGACACAGACCAGCGCCACATTGATTCTTCCGGCGGACACCAAGGGTCCTCGAGAACACCGCCTTCATAGGAGATGTGCAGCAGATTAGCGTCCATCGAATAGGGTGACTTTTTAGATGCACTTGAAAAGTCGACGGGGATATTACGCTCAGCACAATAAGCCATCAGCGATTCTCGCGAGTTGAGATCCCATTCTCTCCATGGCGCTATCACCTGAATACCGGGCTTTAGCGCGTAGGCACCCAGTTCAAAACGAATTTGGTCATTACCCTTACCAGTAGCGCCATGAGAAATCGCATCAGCGCCCGTCTCATTAGCAATTTCCACTAAGCGCTTCGCGATGAGGGGGCGAGCAATAGAGGTACCCAATAAGTACTCACCCTCGTAGATCGTATTTGCCCGAAACATGGGAAATACGAAGTCGTGAACAAACTCTTCTTTCAGGTCATCGATGTAAATTTCTTTAACACCCAACGCTTCGGCCTTCGCTCTAGCTGGCTCGACCTCCTCACCCTGTCCAATATCTGCGGTAAAGGTCACTACCTCACAGCCATAAGTATCTTGAAGCCAGCGAACGATGACAGAGGTGTCCAGACCACCCGAGTAGGCCAACACGACCTTATTAACGTTACTCATTAATTACTCCCAAACTAAGCGGTGAAGTTTACGCGCGCTGACGCCCGATGGACAGCCGATCACTGTTAAACTACGCGAGCAATTCGCAAAAGGGCGTTAAATGTCTCGTATCACTATCACCAAACCCGACGATTGGCATATTCACTTAAGGGATGGCGCCATGCTCGACCGAACGGTCAATGATGTCGCCGCTTGGGCAAATCGCGCGGTCGTTATGCCCAATCTCACGCCTCCAGTAAAAACGCTTGAAGATGCTTTAGCGTATCGAGATCGCATTACATCTGCTCTTAGAGGTGACTGCGGCAACCCCAACTTCGAACCACTGATGACGTTGTATCTCACCGACGCCACATCGCCTGAGACTATCAAGGAAGCGGCAGCTTCTCCCTCGGTCTGCGGAGTTAAGTTGTACCCAGCAGGTGCCACAACAAACTCCGCTGCGGGTGTGACGGGACTGGAAGCGCTAAAGCCCACTCTCGCCGCGATGGAGGAATGTGATTTACCGCTATTAGTCCACGGCGAGGTCACGGACCACGATATCGATATCTTCGATCGGGAGGCGGTATTCATCGAAAGAACATTGGCCCCGCTGGTTGAAGAATTCCCAAATTTACGAGTTGTCTTGGAACACATTACAACAAAAGATTCCGCTGATTTCGTAACCTCCGAGAGAGAAGGTGTGGCGGCGACCATTACACCTCAACACTTACTTTTTGATCGTAACGACATGCTGGTGGGTGGCATACGGCCACATTTATTCTGTTTACCCATCTTGAAGCGCCGTCAGCACAAGGAAGCTCTTCGCGCTGCGGCAGTATCCGGCAATCCTAAATTCTTCCTAGGAACGGACTCGGCACCACATACGGTTGAGACGAAAGAGTCCTCCTGCGGCTGTGCCGGCTGTTACACAGCACATGCCGCCCTTCCGTTTTACGCCGAAGTATTCGAGGAAGAAGGTGCTCTCGATAAACTCGAAGGTTTTGCCAGCCACTTTGGTCCCGACTTTTATCGCAAGCCAAGGAATTTTGAGCGTGTCACCTTAGTAAAAGTCGACCATCCCTCACCCCAAAGCCTGAGCTTCGGCGACAGCACGGTAACGCCGCTTCGCGCGGGTGAGACGCTAACCTGGCGTTTGGAAGTCTCAGAATGAGTGAGTCTGCCTCGACTAAAATGAAGCATCGCTTCAGAGGATTTCTACCTGTAGTCATTGATATCGAGACCGGTGGCTTCAATGCGGCCACGGATGCAATGTTGGAGATTGCCGCCACCTTCTTCACTCTTACAGACGAGGGTCACCTTGAGTTGAGTCACTCACTCGCACGAAATGTAGACCCCTTTGAGGGCGCAAATCTCGAGCCGTCCGCATTGGAATTTACGGGCATAGACCCAGAAAACCCGCTCCGCGAGGCGGTACCCGAAGCCATTGCCCTGGGAGATATATTCTCTGAAGTTCGCCGCGAAGTGAAAGAGCACGGCTGTAACCGTGCCATTCTTGTTGGCCATAACGCACACTTCGATGCGGGTTTTTTAAATGCCGCAGCAGCACGTTGTGACATAAAGCGGAATCCCTTCCACCCGTTTTCACATTTCGACACATCAACGCTGGCCGGTCTTGCGTACGGACACACGGTGTTAGCACAAGCCTGCAAGCGAGCAGGCATTGACTTCAGCAATAGTGAAGCGCACTCGGCGGACTATGACGCCAAGAAAACCGCTGAACTGTTCGCAGGGATCGTAAACCGCTGGCAAGATTTGGGTGGGTGGATTTGGCCCGAAGAGCCCCCCGCAGAGGCCGAATAACTCAGCCTGAGAGCTCACTCAAGATTGCGTCGAGTGCCTCGACGAGTTCGTGAACGTCAGTGATACCAAGTAGGTCGTACTTTGTTGCACCGTCGACTGGCAAAAGCTGCAAAAGTGCAAAACAAACTTGCCACGCATCACCTGTATCAACTGTCATCCCCAACTTCCTCACGTCGGGGTGCCGCTGCAAACCCGCAAGCACATCGATCATGGAGCGTCCCGTCTCCGGCAGCGCCACCGAGGGAAGCGCAGGGTCGACCTCAACCGAGGCCATGTTTAAACCCGAGCCCTCACGCCAAGTCTCCTTGATATGGAAGCGTTCCCGGCCCTCGATGGTAATCCCAAGAAGTCCATTGGGTAACTGGTCCCAGTCAACAATGCTTGCCACAGTGCCATAGGCACCCAAATCGAGACTCGTTTTAGAGGCCTGCGCTACTTCCGACCCTTTTCGAATCCAGACAACCCCGAAATCGGTTCCCTCGCGCATACAAGCAGAAATCATATCGATGTAGCGTCGCTCAAATATTTGTAGCGGTAATCGCCCATAAGGCAGTAACAAGGTGCCAAGAGGAAAAAGGGGCAGATCAATCACACTCATCTCCTTGCGGATCGCTCATCGTTTCGAGATCGAGTAGCAACAGTAACGCTTCTTCTCGTGAATTCCCGCAGAACTCCAGCTCTGCACGAAATTGACTGCAGCACTGGGGACGCCGTGGGTCATTAAAAAGCGCGCATAAACCATCACTGTCATGATGAACGCAACGCTCTCCTTTCGCTTTGCCCTGCGGCATTCCGAAAAACGGCGTATGGATGGCAGGTATAATGCAACACGCACCACAACCCGCTCGGCACTCCATGAACACGCCATTAACCGCGCTCTGGGCCTAATGGCTGGAACGCGAGGATCAATTTAGGCAACAAGAGAAGCGCGCCCATTACAGCGGCAAGCATCGCCATAACAGTTAGCACACCAAAATAGATGCTAGGCGTAAAATTCGAGAGCGTTAGCATAGAAAAACCAACAACGACTGTCAGAGTGGTGTAGTACATCGCGCGACCAATACTCGAGTGGCTGCGGTACATCGCTTCGCGATAATTTCCATCCATTTCAAACTCGCGTCTGAACCGGTGGATGTAATGGATGCAATTATCGACCCCCATACCCACCACAATAGCGGCAATCGTGATAGTCATAATGTCTAGCGGAATCCCGGCCAAACCCATTACACCAAGCACCAAGCCCGCCGCTAAGATATTGGGCGCCAGTCCCAACAGGGCCAGTGAAACAGATCGAAATAGTGCCAAGAACATGACTCCAATAGCCAAGAATACAGCACCCAACGTCAATATCTGTGAAGCGTAGAGGCTTTGCAGCACATTGTTGTAAAGCACAAGTAGCCCCGTAAATTTGACGCGGGTCACATCCAGGCCCGTCTCTACCAGTATCTGATCATATAGCGACTCCAGATACTCTGCGCGACGTAATGTTTCACTCGTTTCCATCGCTCGAACCGTAACCCTGGCCTGTTGTTCAACGGGATCGTAATAAGGTGCGATCAGCACATCAGCCACGTCTGAGGGCAAGCTCCTCTCGATGAGCGCAAGCTCGACCCCACCCAATTTATCATCGTAAAGACGGTCCATAACGGAAAAGCCCGTCGACAATGAGAGGACTTTGCCAGACTCAGGTCGCGCGTCGACAATATTATGTATTTGATCTATAAGTTGGCGCCCTTCGAGGGTAAACCAATAACCGACCTCAGCTGAGTTCTCGTCGTCAAACGATACGTCCTCGCCGAAGGGATCATCACCCCAGAGCCCATCTTCGTCATCCACAAGCTCATCGCTATCAAAATCATCAGCGAAGCTATTCTCAAAACTCAGATCATTAGCCCCCAAGCTCTCATCCGTCGAGATGTCATCGACACGCGCAGTGTCCAGTGCAGTAACGCCATCTACCTCTGAGGCACTCTCCAAGGGTGGGTACAAGATTATGTCGAGCGGTATCGTTCCACCAAGTCGGGAATCAAGAAGCTCCATACCTTGATAAATCTCGGTCGTATCTTTGAAATAGTCGATAAACCGGTTTTCGACTTGGAGGCGTGATAACCCCAACACAACCAGCAATCCCAACAGGGCGGCGACGGACAGCACAACGCCTCCGAAGCGCTCCACGACAGTTGCAAACCATTTAGTCATACTGAGGTTATCGGCCGCCCCTTTCGCGCCTGAGTCGGGCAATACCGCGATTAAGGCCGGCACAAGCAAGAAGCTGACCACGAAAGCCACAACAATCCCCGCAGTCATCATCCAGCCAAAATCAATGACGGGTTTTATACCTGCAACAACTAACGAGGTGAAGGCAACCATTGTAGTGACGGCCGTATAGAAACATGGGACAAACATGAGTCGGGCCGCCATCACTGCACGCTCTGCTCGCAGCATGTTCGGCTCTCTAGCCTCCAGCTCTCGGTAGCGTACAACGAGGTGAATCGCGAGTGCTAAGGCAACAACGAGAAGCACTGCAACAAAATTTGAGGAGATAACGGTCATGCGCCAATCGGTGTAACCCAGAATACCGAGCATAAATAGCGCTGACAGCGTGCAAACAGAAATAGGGATAACGACCCATCGATAATCTCGGAATATGAGGGCCAACATGGCAATCATGACTAGGATGATCGATGCGCCAAACGTTACGAGATCATCCTGGACAAAGTCCAACATATCCGCAGCGATCATGGGGACGCCGCCTACAAATATCCGGCTCTGGTCGCGGTATTTCTGAGCAACCGCACGCACGTCAGCCACAAGTGCGGCGCGGTCGGCATTTACCGTACGCGTCGCCTGGTCATAGGCGGCTTCGATGTTGACGAGTTCACGCTCAACGCTCGCATCAGCTCCCTCAGCAACAGCTCTGCGCAATGACTTGCGCAAATCGCCAAGACGGTCAATCTCTCTATTTGGCTCAATCGTTACCTGCACAGCAGTCAAGTCACCGCCTTCACTAACAACCAAATTTTTGTAGAGCTGACTCGAGGTAAATTCGCGAAGCGCAAGCGAGCGATCCACATTCGGATCTCTTAGGCTAGGTATCGAATCCAGGTCCGAGAGGTCGGTTAGTGAAATGGGGGGGCTTTCCAGTAAAGGCACATCCAGTGCAGATGTAACAGCGCGTACGCCGGACACTTTCTCGAGATCGGCCACCATGGCCGCCAATCCGGAGAGCGAGACGTCACTTAATAAGGGGCTATCAGGCTCCCAGGTCAAGATCAAAAACTCATAACTTTCATAGCGCTCTGTCGCCTCTTCAAAGAAAGCGAGGTCGGGATCGCCCTGCAGCAACAAGCTGTCGGAGGAGGCGTCTAAGCGAACCTTTCCAAGTTGAGAAAATGCGATTACAGCAAGTATCAGCGCGGAAACAACGACGGTGCTCGCGAAGCGCGTTATAAGAATTTGGTAGGGAGAGGACATTAAAGCTCCGTGGCTGACGGGTTACCCGCGAGCGATTGTAGCAACTGTTGATGTAACCCAGAAAAACTGCCGTTACTCATTATGACGAGATGATCGCCTGCTTTAGCCTCAGCGACCAGCGCGTCATGAAGGGCCTGAACATCATTAAACACAGCATGTTTTGGATCTTGATCTACACTGGCCGACAGCGACCAAGCCGAGCCCTCAGCCTGGAACCAAAAAACATTATCAGCGGCTTGCGTCGCAGGCATTAAAGAGTCGCGATGCGTGCCGTCCTTCATGGTATTGGACCGCAGCTCAACAACGGCGATAACGCGAGCATTGCCTACAGCACTTCGAACTCCTGCTAACGTCAGCCCAATTGCGGTTGGGTGATGAGCAAAATCATCGTATACGCTCACACCCGCCGGCCTTCCTAGAAGCTCTAGGCGTCGTTTGACCCCCTCGAACGTTGACAGCGCTTTACAAGCAGCGTGAAGCGGTACGCCAACATGAGAGGACGCCGCGACAGCAGACAATGCATTCTCTGCATTGTGACGCCCTATCAACGACCAGGCCACTTCTCCAAGGTTTCCGCCTGGTGTTCGAATACGTATGTGGCTGTAACTGTCTGTCAACGCATCTACGGCCCAACTGGTTTCATCCCCGACGCCCATACGCTCAGTAGGCGTCCATACACCTCGTCGGAGAACGCCATCAATCGCCTCGCTCTTGGCAGCAATAATCTTTCCGTTGGAGGGGACACATCGAATTAGGTGATGAAATTGCGCTTGGATTGCTCCTAAATCATCAAAGATATCGGCGTGGTCAAATTCCAGGTTGTTGATTACCAGTGTTTTAGGCTTGTAGTGAACGAACTTGGACCGCTTATCGAAAAAAGCTGAATCATATTCATCAGCCTCAACAACAAAGGGCCCGGATCCAAGCCGAGCAGAGCCATGAAAACCACAGGGAACGCCTCCCACTAAGAATCCGGGCTCTTTTCCAGCACACGCCAGTATCCAGGTAAGCATGGACGAGGTCGTTGTCTTCCCGTGAGTACCCGAGACCGCAATAACCCAGCGATTTGTGAGTAACTCACCAAGCCATTGCGGCCCTGAAATATAGGGTATGTCCTCGTTGAGCACGTATTCGACAGCCGCATTACCACGAGACAAGGCATTACCAATGACGACAAGATCAGGGGGAGGGTTTAGATGCTCGGGCGAGTAACCCTCTACTATTTCTACGCCTGCGTCATGCAGCATCGTACTCATCGGCGGATATACATTCGCGTCCGAACCCGAGACGCGATAACCCAACTCGCGCGCTAGAAGTGCAACGCCACCCATAAAGGTCCCACAAATACCGAGTATGTGAACGCGTGCCGACATCTACCGCTCCAAATTGCTGGAGTAAGCGTATCATGCCTATCAAGATCTTAAGCCAGCCGCATTAGGAGAAATTATGCCTGCAGATCCATCGCCAACCGCCTTTTATGCACAATCAGGGGGTGTGACTGCGGTCATCAATGCTAGCGCCGCGGGAGTGATTAATACCGCAGCATTATTTCCCGAAAAAATTGGCAAGGTTTACGCGGGCCAGAACGGAATACTCGGAGCGCTGCGCGAGGAGCTGATCGATATTTCCCTTGAGTCGCAGGCGTCAATTGATGGCCTGATGACGACACCCTCGGGTGCATTTGGCTCCTGCCGATATAAACTCAAAGGTATTGACGAAAATCGTGCGGAATACGAGCGGCTTATCGAAGTATTCAAAGCACACAATATACGCTACTTCTTCTACAACGGTGGCGGAGACTCCGCCGATACCTGCCAAAAGGTCTCAGAAATCGGAGCGAAAATGGGATTTCCGCTTCAGGCCATCCACGTGCCAAAGACCATCGACAACGACCTCCCCTTCACTGACAACTGCCCTGGCTTCGGCTCGGTCGCAAAGTATGTTGCTCTCTCCACCAGAGAGGCCGCTTTTGATATTGCGTCGATGTGCGCCACCTCAACTAAAGTTTTTATTTTGGAGGTCATGGGTCGCCATGCAGGCTGGATTGCAGGGTCCGCCGGGCTCGCTTCGCGATCAGAAGCTGAAGCGCCTCACATTATTCTATTTCCGGAAATTGCCTTCGACGAACCGCGTTTCCTCGCCAAGGTTAAGCATACCGTAGAGAAATTCGGTTTCTGCGTCATAGTGGCGTCTGAAGGAACACAAACTGCCGACGGGCAACTGCTGTCGGGATCCACCTCACGTGATGCCTTTGGCCATGTCCAGCTCGGCGGTCTGGCACCCAAATTGGCAAACATGATCAAACAAGCTCATGGGTATAAATATCATTGGGCTGTCGCCGATTATTTACAACGGTCAGCTCGACACATTGCGAGCCAAACCGATCTTGAGCAGGCTTATGCACTGGGGGAGGCGGCGGTTAACCTTGCCATGGAAGGAAAGAACGCCCTGATGCCAACCATCGTCCGAGTAAGCGATGATCCCTACTCGTGGAAAATTGGCACGGCGCCGCTTGATGAAGTGGCTAATCGGGAGAAGATGATGCCGGAGTCGTTCTTCTCCGAGGATGGCTACGGCATTACCGAGGAAGCGCGACGCTATTTCCAGCCTCTTATTATGGGAGAGGCCTAT
>CBFHHL010000009.1:0-7331 GCA_965655685.1 Luminiphilus sp.
GGGACCGGCTTACTAGCACGAAAGGGTTCGTAGTTACGGCGCACGATATCTGCGAACACGGACCTGTCACATATGTCAGGCGTCACGCCTCAACTGCTGCCACCTCACACGGCGCACATTTCTTAGTAAAGCAATCGCAACTCACTACCCGCAGTCTGCAGAACGAGCTCTCTGATCGTTTGAGCTAACCGTCTAAAGAGCGGGCGAGCGGGCGACCGACTCCGCCAAGCGAGTGCGTGATCTCGATACATGTTGACCCCGAATACATCTGCCACCCGCAGTGGATCAGCGTCTCGGATCTCAGAAGCAACATAGAGTGAAGGTAAAAAAGTAATGCCCATTCCCATCACCACCATTTGCCGAAGGGTATCAAGCGAGGTGCCCTCGAAGTCCCGACGAGTCGTCGCACCTAGCGTCTGGCATAGCTCTGTCACCTGCCGGTGATAAAGGTGTTGTTCGTCAAGAGTAAGCACTTCTTCGCCGAACAAGTCCATGCGGTTGATCACTTTCTTCTGTGCCAACTTATGATCAAGCGGAATAACGAGCTTAAGCGGCTCACGAAAGAGCGGGCTAATCTCCAAACCTGCTTCGGCGATGGGCTGGGTTGTGAGTATCAGATCGTGCTTTGCAGCTCTAAGGTCTTGACTCAGAACCGCTGGCACACCCTCCCGCACAAATAACCTCAACTCCTGAAACCGCGAATGAATCTCGGGTAACACTTGGGGTAACAAATAAGGACCGAGGGTGGGCGTGACGCCGATTCGATAGGTACCAGCAACACCACCACTGAAGCCATGTGCCGTATCGACAAAACTTTGTAACTCTTCTTGAATGCGGTTACACCCGGGCATCAACTCCCTTGCAGCCACAGTGGGCGTTGACCCTGAACGGGTTCGCTCAAATAACTTAACTCCAATAGCGTCCTCGAGCGCCGCGATCTGTGCCGTGAGTGTCGGCTGAGTAACACCTAATCGCTCAGCTGCACCACGAAAACTCCCTACATCGCCAATGGTCCTGAAGTACTCAAGCTGTCTCAGGCTGATGTTCAATTTTTGCTGCATTGCCACATTACCTCTGCCGGCTAAGTCGGAACCTCGCAGAAACAGAACCGCTCGTTTTACTGAACGCCTCGCATGCAAGGTGATAGAAATTTACTATCAAAAGATATCATCATATTAGTAACAACTATCGCATCTAATCAATAGAGTTCGCACGTATTAAACCCACACCTACTTTCAGGAGTTTTAGACGTGCAAAAATTGATCGATGGCGTTGCCAAGTTCAAGTCAGAAGTTGTGCCTGAGCACCAGGCATTATTTGATAAGCTCGCTACGGGTCAAAGCCCCGATGTGCTGTTCATTACCTGTGCTGATTCGCGTATTGATCCCGCTATGATCACACAGACTATGCCGGGCGATCTTTTCGTTTGCCGAAACGCAGGGAACGTTGTACCGCCGCATAGCCAGAACATTGAAGGCACTACGGCCTCCATCGAATTTGCAACCGCCGTTCTTGGCGTAAAGCACATCGTCATTTGCGGGCACACCGACTGTGGCGCTATCAAAGGTGCGATGGCACCTCAAAACCTGGACGCCATTCCACGTGTTCAAGACTGGGTCGATAACTCACGTGCTGCAGTGAAAGCAGCTGAGGCTATACAGGGTGAAGGGCAGGTTGACCTTCTTACCGCAACCGAACGCAACGTGGTCCTGCAGATGGCGCACCTCAACAGCCACCCAGCAGTCGCCGCCAGACTTGCCGCGGGTGACATCGATGTGCACGGCTGGGTATACCACATCGCTGACGGTGACGTGACCTCCTACGACCCCGAAACCGACAGCTTCAAATCTATCGTCCAGTAAATCTTATTTTCATCGAACGTTCACTACGAGCAACAGAGATATGAAATTTTTTGATACGAGTAATCTTCGCGGCGATTTTTATGGCGGTCTCACTGCCGGCGTCGTTGCACTACCGTTGGCGCTCGCCTTTGGTGAGGCCTCGGGCGCAGGTCCTATTGCGGGTGTTTATGGCGCCATCATCGTCGGCTTCTTTGCCGCGTTGTTTGGGGGTACTGGCTCGCAAATCACCGGACCAACAGGTCCTATGGTTGTGGTTTTCGCGGGTGTTTTCTCATCCCTAAGTGGCGATCCTTCTCTTGTTTTTGCGACAGTAATTCTTGCTGGATTGATACAGATCGCCTTTGGCGTCTTAGGCTTCGGTCAGTACATACGACTAGTACCTTACCCCGTGGTTTCAGGGTTTATGAGTGGTATCGGCTGCATCATCATCGCCCTGCAGCTCGCGCGCCTCTTTGGACACGAGCCCCAGGGAAGCGGCACGATACCAGCGCTACTTGAAGTGCCAACTGCCGTAGCAGACCCGAACTTAGGTGCTCTGTTCGTGGGTTTACTCACGCTGGCCATGGTCTTCACATGGCCTCCTAAGTGGGGAAAACTCGTGCCGGCTCCTCTTGCCGCTCTAATCACTGGTACTGTCATCGGCTTGTTTATTGAGGGCATACCGATTCTGGGTGATATTCCCACAGGATTGCCCAGTTTCGTCGTACCTTCCATCGAGTCGAACGTAGCGATCATCATCTTCGAGGCGGCCTTCATTTTGGCAGTTTTGGGTGCCATCGACTCGCTGTTGACCTCGCTCGTCGCAGACAACATGACGCGAACGCGCCACGACTCAAACCGCGAGTTGATCGGTCAGGGCGTCGGCAACACGGTCGCCGGTTTCTTCGGAGGCATTCCAGGCGCTGGAGCGACAATGCGGACCGTGGTCAACATCCGCACTGGCGGCAGCACGAAAATCTCTGGCATGCTCCACAGCCTGTTGCTGTTGGCGGTTGTCGTTGTCCTTGCGCCCCTTGCGGAAAAGATTCCGCATGCAGTACTTGCCGGCATCTTGGTCAAGGTCGGCTACGATATCGTCGACGTTGCATACCTAAAACGCGCGCACCGAGGACCTCGTTTTGACCTTCTGTTGATGGCATTGGTACTGGGCCTTACCGTCTTTGTAGATCTCATTACTGCAGTTCTGGCTGGTGTTGTTATTGCAGCGCTGGCATTTGTGAAGCAGATCGCAGACGAGCAACTTCGAAAAGCGAGTGGTGCTGACGGTGAAGAGGACCACAGCCTTACCGAAGAAGAAGGCGCCATCTACAGCGATATCAAAAGTGACATCACGCTGTTTGATTTTGGTGGCCCCCTGAGTTTCGGTGCGGCCGCTGACCTCGGTCACCAGGTACGCGAGCGTGTGGGTCGTAACGATCACAAAGCCCTGCTGCTCGACTTTAGCCAGGTAACGTTCATGGATGTATCTGCCGCACGCGCCGTAGAGACTATCACCATGGATGCGCACTCAGCTGGGAAGCGCGTCTACGCTTGTGGGCTTCGGGACGAGGTCATCGATGTTCTTTCTGGACTTGGCGTTGAGGAACATCTGTCAACTGAGATGCAGTATGCTACCCGCAAGGATGCACTTATGGCGGCAAGCACATGGATCAAAGAAGATTGACTAATTCCACGAAAGCGCGGCCGGTCTCTCGTCGCGCCTCATTCGCGAGGGCGCACATTGGCGCCCTTTTTGTTGCCCTCGCAGCAGTGCTCTCAATGAGCGCGACTCCGACACTGGCTAATGACCTTGAAATCATTCGTGAAGGCCTCTCATCGCCTGTGATCGTTGATGTGCGTACAGAACAAGAGTACGCCTCTGGCGCCCTCGAGGGCGCTCTAAATCATCCGGTGCAAGGATTGCCGGGAACACTTATTGACATGGGCATTGAGCTTGACGAGGAAGTGATCGTGTACTGCAGAAGCGGCCGGCGTTCTGCTCAAGCAAAATCACTGTTGAAGGCAGCAGGCTTTAAACTGGTCTTTGATGGTGGTGCGATGAGCAAACTTGAGGAAGCGATCAACGAGCCGAAGTCCTAACGCCCTCCAAAGACTCAGGCGTTTGACATAGCAAAGCTTACGAACGCTAAAGTTCATTGGCGCCAGTGGGCTTTTGGGGACCTTAGAGCGGTTTGCGCTCAGCAGGCACCCACGCGTTGAGTCGTTGACTCTTGCATATTCGTTGCATACGGCGGCTAGGCACGATTTACCTGCCGTGCGCTCATATGAGTACGACGGGGATTTGCTTCACAACCCGATTGAGCTGAGAACCTCGTCGACCTTTTCTTTCGATAAACGATCATCGCCAGATGCGTAAGTCTCTGCCATAGCACTGTAGAACTTAGCATTTACTAGGTTCGCATCACCGCAGTCGCGCGTTGCTACAGCTTTGCCGGGCACGCCGGCGATGATGGTGTTGTCGGGAAACTCACTGCCCTCCGTGACGATAGTATGTCCCGCAACAATACAGTTATTACCTATCTTTGCGCCGTCCATGATCGTGGCGTTAATACCAATCAAGCAGCGATCGCCGATCGTGCAGCCGTGTAGGGTCGCGTGGTGTGTGATGGAGCAGTCTTCACCGACGATCGTTGGGGAAGCGGCACCGACGTGAATCATCACAAAGTCTTGAATGTTGGTCCGCGCGCCAATTCGAATCTCATAGGTTTCAGCACGTGTCACGACATTGGGCCAAACCGAGGCACCAGGACCAATGGTGACTTTCCCGTAGAGCCACGCTGACTCGTGAATATAAGCAGGGTTGTCGAGGATGACATTTTTACTGATGTGTCCCATTGTTGGCTCCTCTTAGATAGGCTTCGAACTTGGATTCGAGTCTACTCACAGGCTAACAAGGAATACAGTCCGAACCGATGTCGCAACCAGCCTTTTCGTCAGATCGTCTTGCCTTGGCCTGCGGATTGGGTGCCGTGGGCCTATGGAGCACTATGGCAACCGCCTTTAAATGGGCGCTAGAGTTCAGCTCTCCCATGCAATTAATAGCGATTGCTGTAACGGTGTCTTGGCTTTTCTTTGCGGCAAGGCTCGTCTGCCAAGGAAAGCTCTCTCAACTTAAGACCATCTCCGGCGGCACCTTGCGTCGATGCTTCGCGTTGGGGTGTATCAACCCAGTGCTATTTTACGGGGTGCTCTTCACGGCCTACGACTTATTGCCTGCGCAAGACGCCATGGCCATCAACTACACCTGGGGACTGACCCTTCCTTTTATTGCAGCCTGTTTTTCTCGAGTTCTGCCCTCGATCACGGAAGCATCCCTAGCGCTGCTGAGCTATGTCGGTATTCTGATCATTGTGACCGATGGCAATCTCACATCGTTCGAATTCGACAACGTCACTGGCGTTGCGCTCGCTGTTGGATCGACCGTTTTGTGGGGGCTGTCTTGGGTATTGAACAAACTTATCGTCGAGCGCGCGAACGTCGATGCGGAGCTGGCTCTCCTTCTCAACTTCACCACCGCTGTCCCCATACTTTGGGTTACTTTGAGCATAACCGGTAGCCTGCCGTCGTTAAATAGTGGCACTGTCCTTGGTGGTATTTACATCGGCCTCTTTGAAATGGGCGTGGCTTTTGTACTCTGGATGAAAGCAATGCAGCTGACCGATACACCGATTCGGGTAAGCAGCCTCATCTTCCTAGCACCACCACTCTCCCTCGTATTCATTGCCACTGTTTTAGGTGAGTCGGTAGCGACAAGCACACTTGTTGGGCTGGTGTTTATCTTGGTTGGACTGGCGGGACAGCAAGTTGCAATCAACAATAAATAAGCACGCTAAGAAAATTAGCGTGCTCAGATAACCCCCAGCTCCCGTAATCGCTGCTGAAGATAGTCATCTGCGGTATAGCGCTCCGACAGCACAACCTCCGGACGCGGGTGTAAAAACAGTGGTAACGACATTCGCCCTTTCTTTAGCACAGCAGGGTCGGTGGCCGCCACGCGGTGTGTGGTGGATCGGAGATAGCCACCCGTCGCCTCTTGCAGCATGTCTCCGATATTCACAACGACTTGTGAGGGACGATTGACCACCTCGATCCACTCACCGCTTTGTAACTGGAGCTCTAAACCCGGGCCGTCGGAGGCCGGCAAGATAGTCAGCAAGTTGATGTCTTCATGCGCCGCAGCCCGCGGAAGCTCAGAGCCCTCAGGTACGGGAGGATAGTGCAGCACACGTAACATTGACTGCGCACTCTCGCGGATCATGTCTTCCAAAGGTATGGAGAGTGACTCAGCGATGTCAGTAGGAAGGTTTGCCGCCACCCACCGAAGCATGGTGGAGGCGAAACCCACACAGTCGTTAAAGTGGTCACTGAGGTCGCGCTTCAAGTGCTCCGGACATCGTCCCCAGTCGTAGAATTGAAAGTACTCTTTATGATCGCGGAGTACCTGTCCTTTTGCGCTCTCGGCTCGCTCAATCGCGAAGTAACCATCTTGCCGGCTAGGGTCCATTACAAACTCCTCGCCGACCCCTTCCGCGAAGTAGTCGCGCCAACTCGCGTAGATACGGTCAACTCGTCCCATATCTAATGGATGATTAATAAGCGTCGCGAAGCCAAAAGATTGCAGGCTGTCAAAAAATGCCTGACTAGCACCGTCATGGGTGAAATCAATCAGTGGGAGCTCTTGGGGATTCTGTGCACCCATAGTCAGCCGGCGGCTCCCGGCAGGGACAAGAAGAACCCCGCAAGCGCAGCATTCATAAGGTTAGCCAGAGAAGCGGCGATTAAAGCTCTTACTCCTAGTCGGGAAATATCATCCCGCCGAGAGGGGGCTAAAGCCCCTAGACCGCCGAGCAATATTGCAATTGACGAGAGGTTGGCAAAGCCACAGAGCGCGAAGATAACGATCGCCTGGGAAATCGGCGCCATCGTATCGCTGACATCGGAGAATGCCACGTAGGCAACAAATTCATTGAGAATAAGCTTCTGACCAATCAAGCTCCCGGCCACCGCTGCATCAGCCCATGGCACACCTAAAAGCCAAGCCACGGGACTCAACGCAAGCCCTAAAATCATTTCTAAAGTAACGTCGCCATACCCCACATACGTTCCGAAGTATTGAAGTATTCCGTTCACTAAAGCGATAAGCGCTACGAATGCGATGAGCATCGCGGCGATGGCTGCCGCCATCCGAAGCCCATCAAGAGCCCCAGTAGCGGCTGCATCAATGATGTTGACGTAGCGCGGAGTCGTCGCTGCATCACCTATCGTTGGAACAACAGGCTTATCAGTCTCAGGCTCGATCAACTTAGCCATCATCAAGCCACCGGGCGCTGCCATGAAGCTCGCGGTTACTAAGTATTCAAGTGGAATGCCCAAAGCAACATAGCCCGCCATGACAGAACCCGCGATGGTGGATAGCCCGCCCACCATCACAGCGAACAACTCGGAGCGCGTCATGACCGGAATGAAGGG
>CBFHHL010000010.1:0-4771 GCA_965655685.1 Luminiphilus sp.
GCTTTAGGTGCTCGGCATAGTGGTGCCACTGTTCCATGCCTGATTTATAAATAGGCTGGCGCACTTGCTCAGCACTGGGTGTCCTGACTGCACGCTCGGTCTCGTGAAAGTCCACACATGCCTGCTCAAAGGGCAAACCACAATAGCTGAGAATTCGACGAACCTGGCCTTCAAGATCTTCGATCACATCCTCGTATTGAACGCGGAGGATTCGTCCCGGTAGTGCACTCTCCCAATGCTGCATGACGTCAACATACGCACGGTAATACCGACCGATTTCGTCAAGCCCGTACGTGAATTCTTGCCCTTCCGCAAACAGCTGTTTATAGCCACTAAAGCAACACGCCATAGGGTGACGGCGCGCGTCAATGATTTTTGCTTTGGGAAGAATCAACTGAATAAGGGGGATATGGCGAAAGTTGTTCGGCATTTTATCGATAAAAAAGACACCATCACCGCGATGGTGTTGCGTGTCTTTTATGAACTGCTCCCCCAGTTCTCGGGTTTGCTTCGCTGATAGATCGGTCAAGATAGCCGGATAAGGCGCTACCGCTCCACGTCGCTTCAGCCCATTTAGACGATTAGCCGTTCCGATAATGTTTGCCAGTTCCATTGTGCCGTCAACGACACTGTGAGACGCCAGAATCTGTTCGATCAAAGTCGATCCAGCCCTTGGAAGACCGACGACAAAAATAGGCGCCTGGCTGTCACATCCGTGATCGCTTCGGGAATCAAAAAAGGCACCATCAAACAGCTTTTTCTGAGTCGCCAGTTCGGCCTCTAACGTCTCAGACCGATAGCCGCTATCGTCTCGTTTTAAACGATTGCCTTTCTCGTAATAATCGAAAGAGCTCCTGAACTCCTTTCTATCTTCAAGCGCTTTCCCAAGCGCAAAACACAGGTGATATTGATTCTCCAAGCCGATTGACGCAGATGCCTCCTGACTTGCCATTCGCTCAATCTCGGCATCCGAGAATCGATACGTTTTTAGATTGGCTAAACTCCAGTAAGCATCACCGTAATCGGCTTGTGCTTCATACGCCCGCTGGTAGGACAATACAGCCTCTTCTGAGCGACCACAGGTTTTCAGCGCATGTCCGCGTGACGTAAGCACCTGCGCCAACTCACCGTGACGACTAAGCACCTCATCATATATCTCCAAGGCCGCGTCAAAGTTCCCAAGCGCCTGCTCCTGCGCGGCGAGCGTCACGTCATAAAGCACATTGCGGGGCGCCGCCTGCCTAAGCGCTAGTGCCTGCTCTTGCGCTTGGTCATACTTCTGTCTCTTGTGAAGCACTTGCACGTAATCGAGGCGTGCACGATGGAATTCAGGGTAGAACTCAACACAGGACTCAAGCAAATATTCTGCGTCGTCGAGTATTTGAAGCTTGTTGCCAATGTCAGCGAGCAATCTCATCGCTTCCGCATGATGAGGCTCGCGCTGCAGAAATTGGCGACAAATCTGCTCAGCAATGAATAGCTTTCCCTCGTGTATCAGACTCGCAACGCTTTGGAGCTCACGCGGCAGGCTCTCGAGCCATTGCACCCGCGCCTTCGCCTCACCCGCTTTATTGGGAAGGTTCAAAAATTCATACCGTCCAATAAGCGCTTTCCAGCTCGCAAGTAAGGCTGGATTCAGCAAAACCGCGCGTTCAAAGCAGTCCGTAGCCTCATCCGTCCGTTCAAGGGTTATCAAATTGTAAGCCCGTTCCTGAAATGCTCTGCCGTAGCCCGGGTGTATAGCAACTAACGTCTCAAGGCTTGCCAATGCTGCCTCGGTAGCGCCCTGCTGGCGCTGACAGACGGCCAAGTAATAAAGCGCCTCGCGATTCGACGCCTCCTCAGTAAGGATCTCTGACAACGTTCGATTAGCGGCCAATAAGTCTCCCGACTGCAGCTGACGTTTCGCCAGATTGAGCTGGGGTTCGAGAGTGCTGGTTTGTTGCGGTTCAGACACGGTATAGATTGCCCATTCGGGGTTGATGAATGATTATTAAAAAAAAAGGCGCTCCGGAGAGCGCCTCTAGACTATCAAAAAAAGTACGCGCGCTTACAGACGATAGCTCAAGCGTAAACCAATGGTTCTTGGACGGTTTGGCGTAGTTTTAATGATGTCATCTTCGTTACTGATAAACAGGTCTGCCAGCTCGTCAGTCAGGTTTTCACCAAACAGCGTCACCGACCAGTTATCGCGCTCGTAACCGAGACTCGCGTCCCAAGTGCGATAGCTGTCCATCTCAAAATCGGCGCCGGTTACGATGGCACTGATTTGATCATCCGTGTACTGGTGGACAACCTGCGCGAACATATTCGCACCACCACTTACTTCCCAGTCATAGCGAGCACGCAGCACGTACTGGAGCTCAGGTGCCAACGCCAACGAGCTGCCAGGCTGTCGCAGACCCACAATGTTTTCGGGGACCTTTGTGAGCTCACTGTCATTGAATGATACGTTAGCAAACAGAGTGAGGTTTTCGCTTGCTAGCCAGACACTATCAATCTCTAGCCCCGTGATCTCTGCATCAGACACGTTATCGATAAACACAAGGTTTGAAATATCGAAATCAAGAACGCCGATCTGCATAGCCTCCCACTCGATACGATAAACCGCGCCGTTAAACCGTAACGTGTCATCCAAAAGCGAGGTCTTCCATCCAAATTCCAGGTTCGTCACTTCATCTGATTCATAGAAGTCAGGTACAAAAGGTCCCTCTGGATTTGCCGAAGAACCACCATTTCGGTTAAAGCCGCCGGGTCGATACCCCTCTGACCACGTACCGTAAACCATCGACGTGTCACTGACGTTCCATTGCAGGTTGAACTTGAGAATCGTATCGCTCAAGTCAGCTGGACTTGCATCCTTGAGGATTTCGTCGATGTTGCGTCCCCAATCAAAATCGCCAAAGCCGTAGTCACGGTTCGCAAAGTTAGAGCTGCCTTTGAGGCCGATTTCGATGTCGTACCGACGAGCACCAACCGTTGCGGTTATGTCATCTGTGAGATCGTAGTAAATCTCACCAAAGAACGAGAACTCTTTCTTGGTTCGCGTGAAATCGTTAAAGAAGGCTACGCCGGGTGGCCTTGTGTTCGGATTACTTGAGGTTGCCCCCGCAATTGGAGCATTAGGAACAAATCCTACGCCAACGGTTGCGGGGTAATTCCAATCGCCGCGTTCTACGTTCTCGGTGTCATCTGCAAAGACACCCACCAAAGCACGAACGCGCGCATCAGCATCGGTACTTACCCGAAACTCATGGGTGGTGCGCTCTGTGTTGTAGTACTGGTCAAGGAAAAACGCCGCCTCACCGCACTCCGCATATCCGGGATAAGTACAGATGTAATAGGGAATGAAGGGGCCTGCCTGCGCGTAGCCTGAGTAGTCCGAGATCCCCTCAACAAGTCTATCCAGATAAGACCCCGTGTAGATGACATCGAGGCTACCTACACGACCTGTTGCCGTCCATGTAGTCAGATCAAACTCATCATCCGCGTAATCAGGCTGGAAAGAACGCGAGTTGAGGTCGCCAAGCTCGGGGTCGTAATCCCAAACACCTTCCGTTTCGATCGTCTGGCTGGTGTGCTGGAGTAAAACATCCCAATTTTCGTTTGCAGCCCAACGAAGACCAATACGGTAACCCTGATAGGTCGCGTCGTTAAAATTGTCTTCGACCAGGTTGTCATTTCGTGTAACGGCACGACTATCGGGCACGGTACCGCCGAACCCCGGATTGGACAGCGGAATCTGCCACGTTGACCGGATATTGTTGATGTAGCCGCCCTCTTTAACATTATAAAGAGCAATTCGCGCAGCTAGCGTATCGTCAATGAGCGGTATGTTGGCAAACGCTTCCATCGCATTACTGCCATCGGCACCTGACGTCTCGGAAATCGCGCCATCAAAACCCGCGCTAAACTCATTGAACTCGGGTTTATTGGTAATCAATCTAACTGTTCCGGCCTGCGAACTGGCACCGTAAAGGGTTCCCTGGGGGCCGGGCAGCACCTCGACTCGGTTCATATCGGTCATGTATGGGTCAATATTTCGTCCGCCCATAGAGATAGGCGCCTCATCTAGATAAAGCGCTACCGTAGGCTCGAGACCCACGGCACCGGCGATTTTCAGACCGCCCTTACCCGTGGATACGCCACGAATGAAAATCTCGTTTCGACCAGGACCACGACCACCCGACGTTACCCCAGCAAGGTTCTTGATGTAGTCCTTGAAATTACCGATACCCAAATCCTCAAGCGTGTCTTCACCCAAGGCTTGGATAGTAATCGGGATGTCTTGCGCACTTTCCGAGCGCTTTGTCGCCGTTACCACGACCTCTTCAAGCTGCGCATGTGCTGACGTAGCAGTAATTGCACTAACGGTTAGCGCCGAGATCGCATGGCTCAGTGTTTTCTTCTGGAACATTTGGGCCTCTCTTTATATTTATGGAAGATCTATCTCCAATAAAAAAACACGATCAGAGATATGCAGCCTATGACTTCGCTTTTATGTTTAGTTATTACGAAGCGGTTACAACCTTACGGGTTTAGAGGATAAATTCAAGCACAAGCGCACGTCGGATCTCACCGTCATCAGGTATATCTTCGATAACAGGTGGCGCAGCCTTGAAATAACCGTATTTCTGAAGAGTAGGCTTAGGTATCTTCGTTGCGCACACCTGAAGTGATACCCCAGCGGTTTACCAGATCATTCTCCAAATCAAACAGATCAAGAACACGTCCCACGCTGTGATTAATAATGTCATCAACGCTACTTGGC
>CBFHHL010000011.1:0-3501 GCA_965655685.1 Luminiphilus sp.
CCGTCATATCGTTGCCACCCTCTAGCCAGTTTCGACTAAAAGGCATCAGCCGCTCGAGAGGGGCAGCAAATAGCCCATAAACGACTGGTATCAGCGCTAGGGTGCCGATAGAGGTGATCGAAGCGCCTTGTTCTGTCGCTTTGAAGCCTAGCCACATCGACACAACGAGCGTTGCGGGAAAGAGCGTGTGTGAGATGACCTCCCTCAGGAGAGTGCCCTCGAGTCTGTAGGAAAGGCGGTCTAGCTGCCGCAACGCTGCGTTCAACGGCAGAACAAGTAAATAGTGTCCGAGCTCCTCAATGAGGTTCAGTGGAGCGCCCATCCACCGTTCGATAAAAGAGGCTGATGCTTCATTGTGGGGTAAGGTTTGATTTCGCACGGATCAAAATCTTCTCTGATATCGTTATTGTTTTGAGGTTTGCCAGCCTGTTACGCGCTTTTAGCGTGATAGGCGTGATCGAACCAATTTCCAGTACATGCCAATAGAGCGTAGCGGTTTTTGAGCCCGACGAGCAACCCAGTGTTTAGGGGCGGTCATTCTATTTTGCGAGCCTCACGTCCAGCGGGAGTTTGTGGTACAACTTCATTACACATTTGTTCCATTACACATTCGCGCACTCGCTTTTTAACCGTTATGACAACAGTGACCCAAAACTCAGACGGCCGTCGGCAACGCACTGAGCGCAGTCGAAGAGCGATGATTGATGCGGCCTTAGCATTGATTCAAGAGGGCAATTTTGCGCCCACTGCCCGTGAAATTGCAGAGCGAGCGGGTGTGGGGATTCGCTCTTTCTTTCGGCAGTTTGAGGATATGGACAGTTTGTTTCTGGCTGTCGACGCGCAGATCTCGGAGTCCGTACTTGAGAGCTTTCTCAACCGAGGTGATCGAGAGGGTGCCCTAGAGCAGCGGATCGAGTCACTTGTGATGACTTACACCAGTGCGTTCGAGACGCACAAAAATTTGTTACTTTCGACGAAATCACTTCGATGGACGTCTCACGTACTAAAAGACAATTACGATCGCTATCAAACGTTATCACGCAACAACAAAGAAGCCTGCATTCCAGAAATCAAAGCGCTTTCAAACGAGGAGCGCCATCTAGCTGACGCTTACTTGTCCTTTGAGATGTGGAATCGTATCCGAGAGATCCAAGGACTATCGGTTTCAGATGCGCGCGCTGTCATTCTCGCTGCATACCGTAAATTGATTTGAAGCTGCTAGCCCGTGTCATTAATCTTCTAAGGCGAATTACAGCTTGCTATTGATATGGCATTTCCTGTGCCATATGTTTAGAGGCGCTTAGTGAGAATCCAATCGCGCCTGCTTTGATCGATGAATTTAACAACAAAATGTATCCATCGGGTGCCTGAGAATGCTGGTTTAGGGAGAGAGTGATGGCGCAACAATTTGACGAGCCGCAGTTTAAAGAACAGGGTGGCGCGGCTACCATGGATCCCTCCTCATTGCAGCGATGGCTAACCTCTCGACTCGCCATGCATATGAACAGTGAGAGCCGCTTTGAGAAACGTCGTGCCAAGGCTGAGCGGGCTCGACTAAAAGCGGGTCGGCGTCATGTGGTTGACTATTTCCACCAAATCGAAGATGGCTACAGCTATCTTGCTGCTCAGGTTTTACAACGATTTGCTGAGAGGTATGACATTGAGCTCAGGTGTCATCTCGTTAGAGGCCCAGAGGGTAAAAACGCCCCCGACGCTTCGTTATTACTGAAATTGTCGCGATACGACGCGTCTTGGATCGCATCTGAATATGGATTGAACTTTCCTGTTGACGGGGAGAGTCCTAGCAGCGACAACATCAACCTGGCGGGTGCCATTTCGGCTTCAGTTAGATCTGAAGAGAGGCTTGCAGTTTTACCAAAAGTAGGGGAAGCGCTGTGGCGTAACGATGCCCAGGCACTTGAAGGTCTTGCTGAGTTACACGGACGTGCGACAGATTTCGAGGTCGAGGCGTCACTGAATACGGGCACCGAATTGCGCGCCAAACTTAAGCACTATTCTGGCGCGATGTTTTATTACGAGGGTGAGTGGTACTGGGGTATCGATCGGCTACATTATCTCGAGGAGCGCCTCGTGAGCCTTGGTGCTTCACGTTTGCCTAATGACTCTTTTGTAGCCCCTTGTCCTGACGTTTCCGTCGAGGGTGTGTCCGACGCATCAGGGCTGACGCTTGAGTTCTTTCCTTCGCTGCGAAGCCCTTACACATCGATTGTGTTTGATGAGACTGTGGCAATGGCGCAGCGCATCGGTATCAATTTTGTCATGCGCCCAGTTCTACCCATGGTGATGCGTGGTGTTCCGGCAACGCGTGAAAAGGGGCTTTACATCTTTTCGGATACGGCACGTGAGGCCCGGCGGCGAGGGGTTCCGTACGGCAACTTTCATGATCCGATTGGAAATCCAGTTCGCAGGTGCTACGCGATCTATCCCTGGGCAGTTTCGCAGGGGCGGGGGACAGAGTTGTTATCTAGCTTTCTCAAACATGCGTTTTCGATGGGCGTGAATACCAATAACGATCGAGGACTTAAGCGCGTGGTGGAAGCTGCGGGTCTTGATTGGCGTGAGGCTCAAGCGCATCTGGGAGACACCGAGTGGGAGAAGATGCTTGAGGACAATCGGCTCTCGATGTACGAGGGCGGGCTCTGGGGTGTTCCAAGCTACCGCTTAATCGACGCTGATGGGAATACTCACCTCGAAATATGGGGGCAAGATCGCTTGTGGCTAGTGGCTAGAGAGATCCGGCGGTTGCACAAGGGGATGTGACTACGCCTTATCAGAAGGCTCCGTAAAAATACTCTTGGGAGTATGAAGTAATAGCATCGCCCCCAAAGCACAGGGCTTGCCCCTAAAAGGATAGCCTCCATTCAAAGGCTATCCGATGAACACTAATACGCGTAAGTGGGAGTAACCCAAATCGCCACTGGCGTCAGATCAGCCGAAACCCAAGGCCTTGGCTTCTTGGGCCAAAATCTTGGCAACAGCCCGCTCTGCCTTTACCGCCTCGAAGAGCGCCGCGAATTTTGGGTAGGTCTCGGCAGGCACGTCATAACCCGCATAGCTAGCGTTGATGAAAGGCGTGACCAGCGTCAGATCGGCGAGCGTAAATGTACCGAAAATAAAGCCTTGTTCCGGTAACTGACCTTCAATGTAGCTGAGCAGTGGTGGTAGTTTCTTCTCGATGATATTACTAATGAGCGCCTCGTCAGGCTCCTGCTTGAAGGCCCTTGGACGCATAAAGCGTTGAAAGAAAATACCAGCGGCGAGTTCTGCAACAGCTCCTGACGCAAAGTCGTCATACCAATCCGCCATTGCTCTATCTTGGAGTGAAGTCGGGTAAACCGACACTTCAGGATAGGCGGCCTCGAGATAACGGCAAATAACTTTTGAGTCCCCCAGCGTGAGGTCGCCGTCCACCAAAGTTGGGATCTTCCCCAGCGGATTGAGCTTCTTATACTCCGAATCTCCCGTAAAAGGCATTTGAAC
>CBFHHL010000012.1:0-29762 GCA_965655685.1 Luminiphilus sp.
CGACATCGAACAACGTGTCGATTGCTTCGATTGCCTTATCGATCACAATCGACGCCTGATAGCGGTACATAATGCGCTCCTCGAGCGTCGGCTTCCAATTGGCAGCTTCCATCTTGTCGAAGTTGTGGTACATCACAGCTTCGAGCTCACCGATTGTGTTGAGTACTTTGGCGAGACGTTCTTGAGTCTCGACATCACCCGCAAATTTTGTCATGTCGGTTGTCGAGTTACCTTGCTTCGACTCAACGAACACTTTGACCGCCTTCTTGAGCGCGCCGATCGCCGCTGAATTCACAACGCGAACAAACGTTTGTGCCCAAGAGAGGTTGTACATGGGGTTCTCTTGGTCGTTAACGCAGTTGAAGCCATCCATCTGCTTGTGGGTACGATGTTCGGGAACAAAGATGGGCTCAGAAATCACAACGTCGTTTGACCCGGTGCCCTGTAGCCCCATTACGTCCCAGGTGTCTTCGATGTCGTACTGCGATCGAGGCACGAGGAAAGTGCGATAACCGTCGCCTGGGATGACGCCACCGAGTAGCGCCCAAGTGCAGTGGTCAGAGCCTGAGCTCCAACCCCAACGGCCGTGCAGCATAAAACCTCCCTCACACATCTCAGCTCGGGCGCCAACCGGGTTGTACGAGCTACTGATGAGCGTGTTGGGGTCGTTTTCGTAAACCTCGCGTTGTGCTTCCTCGGACATCAGCGCCAGCTGGAAAGCGTGGACCGCGATAATACCGCCAGCCCAAGCCGTGCTCATGTCTGCTTCGGCAATGCGCACCTGTTCAGCGAAGAACTCTTGTGGTTTACGCTCGAGACCACCCCATTGCTTGGGCAACAGCATGGTGAAGAAGCCGCATTCCTTCAGCGCGTCAACAACGTCTTTGGACATGCGTCGTGATGAACGTTGCTCGTCTGATTTGCTCGCAATCAAATCGAGAATTTGCTGTGTGACTACTGGCTCGTGTGTACTCATGGTTAATTCCTAAGTGTTATTCCGTCTATGTGCGGGTTTTAGGGCATTGAGCACATCGTTGCAAAGCGATGCGCTTCTCACATACCTCGTATGTACTAACTCGAAAAATTAGCCTAATCCGCGTGGCCTACAGAAAAGTCATGTCCCCAAAAGCTCACCACAGTGCTCTCAAAGACTTCATACTTATCCCACTCGTCAATCGTGCGGCCCTCGGCACCGTATTCAACGTCGAATCCTGCGGGACTCTGCATGTAGAAGCTCACCATGTGGTCATTCGCATGACGGCCCAGGGTACCTGTGAGTTTGACGTCGGAAGCAATGCGACGATCGTTGCAGAGGCCGACCTCGTCGACGTTATGAACTTCTGTCATGACGTGAATACAGCCAGCGGGATGAGGGAGTTCGAGTAGGCCGAGGCTGTGGTGACGGCGATTGCAATGCATAAACCAAAGACGTTTGACGGGCTCGTCAGGGTCGGGCGTGAATCGTAATTTCATTAGGTCTGACAAGCCAAAGCCGAGAATGTCGATGAAGAACTGCGAGGTCTCGTCAAAGTTGGGCGCTGGCAGAACGACATGTCCTAACCCTTGATCGCCGGTAACAAATCCTGAGACACCCTGTGGCGAGTTGAGCGCTTTGAAGTCCGAGACAACGCCCCAATAGGCTTCGTGGTGATTGCCGGCTGGGTCAGTAAAGCTGAGTAGGTTCTGTACACGGCGCTTGGTGATGGTCGTATCGTCACCCCAAGTGAATGAGATGCCGGCCGAAGAGAGCGCCGCTGCTACATTGTCCAAGCCTTTTTGGTTGTTGGTTTCCCATCCACAGAGAGCAAGACCATCAGTCTCCGCTTGCTGGACGAAAACTCGGTAAGGGTGATCATCCATCTTGTAATAGTGAGTTGTCTCATCCCCTAGCGATGCTGATGTGTCCTCAAGGCCCATGACCTTGCAGGCGAAGTCCTTCCACTTGCCAAGCTCCGTAGCGTTTACCCCGATGTATCCCAAGCTTTTAATACTCATTGTGTGCTCTCTTTCTGCTTTGTTTAGTGTCGCTGTTTTTGGTCTTTAACTCTTATCTGATGTGTTGTTCCTAAATCTATCGAAAAAATCAAAGCAGGGCTCTGAGTTCGGTCTTCAAAATCTTGCCTGAGGCGTTAAGTGGAAGCGCGTCCACAAAAATAACGCGTCGCGGTACTTTATAATTGGCCATCTGCGCTCGACTCCAACTGATGAGATCTGCCTCGTGCATTTGACTCGAGGCTGCTCGCACCACAAAGGCAGCGGTGACCTCGCCCATCCTCTCGTCGGGCATGCCCACCACAGCAACTTGTGCGACATCAACGTGATTCAGCAGTTGGTTCTCTATTTCCGCTGGGTAGCAGTTGAAGCCCCCTGAGATGAACATATCCTTCAAGCGGTCTGTAATGCGAATATTCCCCCCAGCATCGAGCGATCCGATATCGCCCGTGTGGAGCCAGCCGTTTTCATCAATCGTCGCTGCCGTGGCTAGCTCGTTATTGAAGTAGCACTGCATGACATTGAAGCCCCTGACAACGATCTCACCCGTCTCATCTGTTGAAGCCAGACTCCCATCAGCCCGCATAATGCTGACTTCAATGCCAGGAATGGCTCGACCCGATGTGCTCGCGATGATTTCGGGCGCGTCACCCCGTCGACACATAGTGACCAGCCCACAGGTCTCTGATAGCCCATAAGCGGTAATGACCGTATCGATACCGAGTATCTCCTTCATATCAACGATGAGTTGGGTGGGAATGGTCGCGGCACCGGTTGTCGCCTTAGTCAGGGATGAGATGTCGACGTTAGCTCGATCAGGGTGCATGAGGATGCTCTGAAAAAGCGTCGGTGGCCCCGGCATCACTGTGATCGCATGGCGGCTGATAGCGTCCAGGACTGCGGGCACATCAAACACTGCCATGGGGTAGACCGTGGCTCCTCTGAGCAATGATGCTAGCCATCCCGCTTTATAGCCAAAGCTATGAAAGAAGGGGTTGATGATGAGGTAACGGTCAGAATCGACCAGCCCTAAAATTTCAGCAAAGATGTCAAAGGCTTGTAGGTTTTGACCGTGGGCGGTAACGACCCCTTTAGCGCGACCGGTTGTGCCCGAGGTGAATAATATATCTGAGACAGTTTCCGGTCCTATGCTGTCTCGCAGGGCGTCACGTTTTTGGCAAATCGCTTCTGACGCTGACATCCCTTCGTTAATCCATTGGTGGTAGCTCGTCTGGTCCGAGGTGTTTGGTGAGGGCAAGGCGACTATGTGTTGCAAGAGCGGCAGATCTTGCTCCGCAAGGGCCTCTGCGTACTGGGTGCCAAGAAAACTTTCGACCACGAAGGCGACACAACTGCCGCTGTCAGCGAGAATCTCCCTTGCTTCGCTGGGCTTATAGCGTGTGTTGACAGTAACCAAGGTGCCGCCAACGTATTGAATTGCCAGCGCTGCGACGATCCATTCCGCACAATTGGGGGCCCAGATGGCTGCGCGGTCACCCTGTTTGAAATCACGCGCGACAAGTGCATTGGCTAAGTGGCAAACCTGCTGGTGAACCATGGCGAAAGAGAGTGCTTTTTCACCTTCATGGATAAATATTCTGGACCCATACTGCAGCGCGGCGTAGTCGATGAGGTCCGCGGTGGTGTGGTGCTGTGTTGGCGCTGCCGTCGTCATAACTGTTATTACCGTTAGTCTGTTTGTGCACGCTAAGTCGCTTCGCTTTTGTTGTCATAGTCTCAATGGGGGATGCTGGTCAGATGGTGCACTTTGATACTGGATTCATCTGATCAGTCACATAGGAAATTCGCGCATGGATAAGTGCGTCAGCGCTGCCGAGGCGGTGTCTGTAATTGAGAGCGGCATGACCGTCGGTATTGGTGGATGGGGGCCTCGCAGAAAGCCTATGGGGCTTGTGCGCGAATTACTGCGTTCGGACGTTAAAGATTTAACACTGGTTGCTTACGGGGGAGCCGATGTCGGGCTCTTGTGTGCGGCGGGCAAAGTGAAAAAAGTGATTTTTGCTTTTGTGTCTTTAGATTTTATGCCGCTCGAGCCCGCGTTCAGAAAAGCACGCGAGTCAGGGGCTATTGAAGTCCGTGAGATCGACGAGGGCATGATGTTACTGGGCTTACGCGCTGCCGCTTGGGGTAGCCCTTTTATCCCGACACGCATCGGTCTGGGAACAGACGTCGTCACCCGTAACCCCGATCTGGCGCTAGTAGACAGTCCCTACGACGATAAAGAGTGGGTGGCAATGCCTGCGCTCAATCTCGACGCGGCATTGATTCACGCAACCAGAGCGGACCGGCGCGGCGTGTGTGAGGTCGCAAGCCCCGATCACTATATGGACGACTGGTTCGCCAGAGCCTCGACTAACACCATTGTCTCTGTCGACGAGATCGTATCGTCTGACCACTTTAAAGACCCCGATGTCGCTCGGCGTGTCTATTGGGAGCGCAACTGCACCCATAAGGTGGTTCACATGCCTGGAGGGGCGCATCCCTCTTCATCCGACCCGTTGCATGGCTTTGATGTGAAACATTATAAAGAGTACGGCGCACTGATTGCCGAAGGCGGTTTCGACGCTTACTCAGACGCATTTCTGGGCGGTTCTGAAGCGGATTACCAAGCCGCGGTTGGCGGGCTCAATGCTATTCATTCATTGCCGTTGCCGGTCTATTAAGAGGAGCTCACTATGGCGTTTTCACTAGCAGAGCTCATGGTCTGCGCTGCAAGTCGAAGCTTCGACAATGATGGCGAGGTTTTAGCCACAGGTATTGGCCTGCTACCAAGACTGGCGGCCAGTCTCGCGATGCGCACGACGAATCCTGACATGATGATGACCGACAGCCAGTCGTACATGTTGTCTCACCCCAATCCCGTTAGCGGGATGAAGTCTCACGAGGGACAGGCCAACGAGAATTGGATGGGTTTCGCTCGCATTTTCGATAATGTTTGGAGCGGCGCGCGTCACGCTTTGGTAGGGCCTAGCCAGGTAGATCGCTACGGTCAAACTAACATTGCGGCATTGGGAGGCACTTACGATGCGCCCAAAGTACAACTGTTGGGGGTTCGTGGTTTTCCGGGCAACTCGATTAGTCATGCCAACTCATTCTTCGTACCCAAGCACTCAACGCGAGTGTTCATTGAAGGCGAGTGTGATGTTGTTTGCTCGATTGGCTATAACCCAGACCGCTTGCCTCGTGGATACAGTTTCGATGACATCGACATTCGGCGGGTGATTACCGATTTGTGCGTGATGGACTTCAACGGGCCCAACAAGCAGATGCGGGTCATTAGTCTCCATCCCGGCGTACCCTTATCCGAGGTGCAAGAAAATACTGGGTTCGAGCTGGCTGTGGCAGACACGGTGGATGAGACTCCTGTGCCAACGGATGAGCAGCTCGCCATTATTGAAGCCTTGGATCCACTGAATTTTCGGGCCAAGCAACTCAAAGACAATCCACCTGGCGTCCGAACCGCCTGAGGGGAGAAAGCACGATGACAGAAGCAAACACTGATTACGTAGAAGAAACCGATATTGTCACCTATGAGGCCTCTGACGGTATCGCTTGGATCGCCATGAATCGCCCGAAATACAACAACGCGCAAAACGGGCGTATGACATACGAGCTCGATGCGGCGTTTATGCGCGCTGTCGCTGATGACGATGTCAAAGTAATTGTCCTGAAGGGCGAGGGCAAGCATTTCTCGGCGGGACACGACATTGGAACGCCAGGTAGGGACGTTCATTTGAGTCAAGAGCGCGTGACAAGTTGGTACGACCACGCGAATAAGCCAGGGGGTGAATATCTCTATGTTCGCGAGGCAGAGGCTTATCTGGGTATGTGTCGCCGCTGGCGAGATATTCCTAAGCCAACGATTGCTGCAGTACAGGGGGCCTGTATTGCCGGGGGCCTAATGCTCGCGTGGGTTTGTGATTTGATCGTCGCGACTGACGATGCCTACTTCTCGGATCCCGTGGTTCGGATGGGGATTCCTGGCGTTGAGTATTTTGCACATCCTTATGAGCTCAATCCGCGCATCGCCAAAGAGTTTCTATTTACTGGAAATAAAATGGGTGTGGAGCGGGCCTATCAGATGGGTATGGTCAATCAGATTAGTTCGCGCGAGACCCTTATGGATGACGTCACTGCCCTGGCGATAAAGATTGCCGCCATGCCCCGGTTGGGTCTTGCATTGACCAAGCAGGCCATTAACAACGTCGAAGAACTACAGGGCAAGCGTCAAGGCATGGAAGCCGCATTCGCCTGGCACCATTTTGCGCACGCCCACAACGATGTCGTCTCAGGCGATAAGCTAGGCGGCTTTGACGCGAAGGCGATGGCGAAAGCGAACAAGTCAGAGGACAGCTGATCTTATGGAGTTGGTGTACACGCAAGAGCAGCAGGCGTTTCGACGTGAGGTCCGCACATGGCTCGCGGAAAACGTACCGACTGATCGACTTCCTTCCTTCGATACCGCAGAGGGGTTCGAGGCTCACCGCGACTGGGAACGCACGCTCGCGAAGGGGAATTGGGGCATGGTTACGTGGCCCACGGAGTTCGGTGGTCGCGGGTGTGACCTTATCGAGTGGCTTATTTTTGAGGAAGAGTATTACAGAGCGGGAGCGCCTCCACGGGTCAACCAAAACGGCATTTTTTTGCTCGGTCCAACTCTGATGGAATACGGCACCGCCGAGCAAAAAGAACGTTTTATCCCGGCGATGGCGAGTGGCGATGAAATATGGGCGCAAGGCTGGTCTGAGCCAAACGCGGGCTCCGATATGGCGGCAATACGTTGCCGTGCCGACCGAGACGGTGATGAGTTCGTCATCAATGGGCAAAAGATTTGGTCAACGCGTGCTGTGTACGCCGATTGGGTCTTTGGTCTGTTTCGCACAGACCCAGATTCAACGCGCCATCACGGCCTTTCCAAAATTTTGGTGCCGCTAAACTCGGAAGGGGTGACCGTTCGACCGATTCCTCAATTAAACGGGTTGCCAGGTTTTGCAGAAATCTTTTTCGATGATGTTCGCGTGCCAGCCTTCAACCTCTTGGGGGGTGAGAACGAGGGGTGGCGAATTGCTATGGCAACTGCTGGCTTCGAGCGAGGCTTGATGCTGCGCAGTCCCGCACGTTTTCAACAGGCCTCAAAGCGGCTCGTACAGTTGTACCGAGAGCACGGCTCCGATGTGATCGATCCCTCGATCGAAGCGGCGGTTGTACGTTGTTATATGGACGCAGAGGCGTACGCGCTCTCGACTTATCAGACGGCTTCAAAACTGTGCTCAGGAGGATCGATTGGTGCTGAAGCAAGCTGTAACAAAATCTTTTGGTCTGAAATGGATCTGCTTATCCACGAAACCGCGATGAAACTACTCGGTGCGCGAGCAGAGATAGAGCCACAGACCGCTGCCGAGTTTGCAGAGTTAGGTACTTGGCTGGATGGGTTCATGTTCGCTCAATCGGGTCCGATTTACGCGGGAACGAACGAGATCCAGCGCAATATCATCGCCGAGCGTATGCTCGGTATGCCGAGAAAGTGAGGAGAGCATTATGAACTTTACTTTCACGCAGGATCAGCTCGACTTCCAAGAAGCGATTGCCAGCATGTTGAAAAGCGAGGTGACCGCGGACACGATTCGTGCACGTTGGTCAGCCGAGGCGGGCTTAGATGATGCGTTTTTGAGACAAGCGCATGAGCTAGGCTTGTATTCGATGTTGGTGCCAGAGGCGCTCGGTGGTCTCGGTCTACAAACCACAGACTTCATTTTGTTGGCTGAGGCTTGTGGGGAAGTGGCTTTGCCTGAACCTGTCGTCGAATCGGTCATGGTATCCACACCACTGCTGGTCGATATTCTCGATCAGGGGTTGGGCAATGCGGATGTGCAGCGTGTTATTGATGCGGTGCTCGGCGGCGAGGTGAGAGTGGCTGTAGGGCACTCAATAAATGCTTGTATTAACTATGCAGACAGCGCTGACTGGTTCCTGCTTGTCGATGGCAACAGCATCTATCTCCTACCGCGCGACGCCGTTACCTTAGACGCTAAGAAAAGCGTCGATCCGTCCCGACGGCTATTCACTGTCTCTTTCAAGCCAGACAGCCAATTCCTCGTCGCGGATGACGATGCGGGTGCAAACTTGCAGCGAGCCACGCTCAATCGTGGTGCGCTTGCGACTGCCGCACAGCTTGTCGGGCTGTCAAAAGGTATGATCGCGCAAAGCGTTCAGTACAGCAGCGATCGCGAGCAGTTTGGTAAAGCCATTGGCGCTAATCAAGCGGTAAAACACCTGCTCGCGGATGTTGCCGTTCAGCTCGAGTACGCCAAGCCTGTGACATACCGAGCGGCTTACACGGTGGGCGTATCCCCCACGCGTGCTGACTTTGCGGTTTCGCACGCGAAGTCCGCGGCTGCGAGAACGGCACTGATGGCCTCTCGCCACTGCATTCAGGTTCATGGCGCTATGGGCTACACCTGGGAGTGCGATGTGCAAATTTGGGCGAAGCGTGCTTGGGCGCTCGCCAGAGAGTGGGGCGACGAAGGGTTCCACAACAATCGAATACACGAGTGGCTGCTCCGCAAAAATGCGTTGCTGGGACCGGAATTTACGTTTGGTCGAGGTTCACTCACAGACGTTGCGTAAGCTTACGCAGCACGACACCAAAAAAGAGTTTAAAACGGAGAATTAGCATGAGACAGCGCGCAGAGGCCTATATTGTTGACGCTATCAGAAGCCCCACAGGCAAGCGACGCGGCTCGCTAGCAACCGTTCACGGCGCGGACCTGGGAGGCTTTATCCTGAAGGCGCTCGTTGAGCGACATGGTATTCCAGACGACGAGTACGACGATGTCGTTTTTGGCTGTCTGGACACCATCGGTCCGCTGGCCGGTGATATTGCACGGACGTGTTGGTTAGCAGCGGGTCTCAGTGACGTCGTACCGGGAACCACCGTAGATCGTCAATGTGGTTCGTCACAGCAGGCAGTGCACTTCGCGGCGCAGGCGGTTATGTCCGGTACGATGGACGTTGTCGTGGCAGGCGGCGTGCAAACAATGTCGTCTATCCCTATCTCTGCTGCCATGTACGCAGGTCAGCCCTACGGCTTTGACAGTCCCTTCACCGGCAGTGAGGGCTGGGTTGCGCGATACGGTACGCAAGAGGTTTCGCAATTCAAATCGGCACAGATGATTGCTGACAAGTGGGAGATTTCGCGCGAGGAGATGGAAGCCTTTTCGCTGGAGTCCCACCGACGCGCTCGTGCTGCAACCGACGCGGGCTTTTTCGAAAGAGAAATTATCCCGTTTGAAGGACTGGGATTCGACGAGACGATCCGTAATACCTCGATGGAAGCGATGGCAGGTCTCGAGCCACTGGCTCCCGGTGGGACGATTACCGCAGCGGTCTCGAGCCAAACCTGTGATGGTTCATCTGCGGTACTCATTGTCTCGGAAGAGGCGCTCAAGCGTTATGACCTGACGCCTCGCGCTCGCATTGCGCATATGTCGGTGCGAGCGGATGACCCTATTTGGATGCTGACAGCGCCCATTCCCGCTACAACGCATGCGATGAAGAAGTCAGGCTTTTCACTGCATGATATCGACCTTGTGGAAATTAACGAGGCTTTCGCCTCTGTGCCCATGGCCTGGCTAAAGGATCATGACTATCCGCACGAGCAAACAAATGTTAACGGCGGTGCCATTGCGCTAGGTCATCCACTCGGGTCGACCGGCACTAAGTTGATGACAACGCTACTCCACGAGATGGAACGACGCGAGGTTCGGTACGGACTGCAAACGATGTGCGAAGGCGGTGGTCAGGCAAATGTGACTATCCTCGAGCGCTTGTAAGGCTAGGGCGCGATTAGGAGTTTTTATGGGAATTTGTGATAAACGCGTCGTCATTGTCACGGGCGCAGGCGGCGGCTTAGGAGCAGCTCACGCGCGAGTGCTGGCAAGCGAGGGGGCGGCGGTACTCGTCAACGATATCAATACGGATGCAGCACAAGCGGTAGTGGACGATATCCTCGCGGCGGGTGGTCGTGCGGTTGTCAACGAGTCAGACATCACTAATTACGAAAGCGGTGGTGAAGCCGTAGCGCAGGCGATCGAGACATTTGGTGACCTAACCGGCGTGGTCAATAACGCGGGTAATAACCGCGATCGCATGTTTGCGTCGCTGTCTGAGGCCGATTGGGATCAAGTTATTGCCGTCCACCTGAAAGGCCATTTTTGTATTGCCTCCCATGCTGTGCAGTACTGGCGTCATCAGTCAAAGCTGGGGAATACCGTATCGGGTCGAATCATAAACACTACTTCTGGTGCAGGCCTACAGGGCTCTATCGGTCAATCCAATTACGCAGCCGCTAAAGCCGGTATTGCGGCATTGACCCTTAACCAAGCAGCAGAGCTTGGCCGGTATGGCATTACGGCAAATGCCATTTGCCCAGTTGCACGAACGGGAATGACTACGGCCGTCGCGGCAATGGCTGAACGAATGGCTGCGCCCGAGGACGGGTCGTTCGATCACTTTGCCCCAGAGAACGTTTCATCGGTTGTGACGTGGCTTTGTTCTGAAGCATCCAGCCATGTTACCGGTCAAGTCATCGAGGCGGAGGGGGGGCGTATCGCTATCGCCGATGGTTGGCGTAGCACGACAGGCGTCGATAAAGGCGCGCGCTGGGAACCTGCGGAGGTGGGAGCGGCGCTTGATGAGGCAATGTCGACCGCTGTTCCCGCGCAGCAGGTCTGGGGAAGCTAGGAGCTGTTTTGAAGTTTGCGTTTACTGATGAGCAGCGGATGCTCAGAGACACCAGTCAGGCCTTCTTGTCAGCCGAGTCCGGCTCACCTGCGGTTCGTGCAGCGTCTACCTCTGTCCAGACTTACGATCGGGAGCTCTGGCAGAAAATTTGCGAGGACATGTACTGGCAAGGCATCCTCGCGCCAGAATCTTGTGATGGTTTGGGCTTAGGTTGGGTTGAGATTGCGGTTGTGCTCGAGGCCGCCGGCGAAAGATTGCTCACGGCCCCATTGTTTGCCACTGCTCAGAGCACAGCTGCACTTATGTTGTGTCCACAGACGGACATGAGAGATGCACTGTTATCCGCCATTGTTGGCGGTGACATTATTAGTGTGGCAATGAGCGATCAACGCTATGGCTGGTCCGCTTGCGGCGTAACCGCGACGGATAAAAGCAATACAACGCTACTATCCGGGTCCTCTCGGTTTGTACCCTATGGTTCCTCTGCATCCAAATTATTGGTGGTTGCAGTGGATGCATCGGGATTGCAGTCCATTTGGGTGGTAGACACCGCGCAGGAAGGGGTCGCCATCGAGCACACACCTACCATGGACCAAACACGAGCTATGGCCACTGTCTCGCTGGAAAATGTCGCGGTAAGTGTCGACCAACTTCTCGCGAATGACGCCGCAAATATCGTTGACCAAACATTGGCGTTGAGTCGCATACTAGTGGTCGCAGACCAAGTGGGTATTGCGCAAGCAAGCCTCGATATCAGCGTCGAATACACCAAGGAGCGATCGCAATTCGATCGAACGATTGCCTCTTTTCAGGCCATTAAGCACAAAGCGGCAGACATGATGCTGAAGGTTGAGTCGGCGCGCTCACTGCTTTACTACGCAGCCTGTGTTGCAGATACGTGGTTTGCTGGTGAGGCTGATGATGTGGCATTACAAGAAGCAGCCTACATGGCCAGTGCGTGCGCCTCTGAGGCTGCGTTTTTTAACGCAGGCTCTGGCATTCAGATGCACGGCGGCGTCGGTATAACCGAAGAATACGATATACAGCTTTATTTTAAGCGTGCACGTGCTACCGAGAGTTTCTTGGGTAGGCCAGCCGAGATGCGCGAAGCTCTTGCGTGCCAGTTGCTTGACGGAGGTGCGCCATGAAGCTGAGTTTTACGGCGGCCGATGAGCAGTTTCGAGAGGAAGTCGCGGATTGGCTGAACGACAGCCTGCAAGGCGAGTTTGCTAAGGTTCGCTATCGAGGAGGACCTGGTGATGAGCATCACTTTGTCGATGAGCGCAAAGCTTGGGAGCGGCGCCTCGCCGAGGGTCGTTGGACATGCATTGGATGGCCTGAGGCGTGGGGTGGCCGAGCCGCCTCTATCGAGCAGCAGGTTATTTTCTATGAAGAATATGCAAGGGCCGGCGGCCCCGGGCGAATGGGTCATATAGGCGACACGCTGACAGGCCCGACGCTATTGGCCTTCGGTAGCGAAGTGCAGAAGGCCAAGTATTTACCCCCCATTCGAAACGGTGAGGCTTTCTGGAGTCAGGGCTATTCAGAACCCGGTGCGGGCTCCGACCTTGCCGCTATACGCACTCGCGCTGTTTTTGATGAGTCCACAGGGCAGTGGCAGATTACGGGGCAGAAAGTATGGACCTCACTTGCGCATGAGTCAGACTACGTTTTTGTGCTTGCTCGTATCGATAGAGACAGCCAGAGACATCATGGACTTGGTTTTTTCTTGGTGCCACTCGATCAGCCGGGCGTCACGATCAGACCCATCACCCAGCTGACGGGAACCGCAGAGTTTAACGAAGTCTATTTTGATGATGCTGTATGCGACTCTGACGATATTGTCGGTGCACCCGGTGATGGCTGGAAAGTTGCTATGGGTCTCCTTGGTTTTGAGCGCGGTGTCTCGACTTTAGGCCAGCAAATGCTCTTTCAGACAGAGCTTGATGAAATCATTCGTATCGCAAAGGAAAATGGTGCTGCGCGGGATCCTGATATCCGTCAGCGCATTGCCGAGGCGCACATTGGTCTTCGAACAATGCGCTACAACAGCATGCGCATGCTGTCCGGGGGCGAGGATGGAAGCCTTAGTCGCGAGGCGATGATTTATAAGCTGTACTGGTCAAGCTGGCACCGCAACCTGGGCAAGCTCGCCATGGATGTATTGGGACCTGAGGCGGAGCTCATCGAGCAGGGCCCCTACGAATTAAATAAGCTCCAGTCACTGTTTCTGTTCACCCGGGCGGACACGATTTACGGTGGTACGAATCAGATTCAGCGCAACCTGATTGCGGAGCGTGCTTTGGGCATGCCAAAAGAGCCGCGAGGACCAGCGAAATGATGTGGGGACTATACGATGAGTAAGACGATTCCAACCTACGTAGATGGGCACAACCTCCTGGCGGGCAAGTCAGTTCTTATTTCCGCTGCGGCCGGCGCGGGTATTGGGTTTTCCGCTGCAACACGCGCGGTTGAAGAGGGGGCTCGCGCTGTTGTCATTAGCGATGTGCACGAGGGACGGTTAGCACAGGCAAGAGAGACACTCGATGCAATATCCGCAGATTGCGCAGTCAGTGCGCAACTGTGTGACGTTACTGACGAGTCGCAAGTACAAGCTTTGGTTGCCTTTGCTGAATCAGAGATGAACGGCGTCGATGTGTTAATTAATAACGCGGGGCTGGGCGGTTCTCGACGCTTGGTTGATATGACCGATGATGAGTGGTCACGGGTTTTGGATATCACCTTGACAGGCACCATGCGCATGACACGTGCCATGCTTCGCGAAATGGAGCCGCGTGGCCAAGGCGTCATCGTGAATAATGCTTCGGTACTTGGCTGGCGTGCACAGGAAGAGCAGTGTCACTACGCGGCGGCAAAAGCGGGTGTCATGGCGTTGACACGTTGCTCGGCAATGGAGGCCGCTGAATCAGGTATTCGGATCAACGCTGTGTCTCCCAGTATAGCGATGCACGACTTTCTTCGAAAAACCTCGTCGCCGGAATTGCTCGAGCGACTAGCGTCGCGCGAGGCATTTGGGCGTGGTGCGGAGGTTTGGGAAGTGGCCAATGTCATGATGTTTCTGGCCTCAGATTACGCGAGCTATATGACAGGTGAGGTCGTTTCTGTGTCGAGTCAGCGCGCCTAGTGTGAGTTGAGATTTGGCGGTTAAGAAATCAAAGGGTTTAACACTATTAAAGTCATAATATGAGCAAAGGCCGTGGGTAGGCGCCATCAAAAGGCACCATCAACAGGCAACTGACAAAACGTGAAAGTGCGTTAAAGCGTGCGACTGAGAGAGTCATAGAGGGCAGATGAGATGAGCGAGATGGATTGGGATCGTGAGGTCGATGTACTCGTCGTTGGGACCGGCAACGGTGGCTTAACAGCTGCTGTCTGTAATTGGGAGATGGGCACTAAAGACGTATTGATCATCGAAAAGCAGGACAAGGTTGGGGGTACTAGCGCGACATCCGGTGGTGGGATCTGGATTCCCAACAGTCATTATGCAAAGGAGGCGGGTGCAGAGGACAATCTTCAGGACGCTAAGGCCTACCTAATGAATACGTTGTTTGGCGAGGATGTGCCCGAGGAGATGATTGATATCTACCTCGAAAAAGCGCCAGAAATGCTCAAATTCCTCCACGATCGAACGGATGTCCGCTACGAGTCACTGGCAGAGTATCCCGACTACTACACGAATATGGAGGGTGCCCGCGCGGGACATCGTTCCCTTGAGCCTTCACCCATTATGGCTTCTGAGCTAGGTGATAATTGGAAGAACATGACTTGGACGCATTTCATGATGCGCATGTTTAATCGCATCCATTTCACCCAGGTTGAAGCCCATTTGCTGATGGTTCAGTTGCCAGGGTGGAAAAAGCTTCTAGCGCGGCTCATGTGGGACTACGTGCGGGATATTCCCTGGCGACTCAAAACACCGATCTCGCGTCGTTTGGCCTGTGGCTCAGCAGGTGTTGCTCGGCTTTACCTCTCGGTCTTGAAACGAGAAATCCCCTTGGAGTTCAACACGCAAATGGTCGAGCTTGTTGCGGAAGGAGACACGGTGCTGGGCGCGGTTATTGAATGCAACGGTCAGCGTCAACGTGTTCGCACTGCCAAAGGGGTTATTCTGGCATCGGGTGGTTTTGAGAAAAACCAGACGCTCCGAGAGCAGTACCTACCAGCCCCTACCAACACCACCTGGTCAGCAGGGAATCCCGGCAATGAGGGTGATGCTTTACTGGCGGGTCTCGAACTGGGTGCTAAGACGCGCTTGATGAACGATGCTTGGTGGACAACCACGTTGTGCGTGCCCGATGAGCCTGCGCCACGACTCGCCATCATGGAGAAGTCGTTCCCAGGGTCCTGCGTGGTTAACCGCGACGGTAAACGGTTTGCCAACGAATCTCAGAACTACATGGCGTTCCAGAAGGATCTATTCAAAACGCATACGGATGAGCATCCAAATGCGCCTGCGTGGCATGTGTTTGACACTACATTCCGCGAGAATTTCATGGTGGGTCCACTGATGACTAAAGCTATGAAGCCGGACTCTCAAATTCCTAAGAAGTGGTTTGACGAGGGGTTTGTCGCCAAGGCAAACACGATCCGCGAGTTAGCTGACATGCTGGGGATTGACGCCGACGGTCTTGAAGAAACGATCGGTAAGATGAACCACTACGCCGAGACGGGCAAGGATGAGGACTTTGGCCGAGGTGATTCTGCCTACGATCGTTACTATGCGGATCCGGCAATAAAACCCAACCCCTGCCTCGCACCGATTGTGAAAGCGCCGTTTTATGCCATGCGCATTGAAGCGGGAGATTTCGGCACCCTGGGAGGCTTGGATACTGATACCTCCGCTCGCGTCAAAAAGGCTGACGGTGGTGTTTTTGAAGGCTTGTTTGCGGTGGGTAACTGCTCTGCGGCCATCCTTCCTACCTACCCGGGTCCCGGAGCGACGCTGGGTCCTGCAATGACCATGGCCTACCAGGCCGCTCGCCACATTAATGCCTAGGAGTTGATATGTTGGACTTAGAAGCTATCGAATTGATCAAACAACTCAAAGCAAGGTATTTTCGCTTTCTCGATACGCGCAATCTTGAGGGACTGCAAACGGTCTTTACTAGCGACGCGACGGCCTCTTTCATCGGCGGTGATTATGATTTCCAGCTGACCGGCTGGGAGCAGCTCGAAGCCTTCTACAAGAAGTCGTTTACGGGTCAAAACTTTGGCATGCACAACGGACATCACCCCGAAATTTGTGTGGACGGAGATACTGCGACGGGAATTTGGTACTTGCAGGATATTTTTGTGTCGCTAGAGCACAACATGACCATCATGGGGAGCGCTCTGTATGAAGACGAATATCGCCTCGAGGACGGGCAGTGGAGAATTGCTCAGACTGGCTACGAGCGCCTGTGGGAAGAGCACCATAAACGCGGTTCAGACATTAGTCTGCGCGTGAAGCCTATTGCTGATTAATGACAACCGAATTTAGAGGAGTGGAAGTGATGAGAGATGTAGTGATCGTGGACAGCGTGAGAACGGGTTTGGCGAAGTCCTTTCGTGGAAGTTTTAACTGGACACGTTCAGATGATATGGCCGCTTTTTTGATTGATGCGTTGATCGACCGGAACGCAAAATTCGATCCAAACGAGGTGGACGATATTATCTTGGGAGCGGCGAATCAGGCGGGTGAGCAGAGCGGCAACCTCGCTCGTATGGCGTCTTTTTTATCGAAGCTCCCGATCGAGGCGACAGGGACGACGGTTAACCGTTTCTGCGCTTCAGGATTGCAAACCATTGCCATGGCGGCAAACCAGATTGGTTCTGGCTATACGGACGTGATGATGGCGGGTGGTGCTGAGTCCATTTCGATGCGTCTGCGCCAAGAGGCAGGGAAGTTTCAACAAAATTGCGCACTTCTGGAGAACAAGCCCGAGGTTTACATGGAGATGGGGAACACCGCTGAGGTGGTTGCCCGTCGTTATAACGTTACACGCGAATCTCAAGACGAGTACGCGCTTCAAAGTCAGCAGCGGTATGCGAGGGCGGTGGATCAGGGTTTGATTCAGAACGAGATCGTACCGATGCCGGCCACTATGAAGCTGGTCAATAAAGAAACGGGCGATGAGACGTTCAAGGATGTCATGGTCGATCGTGATGAATGTAATCGTGTTGATACCACCCTCGAGGGGTTGTCGATGCTCAAGCCAGCGTTTGAGGAAGACGGCAGTGTGACCGCAGGCAACTCCTCACAGCTTAGCGATGGCGCATCGATGACATTGCTCATGAGTGCAGAGCGCGCGGAGCTACTTGGTGTAGAACCACTCGGCTACTTCCGCGGTTTTGTAACAGCAGGGTGTGAGCCTGACGAAATGGGCATCGGTCCTGTGTTTGCAATTCCGAAGCTGCTCAAGCGCGCCGGTTTGAGTCAAGACGACATTGATTTGTGGGAGCTTAATGAGGCGTTTGCGTCGCAGTGCGTTTATTGCCGAGACTTTTTAGACATTGATAATGAGAAGTACAACATCAGCGGCGGTAGTATCGCGATAGGTCACCCTTTTGGTATGACAGGGTCCCGCATGGTTGGGCGTATTTTGCGTGATTTGAAGCGTACGGGTGGGAGATACGGCGTAGTAACCATGTGTGTGGCGGGAGGGCAAGGTGCTGCCGGCTTAGTGGAAGCCTGTTAAGTCACCGGCTTTATTCTTTGCGCGTTTCAACCAGTAGGGCGGTTGGTTTATAGCAGGGTATTGGTTTGATCAGGGTGTAGGTTGAGTCAGCCGTTGGTCTAGAAGGTAACCGTATAGAAGCACGAACAAAATCGAGTACAAAAAAAGGCGCCCAAGGGCGCCTTTTTTCTGCTCGGCTGTCCGTGGATTACCCCAAAATCGCAGGTAATTGCTTGGTCAGCGGCATGCGCTCTTTGACGGCAGATCCGGTCAACGCAAATCCGATTAGCTCGCCTTGAGGGTTATGAAAGAGTGCCTTGATATTCGGCGCTTCGCCTTCAACCGTCCACTCGCCTTCCGCGTCACGCGCGACAGGGGACACGCATACGGGACAAGCGGGCGTTTTGATCGTCACCGGCATGGCAGGGTAAGTTACCTCTGTCGGCGTGCCCGTTAGTGTCGCAGCGAGTGCTCGCGCAGCAGCCATTAAGGGCGCAACGTAGACCAATACGTGACCCTCAACCTCAGCGCAGTCGCCTATGGCGTAAACGTTGGCGACATTAGTGCGCAGGAATCGATCCGTCTTTATACCCCTTCCACATTCGATACCAGCGTCTTCTGCGAGTTGCGTGCGCGGGCGGACACCGACCGCAGATAGCACCGCATCCGCTTCGATAGTTTCACCACTATTAAGAACAACGCTGTAACCGTCGGCAGTCTTATTCACGTCGGTCGCCAGCGGACCAAAGTGGAAGGTAGCGCCTTTTTCCTCGAGCGCGCTTTGAACAGCGCGACCCGCTTTCTCGGGGAGAAGGGTGGGTAAGCAGTAATCCATGGGGTCTACCGCTTCGACGGTGTAGCCAGCATTCAGCAGGTCGTTGGTGAATTCACAACCAATGAGGCCCGAGCCGATAACGGCCACCTTTTTACCGCCTTTAGTCGAGAGGTTGTCTCTGAATCTGCGGTAATCGTCTAGGTCGTTAACACCCATAACCTCGTTGGCAGCATCACCACCCATCGGTGGGCGAATGAGTTCAGCGCCGAGAGTCAATACGAGGCTTGCGTAGGCAACGCGCTCTCCGCCCTCAAGTACCAATTCATTGACAGCAGTGTCGATTGAGGTGACCGACGTTCGGGTTCGAACCGTGATTTTTAGGTTTTCTGCCATATCGCTGGCGGTTTGCGTGGCTAACTGATCAGGCTCGAAGTTTTTCGTAAAGCCAGTAGAGATCATTGGCTTTGAATAATTCTCACCGCCGTCACGCGTAATAAGTGTGATTGCGGTATCCGCATTAATCTTTTTGATGGCGTTGGCCAAGCTGTAAGCAGCCAGGCCAGAACCGACAACAACGATTGGCAGCGTCTGGCTCTGTTGGGACTCAGTAGTATTCGTTGCTTCTTGTTCAGCCTCTTCTGTGCCGGGGATAAGTTCAAAGTCTTCCTTACCGACACCACAGTCAGGGCACATCCAATCGTCCGGAACATCAGCCCACTTCGTGCCGGGCGCTATACCGTCGTCCGGCCACCCTTCTTTCTCATCGTAAATAAGTCCACAAACAATGCATTCCCACTGGGCCACAAAACATCCTCTTTAAACTGGGGTGATGACAGCTAATTCAGGAGGCGCTAACACCCGCGCCGTACTCTAACCGCCGCGTAGTGTGCCTAACTACCGCCACAGAGTCATCCGCCGCGGAGACTAGACCTCGCGTGTAATTGAAAAAAAGCTGAACTAAAGGTTGAGAATCCAGAGTAGGCTGGCGGTGCTTAACGCCCCCCAAAGAACCAGCGCCATGGCGATGAGTCGCGGGCAAATCGCTTTTAGCGACTGCAGAGACATTTGCGAGCCGATTAGGAACAGCGCGAGCGCAAAGAGAGACTTACTTACCATTGAAAATCCGCTCGTGATAGTACTGTCGAATTGAAAATATCCGCTAATTAAGCTGGCGACGAAAAAGAGCGTCACAAACAGTGGGATCCGCACTTCATTCGCCGTAACACGCCTCATAGAATAACTAGCAAGGACAATGACGGGGATAAGCCACAATATTCGCAGCACTTTGAGCGTGGCTGCCGTAGTCAGTGCCTCATCACCATAAACAGCCGCAGCACCAACCACTGATGAAGTGTCATGGATAGCCATGGCCGCCCACATGCCAAATTGCTGCTGAGTCATGTTCAACTGCTCTCCGATAGCGGGGAACAGAAGTATGGCGATACCATTTAAAACAAAAATAATGGTCAGTGTTTGCGCGACTTGAGAGTCCTGGGCTTTTATCACCGGTGCCATCGTCGCAACTGCCGTGCCACCGCAAACAGCTGTACCCGTCGTTAAAAGCTTACCGCTGGTGTCATCTGCCCTAACCAGCTTTAACAGAACGTAGCCGGAGATCAACGTGGCAAGCACCATGGTCGAGACGATCATGCCGTTACTCGACCCGAGTGCGAGCACTTCTCGAAAAGGCAGCGCTAATCCAAGAATTACAACGCCGCTTTGCAGCGCCCCTCGCGACAGCTTGGAGGCATTTTCTATGGGGGCTGGGCCCAGTGTGAGCGCGAGCCCAATGCCTAGAAATAGGGCTATCGCTGCTTGCTGTGTATACAAAGCAAGCAGAGCAGCAATTAGGTAGGCAATAACGGTATGCGATTTTGTCATAAAACGAAAGTATGACAGTAATCTCGGATAGATCCAGCCCGCACGTAGCTAATTTTAAGTAAGACCTTGCGGACGACTATTCGCTACCTAACCGTTCTAACCACAGTGGGGCTGTGCAGCTTTGCTAGAAACCATAGCTCTATAGCTTCACACGAGAACCCTGAGAGCCGGATCTGAAAGAAAGCCCTGGAAAAAAGCGCTCGGGGGCGCTTTCAGCCTGGTGTAAGCGAACTATCTTTGCCTTTATTCCTGCGCCGCTTTCCCCGACAAACGGTAGATTAAGATCGCCGCACGCTTAATGGCGAGGGCCATCGAGTCGAGTTCGAGACTCTCGTTAGGTGTGTGTCCACCCTTACCCAGCGCACCCATGCCGGCTAAAGCATCCGAGTAGGGGGCGACGAACGAGATATCGGCTGCACCCCGGCGCAGCGGATCCCACGTTTTCATGGGGCCTCGCCCTAATGCTTGGTTTACTTCAGAAAGCTCATCAGCCAGCCGCCGATTTCCGTCAGACGGTGCCATCGGCGGATAGCTGTCAGCGAAGCTGATCGAGGCTGATGTATGCGGCAGGTGGTCCGCAACAATGGCTTGCATCTTTGCTTTCGCTCTCGCTAGTTGCTCCACTGAGAGTGCGCGAATACCACCGTGAACTATGGCTGTATTGGGGACAACGTTGGTTTTACCAAATGTGGTGCCACGGTTCTGGCTAGAGTCATAGTTGACTGCAGTACCGCCTTGGATCGTACCCGCATTGAACGTCAGTCCATAATCTCCCCTAACGTCCGTGTAAAAGGCGTTGAGGATGCGCGCCGTTTCGTTGATGGCGCCCGCGCCGGTTTGCTCGCTGAAAATACTTGAGGAATGTGCCTGTTTACCGTTTACCTCCAGCATCCAGCTGCTTGAGCTGCGGCGAGCGATTGTGGCCCAGTCAGAACCCTCAGAAGTGATAGCGCCCTCAAACCCAAGCGTAATATCTGCCCATTTGCCCGCCTCGATGAGATCTCGACGGCTGATGGATAAAGGTCTGCCCGATTTCTCTTCATCACCCGTATAGGCGACTGTTATGGGAATACCGTCCAGTGCGCCGATGTGCTGCAGGGCTCTTAGCGCATAGATAATGACAGTGTTGCCGTCTTTCATGTCTGCTATGCCGGGACCGGTGGCAATGTTGCCATCACGCGTGAAGGCCTGAAAGTTATCATCTGCCTCGAACACGGTGTCGAGATGGCCGATCAGTAAGAACTTTTTCCCTTGACCTTTTTTGGTGGCGAAGAGGTGACCTGCACGGTTCATTTCCTCGGGCATATCGATCCAGCGTGTTTCGAGCCCCAGCGCGTCGAGTTCACCCGCCATTACATTACCAACCGCGCGTACCCCGGCATGATTCATGGTGCCGCTGCCGATATTCACGGTCTTTTCTAGAAGCGCGATGGCCTCGTTTTGATGCGCGTCGATCCAACTAACCATGGCCCTTTCGTTTTCGGACAGTTGCAGTCCCTCGGCTGACGCCCCCAGGGACGTTACTAACACCAGCCCGCAGGCGAGAACTTTTCTTAATAAATTCATTAGATGCATCCCTGTTTATCGAATTTCATGTTGAGGTTGATCATGCCACCAAAGTTTGGGGGCGGGGGCATCACCGGTCACCTCTTCAGCAAGATCCCCCGCGCGGTAGAGTCGGCCGTTGACCATAACGTGCGTAATTTGGTCTGTAGCTTTTACATCCACCAATGGGTTGCCATCTACGATCTGCAGGTCGGCGAGTTTTCCCACCTCTATAGAACCTAGGTCCTGATCCATTCCGAGGTACTTCGCAGGGTTAATGGTGGCTGTAGAGAGCATTTGCATGGGGCTCATCCCACCTTCAGCAAAGCTCCACATCTCCCAGTGAGTTGCCAAGCCCTCGCGCTGACCGTGCGCTCCGGTATTGACGATGACCCCAAGCTCCATAAGTTCTTTAGCGATGGCGGCTGCATCATCGTCTCGGAAATCGGGCTCAGGCGAGGTGACACGGCGAACTGATCGAGACTGAAGCACGGTAGGCGGCACGAAGTGCGATAGGAGGGGGTGCTTCCAAACTTCCGTGTCGCGATAAAAGCGATCCTCGGACGTGAGTCCCCCATAAGTAACAACAAGTGTCGGGGTATATCCGACATCGGTTTGCGACCAGAACTGCCGCACGTCGTCGTAAATGCTCAATGTTGGAATGTTGTGTTCGATACCTGTAGAGCCATCAGCCACAAGGTTCATATCCAGGTTGTAGAGCGAGCCGCCTTCAGCAACAACAAGCAGACCCGCGTCGCGTGCGGCCTCAATGACCATCTGACGTTGCGCACGACGTGGCTGGTTGTAGTTTTTGACGCTGATCGCGCCCTGAGCCTTGAGTCGTGCGACCACCGCTTTGGCATCATCCAGTGACTCTATAGGGTCAAATCCGGTGCTTTTTGCACCGTAAATGATCTCACCCGTGGAGAAGATTCTGGGGCCGAGCGTCACGCCTGCACGTTGATACTCCGCAGCAGGGAATACCTGTGCTGCACGACTCGACGGGTTGTGGACTGTCGTTACGCCTAAGGCGAGATGTGCGAGGAGAGACCAATTATTTTGCGGGATAATCGCGTCGCGTCCATAGGGTCCGTGGGCGTGCGCGTCGATGTAGCCTGGTAGCAATGTTCTGCCGGCCACGTCTACCACCGTCGCATCCTCGGGGATGGCGACGCTGCCCATCTCGCCTACAGCGGTGATACGGTTCTCGGTGACAATAACAACACCGTTTTCAATGGTTTCCCGGGTGCCGTTCATGGTTAAGACATGCGCGTTTATGAACGCAACTTTGCCCTGAGGTCGATCCGCTTCAACTGACAGCCCGAGGTCCGCTACTTCCATGGACTTATTCGTACTTGTACCCAGTGAGTCATCGACTCGGTAGGTCATGAGTTTGGGTCCTACACTCCACGAAACCTGATTACCGTCGGCGCTCCAGTTGATGAACTCGCCGCCGGGCGCGCTGACACGCTCGGTCGCAAAGGCGGCTGAGCCCGAGGCGTTATTAGCGATGCTCGATAAATCGATGGCACGACCCGTCATGGGGAGTGCCGCTACGTACAACCGGCCCGCCTCGCGATAAGCGACATGCTTACCATCAGGCGATATCAAGATCACGGTTGCTAGGGGGCTGGTAGCGTGAGTTTTGACGTCTTCGCCGGCGTGATTCATTGAGATCAGCGCACTCGAGGCATTGTCACTGCCGCGACCCACGGCGGAGCTGACACGTTCAGTCGCAAATATGCGGTCTTTGGGTCCGAAATGTGGTGAGCGTCCGCGCTGGCTGACGAAGGTCGCTGCATCATTGCCCAGTCCATAAGTGTAAATGCCTGGTTTTTTACCCCAGTAGGGGTTGGTCAGCGAACTGCCACTTAACTTCGCAAACAGTAAGGTTTGTCCATCGCTGGAAACACTCAGGTCGACATAGTGCCCTGGCGTGCTCAACACGGGCTTCGAACGACCGCCAGAGGCGCTGACCTGTCGAATCGAACCGAGGCCAGCATCGGTCCATGAGATAAAGAAGACGCTCTTTCCGTCTGGTGAGAAAGCGGGAGAGAGTTCACGGCTATCGCCTTTGTCGCGGGTGAGGCGTTTTGCTGTGCCGCCCGCTGCTTTTAGGTAGAGCTTACCCATCGACTCGAAAACAATGTTATTGCCCTTGGGACTCTCCACTGCAAATCGTGGCATCGACGTGGTTAGCGTGTCAGGTGCGACTTCAACAGCAACTTGGACGGCGGGGTAGGCGGAGCGCTGATCTTCTATCTCAAAGGGGATGTTCACAGATACTTTGGTATCGACGTCGACACGCCAGATCTTGCCCTTCGACCAATAAACGATTTCGCTACTGTCAGGCATCCAAGCCATCGTGGGATAGGCACCTTGCACCGCCCAGGTTTCTTGCATGTCGGGATCGAGATCATCGACCAACATCGTCTGCTCCCCCGACTCGAGGTCCAAAATGAAGAGGCGTGATGCGGCTCTGACCCGTTTGACGAATGCGAGTGACTTACCATCAGGAGAGGGGGTTGGTCTGACTGCACCGCCAGCGCCACCGACCACATTGGTAATTTCTGCTTGCTCCAAGTCATAGCGTTTAATTGCCATGACCTCTCCGTTGCTGTCCTCGTGGTAGATGAAGGTATTACCAGGCGTCGTATTCTGGATGTAGAAAACCGATTTCCCATCAGCGCTAAAGGTAGGCTCACCCAACTCCTTTTGGAAAGCTTCGCTGGGGCGCTCGACTAGCACTGATCCGGACAAGTTCGCGCGTTCTACTTCTGCGTCGAGGTTGGCGTCGTAGAGCCAAACCTCTCCGGTGCCCAGCGATCGCGATGTGGTGAAGTGCTTTTTGGCGACTAGATAGTCACCTGATGGATGCCAGCTTGGGTTGTTGAGCAAGCGAAACGTCTCATGGGTAATTTGCTGCTTGTTGTCCGGATTAGCGAGTTCCATCACCCAAATGTTGTCCGCGCCGTTTCTGTCCGATGTAAATGCAAGAAAGCGTCCGTCGGGGCTGTATTGGGGTTGAATCTCCCAAGCGTGACCACTCAAGAGGGGGGATGCTTTACCGCCAGTTATCGGGATCTGGTAAATGTCGCCAAGCAAGTCAAAGGCGATGTAGCCCCCATCGGGAGAGACATCAAGATTCATCCAAGTTCCCTCGTTGACTTTCAAGGGTCTGGTCTGCGCATCGACCGAATAGCTTGGCGCTGCAACATCCCATATTTCGCTTTCCATTGCCTCCTCAACGGAGTAACTCAGGCTTGTGAACGAGACCGAGGCAACAAAAATTGAAGCGAATAAGAGCGGGCGATAAGAAGACGATTTCGACATAGGTTTCAACCATATTTATATTTGGTGTTAGATCTAAAGGGATATCACACTAGGGCGTGGTTTTCGACCTACATCTAAGGGCGAGAAGCAGTGAGTTCGGATATAAAAGGAGTCAGGCGTAAGTGTTAACAGCTACAGGCTTGGCGGTATTTATCTTGAAGCGCTGTTCGCGATGTACGACCGGGTCTGCGGGTCGTCCAGAACCACTGTTTTCTGAAGATATCGATCCCTTGATATCTGAGGAGGGCTGAACTTTGCGTCCTTCAGGGGCGTTCGGTGATCCTAAGAAGTTGTAAATTCGAAAGTTTTGAATTAACACAGGCTTACTCGCCTTTGAAGACATTTTGTGGAGCAGCTAGGAGGGACACTCGTTGTTATCGACTCTTGATTGGACCGTAGTAGCGCTGTATCTCCTTAGTTTAGTGACGATTAGCGTTTATTTGTCGCGTCAGCAAAGGTCTGCTGAGGATTATTTCGTCGCTTCCAATAGCGGTAACGCGCTTAGCATTGCTTTGTCTGTGATGGCAACACAATGCTCGACCAACAGCATTTTGGGAGCACCAGCCTTTGTCGCGTTTGTCGTGGGCGGTGGACTCGTCTGGTTGCAGTATGAAATAGCGCTACCGCTCGCAATGATCTTTATTGCGATATTCTTCATCCCAGTTTTTCATCGGCAGCGACTGGTCTCTGTGTACCTCTATCTCGGTCGACGTTTCGACGAGAAAACCCAGTGGCTCATTAGCGGCATGTTTCAATTATCGCGTGCAGCGGTAGCGGGAATTACGGTCTATGGTGTGGCCAGCATGGTCTCTATTGTCACCGGACTCTCTTTTGCACATTCAGTTCTACTCTTCGGCGTAATCACCATTATCTATGACGTACTAGGTGGCATTAGGGCGGTGATTATTAGTGACGTAGCTCAAATGGTGATTTTGACCAGTGTCCTCGTTTATCTCGCGTACTTACTGATTGGCAATGCGGGGGGGCTTGCTGAGATGTTGGCGCAGTTACCGAGGGAGCGCACAGCTGCATTGTCTTTTAACCAACATGGCTTTGGTGACGGGCATGATTTTGCCTTTCTTCCCATGCTCGTCGGTGGCTTTTTTCTGTATGTGGCCTATTACGGCTGTGACCAGAGTCAGGTCCAGCGTCAGTTGTGTGCGGCGTCTCAAGGTGATGCGCAGAAGGTGCTGTTAATTAATGGTTTCCTGAGATTTCCACTCGTCTTGCTCTATTGCCTGATAGGTGCGGGCCTTGCAGTCCACGCGACGTATCAGCCCGATTTCATCGCCTCACTGCCTGTCGTCAACGAGGCACCTAATTATAATATGGCGCTCCCGGCGCTTATCAGTCGAGAGCTGCCGGCAGGCCTTGTAGGCTTGGCCGTGGTCGCTTTACTGGCGGCCGCAATGTCATCGCTTGATTCGGTTATTAACAGCCTGTCAGCGACGACGCTCAAAGATTTTATAAAACCTATGATGGCGCATCGTATCGTTACTCCCGAGCAAGAACTGCAATGGGGTAGGGGGCTCACCATTTGCTGGGGTATTTTTGCCCTAGTGACTGCTTTTTATGTCGACGATATCGCGTCCACGGTAATTGTTGCGGTAAATAAGGTTGGTTCGCTGATCAACGGGCCCATACTCGGCGTTTTTATGCTGGGGCTTTTCACAAAAAGTGCAACGGGTGGCGGCGCGAGACTCGGATTCGTTGTCGGCCTTTTGACAAACGCTGCGTTGTGGAAATGGGCGCCAGAAGTGTCTTGGCTCTGGTGGAATGTTATCGGTTTGGCAGTAACAGTCTCGGTAGGTCTGAGCATGAGCTCAAGATCGGCTAAGCGAGAAGGCAATTCAGATCTCGTGTGGAGCACAGGTTTCTTTCTGAAAGTGGGCTTTTCGGTAGGCTGGTTGCGCGGTTATTTAGGTTTAGGAGTTTGGACCCTATTTTTATTCGCAGTGCTGCTCGCATTTGGGACGCGCTAGGGATTTACTACAGCAGTCAGTGAGCTGCCGTTGCATCATTGCTCCTAGACCCCAAGGGCTTTCAATGCATAAAAGAACTCAGAGAGTTCTTTCAATTTGAATGAACGTTAGGAAATAGCTATGGCGATCGCTGGACTCAACCACTTCAACATCATGGGCTCACGAGCGCTGATTGACGACGTACGTGCCTTCTACGTTCACGTGATAGGACTAAGCGAGGGGTGGCATCCTGACTTTGATTTTGATGGGCACTGGCTGTACGCGGGTGACGCCCCGATTCTTCATCTTATGGTCTCAGGTGGCGAATCTGAGGCTACCAATGGGAGTACATCCGCAAGCACTGGGCATCTTGATCATATTGCGTTATCCGCTACTGACTTAGCAGTGGTAGAGGCGCGACTTAATACGCTCGGTCATACGTACAAGAAAAAGGTGATACCCGGATTCAATATTACTCAGCTATTCCTGCACGACCCAATAGGATTGGGCGTCGAGCTTAATTTCTCCGAGAACGACGGATAAACAATAAAACGCCATTACTCGGGTGCTTTTGTTTACGCCGTTTTTACCCAGCCGGCTGGGTCGCTTCACACTTGAGTGTTGCTGGCAAATCTCGGGGTTAGCTACTGTGCAGCTAATCGAACGAGTACGTCGCCTCGACTGAACCCCATCGTATACAAAAAAGCCCCATCCGTTGGATGAGGCTTCTTTATATATGGCGCGCCCGGTACGATTCGAACGTACGACCGCCTGATTCGTAGTCAGGTACTCTATCCAGCTGAGCTACGGGCGCGAAGGGGAGCATCATACTCCAGAGCTTCTTATTTTCAAGTGTGCTGTGTATCTAAAGCGTCAAATTGGGGCCCCACTTTTACGTTTTATATGCGCTGTATCCCTTCGAGCTCTGTTAGCTTGGTCAAATGTAAGACCGTGTCTAACGTGGATAGCTGACAAGATTAGAGGGTGCTCTTATGCTTGTTGCTATCTTCGAGCGTTCTTTACCAATGCGTTTCTTTGGGATGTGACTGTTTTGAAAAGCTATGAGTTTGGTTTCGCAGATTCGATGGATTTGATGTCTGAACTGCGCATCTGTTATCGCGACAGCATGATCGTGGTCGTGGAAAAGCCCGCGGGTATGCTCGTTCATCGAAGTGGTATCGACGCGGGGGAAACCGTCTTTTTGATGCAAACCTTGCGGGATCAATTGGGGCAGCATGTATTTCCCGTTCATCGGCTTGATAAGCCAACATCCGGACTTGTCATTTTTGCTCTGAATTCTGAGGCTGCGCGCGCTATGTCTCTGATGTTTGAACGCGGTGAAGTGGATAAATCTTATCTAGCGTTTGTTAGAGGTCACACACCTCCCAGCGTTACAATCGACCATGCTTTGCGTGATGAAGTGGACACGAAAGGATGGAAAACCAAGGATGGTGCGATAAGAGAGGCCACAACGGAGTTAACAACCTTAGGCTCGTGGACAATCCTCGAACCTGTTGATCGCTATCCGGAGGCTCGGTACTCCAAGGTTGAGCTGAAGCCACTGACCGGACGCTATCGTCAGTTGAGGCGTCACATGAAGCAAATTTCGCACCCCATTTTAGGGGACGTACGTTACGGGAAAGGAATCCACAATCGCTTTGTGGCGCAGCGAGTTGGTGTAAAGCGATTGTGGTTGCACGCACGTTCGCTAATCTTTCGTCACCCGTACGGGCAAGAAATGCTGGCTGTTGAAGCCGAAACACCTACTGACTTCAACCTAATGGAGACATGGTTAGAGCGAGAATCTTCATAAGGCGAGGGTGGCGCAAAAGATAGTGCTTTGCGTTCGAGCCGCTTGAGTAGAGGATTTTCTCCAATCACAACACGTGTCCTAGGCCATTGCGTAACGGATGTAACGTTATCAGCCCTCAGCCCTAAGTTCTAGCACTCAACTGTGGTGACCGGAATTTTCAGACCGTGGATGGCAAGGCCCCCTCGCGCGGTTTCCTTGTAACGGCTATCCATATCTTTACCCGTTTCGCGGACAGTCTCGATGACTTGATCGAGCGAAATCATGAACTGACCATCTCCTGCTAAGGCGAGATCCGAAGCCGCAATTGCTTTTACCGCACCCATTCCGTTGCGCTCGATACAAGGCACCTGAACCAAGCCGCCAATGGGGTCGCACGTAAGCCCTAGACAATGTTCGACCGCAATCTCCGCAGCGTTTTCAATCTGGCGCGGACTCCCACCCATCGCTGCTGTCAAACCCGCGGCAGCCATAGACGCGGCAGCACCAACCTCACCTTGGCACCCCACCTCGGCACCCGAGATAGACGCATTCATCTTGAATAACCCACCGATCGCAGTCGCTGTGCGTAAAAAGGTACTCACGTGGCGGTTAATACCCGCGTCATTTAGCTTATGCTCATCCAGATGCGCGAGCAGTACTGCCGGCACAATCCCCGCGGCGCCATTGGTCGGCGCTGTCACAAGGCGACCACCTGCCGCGTTCTCTTCATTAACCGCCATCGCGTAGACCATGGCACGCTGAGAGGCGTTTGCTGGCGCCTTGTCACTGTTAGCGTTATTGAGCAGTCGCTGCCAGAGGAGTGCGGCTCGCCGTTGTACTTTCAGTCCACCCGGCAACTCGCCTTCTGTGTTAAGGCCTCGATTGATGCAGTCGCTCATGACGTTCCAGAGTTTGCTGGCCATGGGATCAAACTTTCCATGTCTCAAACACAGGTGTTCGTTTTTTGCCTGAAGTTCCGCGATGGATAATTTCTCTTGCTCACAGAGGGCTAGCAATTCCTCCATCGATCTATAAGGGAATGG
>CBFHHL010000013.1:0-1267 GCA_965655685.1 Luminiphilus sp.
CGGCGCATCGGACTTAGTAAGCGCGAGTAGGTAAAACGCAGACGCACCGCCGATTATTGCGGTCAATCCAACACCTCCGAAATAGAGCTGAAAACCCACAGTATCTCCGTAAGTATCAATCAGATAGGTGTTGATCAAAGGCATGTAAATATCGGGCGTATAACCGATCATCGAGATAAGACCAATCGCAAGCCCTGCTCGTCTGGGTTCGATCCGTGCCGTATTAAAGGACGCCCAGTAAATCCCGCGAACGCCATAGATTAGGACTGATGAGGTTGCCACGGCGAAATACAACAGCGTAAAGGGCGAGTCCGCCGGTAAAACCAACAGCGCGATCAACGAAAAGCCAGCGAGTAGAATAGCGATGCCGAGTGATCGCACCGGGTGGAATCGATCGCCAATGAACCCCATAAGCACGGCACCAATAGGCCGCATCCACAATCGGACGGTGGTCAAGGCAGCGACCGCCACAGCATCTAGACCAAATTGCGTCTGCAAAAAGGCCGAGTAGGTATAAGTTGCCCAGAAGACCTGATAGCCGGTCAGTATGCATAGGGCTACCAACCAAACACGCAGATTCAGCACAAGGCTGAGTAAATCGCGCACAGTCTCCTTAAACGTGACAGGGGAAGTCTCCTCAGGTGGAGCTCCCGCCTCGGTCGCTGCCTGGGATGACTCATCGAGCACAAACCACAACAGAGCGCCGATGAGTAGGCAGACAGTACTGTAAAAATAAATCACCTGCACCATGGCTCCCTCATCAAATGCGCCCAATGAAGAGACAGCGTAGGCAAACCAAGCAACGGCAATCGTTGCTAACAACGCCTCAAAAAGGCCTCTTCCACCCTCCAACAAGCCAAAGAAACGTGCCTGTTGATCATCGGGTGCAAGCAGAGAGCAGCCCTTGATCAAGGCAGCCCAAAAAGTGAGTCCTGTAGTAAGGCCCCATAAACCGTAAATAACATTTATCCACTCGGGGGCAGGGATTGACGCGTACCAGAACCCGACAACGCCTGTCATAGTGACGGAGAATGTTAACAACGAACGCGGCGAAAATCGGTCGGCTAACCAACCACTAGGGACATAACTCAGAACAAACGCAGCGCCTAATATACTGTGAGCGACATTGAGTTCTGTGAGGCTGATACCCAAGGTTGAGATCAAGGTCATCTCGAAGTTCTGCCGGAGGTACAGTAAGGGGTAAATAGCACCGCCGGCCATGATGAGAAACGTCAATTTGAGATATCGTCCCATCGTGTCAACTGGG
>CBFHHL010000014.1:0-30080 GCA_965655685.1 Luminiphilus sp.
CGGCATTGCCGGGGTTTTTTTTGCCCGATACCTTGGCTTTTAAACCACTTCTTCTGAAGTACGTGTTTTTGAAGAGCGCGGACCTGCTTTGTGAGATAGATAGATGGTGGCGAAATGGGTTCTGGAGAGAGAAGGTTTGGAGAAATAGGTGCCAGAGCTACCTGAAGTAGAAACAACGCGAAGAGGAATTGAGCCCCACGTTGTTGGGCGCACGGTGACGGCGGTTACGATTCGTGACCGGAGACTGCGATGGCCAATTTCCGATGACTTGGAACAGCGTTTGCAAGGCGCAAGAGTGCTGTCGACTCGGCGTCGCGCCAAGTATCTGCTTATCGACTTTCAGAACGGTAGTCTACTGGTTCATTTGGGAATGTCGGGCTCTCTGCGTCTTGCCTCTAAGAGTGAGGAACCGCGTAAACACGATCATGTCGACATAGTGCTTGAAAGCGGACTCTTGCTCCGCTACCACGACCCTCGCAGGTTTGGCAGCATGCACTGGTTAGATGATACATCGCATGTGTTGCTGGACCATCTAGGCCCCGAACCCCTGTCGGCGGATTTTTCTGCGGATTATCTTTACCGCACTTCCCGCAAACGGGCGTCTCCGGTAAAGCATTTTATAATGGACGCAAAAGTGGTCGTGGGTGTTGGAAACATCTATGCAAACGAGGCGCTCTTCATGGCAGGTATAAGGCCGGATCGGGCGGCTAAAAACATCAGCAAAGTGCGATATGAGCTGCTAGTTGAGACTATTAAGCAAGTTTTGGCGACTGCGATTGAGGTGGGCGGTACGACATTACGCGATTTCGTGGGTGGTGACGGAAAAGCCGGTTATTTCGCACAGAGTTTGCAGGTTTATGGTCGCGCGGGTGAGTTGTGTAATCGCTGCAAAGATCGGCAGCTGAAAGAAATCAGGCAGTCAAATCGCTCTACGGTGTTTTGCCCAAATTGCCAGCGTTAGCCGCAAACTTATGCCTTAAGGCAGCGAGTACGACCGGTGTAACGAAGTCTTCGACATCGCCGTTCATGGAGGCAATTTCTCGAACCAATGTCGATGAAATGTAGGAGAGGTCGTTGGTCGGTGTCAGGAAGATGCTCTCGAAGTTGGGGTTCATTGCTCGATTCATGTTGGCAAGTTGATATTCGAACTCAAAATCTGCCGTAGTACGAATACCTCTAAGCACACAATTCGACCCTTGAGCTTCGACAAAGCGAATAGACAAACCGGAAAACCCTTTTACTTCGATATTATCGAGGTGAGCGAACGATTGCTCGGCGAGATCAATCCGCTCTTCTGTCGAAAAAAGCGGTTGCTTTTTTGCGCTATCGGCAACGCCAATCACAACTCTGTCGAATAAAAGTGCAGCCCGCTCGACAAGGTCAACGTGACCTTTGTGAATCGGGTCAAATGTACCGGGGTAGACGATGGTGTAGTTTCGCATAACAGCTGCCCTTCTTCTATACGGGCCGAGACTACACAACCCAAATCACGAGGACAAATCAAACTATCGAAGTTTAGTGAGTCTGTAAGAGACATCTCCCGCTTGTTTTTCTTTTATGATGTCGAGGGCTTCGTTTCGCCATGGCGTGTTCTTAGCCGTCTCAATGTAAATTAAGGTGTCGTGGTTCAGTAAGGGACTTGTTAATAGCCAGTCGAGACAGGCTTGCAGCGCAGAGCCTCTAAACGGTGGATCCAGAAAGACGATATCGAATTTGCCGATGGTTGCTAAAGGTTTACTCGCATCAGCGAGTAGATGTTCAGTTCTCGAAGTCGCATTTAACAGTCGACAGTTAGTTTGAATTTGCTGAAGCACGGCGGAGTTTTGATCGACAAAGCAGCAGTGGCTCGCCCCTCGGGATAGCGCCTCAAAGCCGAGAGCACCTGAACCTGCAAACATGTCCAAACACCTTGACCCGACAACATGCCCTGCGAGCCAGTTAAAGAGCGTTTCTCGTACTCGATCAGCGGTGGGACGCAGTCCCTCGGCATCCGGAAAGCTCAGCTTCCTACCGCGCCACTGTCCACTAATAATCCGAAGTTGGTTCGCGGATTGCCGCGGCCGACTTTTGCTCATGAGGCAAGCACCTGATGTTAAACTCGCATAGCATAGCGCTGATCATGTGCGCAGCGATGATAGGAAGCTGAAATAATATGAAGTGGTTTGGACGTAAGCACAAAGAAGAGACGCAGGTGTCGCCTGATCTTGCTGCCAAAGACAAGGCAGTGGAGAAGAAGGAGGCGGGGCAGACTTCTTGGTTTGGACGCTTGACGGTGGGTCTGGGCCGAACCAGTCAATCACTTATTTCGGGTTTAGAGTCAGCGCTGGGTGTACGCGCAACGATTGACGATGACGTCATCGAAGCGCTTGAAACCGAACTTTTGATGGCAGATGTTGGTGTAGCCACCACCCACGTCATCATGGATCGGTTGATTGCAGCGCATCCTCGCAATTCACCCGTAGACGCTGAGGCGGTGATGGCGACACTCAAGTGCCTTCTGGTTGAGACTTTGGCTGCCGAGACCGTAGACCTTCCTGAACCTGAGGAGGGTCCACTGGTTGTTTTGGTCGTCGGTGTCAATGGAGCGGGTAAGACCACAACTATTGGCAAGTTAGCTCACCGATATCAGTCGCAGGGAAAGTCGGTCATGCTCGCTGCGGGCGATACGTTTAGAGCAGCAGCGGTTGAGCAGCTACAAGCCTGGGGCGCGCGAAATAATGTCCCAGTAGTCGCACAGCATACGGGTGCTGACAGTGCGTCCGTGCTGTTTGATGCGTTGAGTGCGGCTAAAGCACGTCATATTGATGTACTTCTCGCGGATACGGCTGGACGACTGAATAACAAGGCGCATTTGATGGCCGAGCTAGAAAAGATTGTGCGTGTCATGAAGAAGGCCGATGAATCCGCCCCTCACGAGACATTACTCGTTCTGGATGCAGGCACCGGACAAAACGCCGTTGCACAAGCAAAAGAATTCGACGCTTGTGTCGGTGTGACAGGTATTGCTCTGACGAAGCTTGATGGCACGGCAAAGGGCGGAGTTGTTTTCGCCATTGGCGAACAGATCAAGCGTCCCATTCGCTTCATTGGCATTGGAGAAGGCGTTGAAGATCTCCGTCCGTTCAATGCTGATGAGTTCGTTGATGCATTGTTTAATACCGGTCGGTAGTTAGTTATGGATCTCGTTTTTGATCGTGTGGGGAAACGGTTCGACCAGCGTGATGCGCTGATCGATTTAACGTTCAGCATGGCAAGCGGCGAGATGGCCTTTCTGACAGGACATTCGGGAGCAGGCAAGAGCACGCTTCTGAGATTATTACTCTTGCTCGATCGCGCCACTTCCGGAGAGGTTTCGGTAAACGGCCGGCCGCTGTCGAAAATCCGCGAATCGGGTATCGCTGCCTACCGACGAGATTTTGGCGTGGTTTTTCAAGACCACAAGCTGCTCTTCGATCGCTCAGTTTTTCACAACGTAGCGCTCCCACTCGAAATAGCGGGTTTTACAAAGCGTGATATTGACCGTCGTGTGCGCGCTGCCCTAGACAAAGTCGGTCTGCTCGCCCGAGAACGGGCGTCACCTGAGATGTTATCCGGAGGCGAACAGCAGCGTGTTGGCATTGCACGGGCTGTCGTTGCACGCCCCAAGATCCTTATAGCGGATGAGCCTACGGGTAATCTGGATCCACAGCTGTCCGCTGAGATAATGGGTTTATTTGCCGCATTTAATGGCGTCGGTGTGACAGTCATTGTCGCTAGTCACGATTTGGCACTGATCTCTCGGATGTCACAGCGGATCCTTGCGCTTAAAGATGGGCGTCTAATCACGCTAAATAATGATTTACGGGGTGATACTTAATGGCGGGACAGTCACCAGCAGAGTTGGGGTCAGGCCCAAGGCCTCAATTGCTAGCCTGGGCGCACCATCATCGTGAAGCAGCCAAAACAAGTGTCGAAAAACTGTTGCGAGAGCCTATTTCCAACTCGCTCACTGTCCTAGTGATCGCTATTGCTTTGGCACTCCCAACATTCGGGCTCGCATTGGCAAGCGCCGTCAATCAAGAGGTCAAGAGGTTAGACGCCCCGCCTCAGCTCTCCCTCCTCACCGAATCCCGTTTGACGCTTGATGATGCAAAACGATTAGCCGAGAGAATCGCGCTACGGCCAGGCGTGGCTTCGGTAAAAGTCATCGATCGCGATACGGTCTTAACGGAGTTTATTGAAGCTACAGGTTTGGACGCACTATCAAGTCGGCTGGAAAGTAATCCACTTCCCCACACGCTATGGCTGTATCCAGCCCCAAATATTCGTTCAGCGGGTCTTGCGCAACTTAGTCAAGACTTGACGGTCTTGCCCGGCGTTGCAGAAGTCGTTTTAGACAGCCGCTGGCTAGAGCGGCTAGAGGCGTTTTTGGCGTTGGCGCGGTCCATCGCCGTGGTCTTAGGTGTGGCAATGGCGTTGGGCGTTGTATTGACACTGGGGAATACGTTGCGGTTAGGTATTGAGTCGCGCAGAGAAGAAATCGTCGTCATCAAATTGATAGGTGGCGGCAATGCGTTTGCTAGGCGCCCTTTCTTGTACACGGGCGCATTGATCGGTGCACTCGGAGGACTGGTATCAGGTGTACTGATTTTCATGACACTCGAAATACTGAACGCGCCGATATCTCAATTGTTAGAATTATACGATCGCTCGATTACGGTCGCCATTTTCGGTCTTAGCGATTTGACGGTGCTAGTGGGCCTAGGCTCAGTTCTTGGCTGGATAAGTGCCTGTTACTCCGTTCAGCTCCACTTGGCGCGTATTCAGCCTCGTTAGCCTACTGTCGGAAATTTTTGTGCGAATTAGCACTCTCAAGACAAGAGTGCTAAAATAGGCTGGGAGTCGAGGAGTTTCGCGTATGTCAGAGACCAATACAGCAGTAGCATTATCACCAAGTGCCGTTCTCAGTATGGTGCCCGGGGCTAATCTTGGCGCGTATGTGCAGACCGTTAGCGCTATCCCGATTCTCTCGATTGAGCGAGAGAGAGAGCTTGCTGAACGACTTTTTTATGACAACTGCGTTGAATCAGCGCGTGAGTTAGTACTTGCTCACTTGCGATTTGTAGTTCACGTGGCCCGCTCGTATTCAGGCTATGGCTTGCAAGAAGCTGACCTTATCCAAGAAGGTAATGTTGGTTTGATGAAGGCAGTCAAGCGTTTTGATCCAACCAAAGGTGTACGCCTCGTGTCTTTTGCTGTGCATTGGATAAAAGCTGAGATGCACGAATACATTCTGAAAAACTGGCGAATCGTCAAAGTGGCTACGACCAAAGCGCAGCGCAAGTTGTTCTTTAATTTGCGCGGCCATAAAACGGGCACACATTGGCTCACCGAGGCGGAGACGCTGGCGATTGCAGAGGATCTTGGCGTAGATCCGGCAGAAGTGACACGTATGGAAAGCCGGTTGTCGGGTCGTGATGTGGCTTTTGATTTGCCGGCAGATGCCGACGAAGAGTCAGCATGGCAGGCGCCTCAGCAGTACCTCGAGGACCAGTCGATGGATCCTGCCATGATGGTTGAATCTGCTGACCATGTCGCTTATGAGCAAAGTCAGCTTTCTGAAGCCTTGTCTTCCCTTGATGCTCGGAGTCGTGACATTGTCGCTCGCCGCTGGTTGTCCGAGCCGAAGGCAACTTTGCATGAGCTGGCTGAAGAGTATGGTGTGTCGGCTGAGCGTATACGCCAGCTTGAGAGCAACGCCATGAAAAAGTTGCGGACGGGAATGCTCGCCTAAACACCGTGCTATGAAGTTTTCGTATGTGACTATCGCCTGCGTGCTTGGGTTCGCAGGCGTTGCATTAGGCGCTTTTGGTGCGCACGCGCTTGCTTCCATCGCCGCATCGAACCGTTTAGAAACGTGGGCGACCGCTGTCGACTATCACCTGCTTCACACTGTAGTAATCCTAGCCTTGTCAGGTCTCTTCAGAGGCACACGTTCTGTTTGGCTAGACCGGGCGTTGCGCGCCTTTATCGCAGGGATTATTGTTTTTTCTGGCAGCTTGTATTTGCTCGTAGTTACGGATACCCCTTTGCTGGGTGCAGTTACCCCTGTGGGTGGTCTTTTAATCTTGCTCGGCTGGGTTTGTGCCTTCGTCGCGTCGCTCGGGTTGGCTGACAATGACTGATCACATAGGACACCGAATTAAGAGCTTTGTCATTCGCGCGGGCAGGATGACCGAAAGCCAGCAAAAAGGATGGACCACTGGATTCCCGCTGCACGGCTTTCAATTGAGTGATAAAAATTTTGATTGGGACCGGTCGTTCGATGTCGCAGGACGTCGTGTTCTAGAAATAGGCTTTGGTATGGGCGACAGCTTGGTAGCGATGGCGGATCAGAACCCTGGCGACAGATTTCTGGGCATAGAGGTCCATACCCCAGGCGTGGGCAAGCTGTTATCAGAGGTTGATAAGCGTAGCCTCGAGAACCTAAAGGTGTTCGCAGAGGACGCGGTTCAGGTGTTGGAGGATGCGATTCCGCCGCATTCGGTCGACTTGCTACAAATCTTCTTTCCCGATCCATGGCACAAAAAGCGTCACCATAAGCGGCGACTGATACAGCCTGAGTTTGTGGAACTGGTTGTCAGCCGCCTTTCTGGCGGCGGACATTTGCACTTGGCAACCGACTGGCAGCCTTATGCGGAACACATGATGGAAGTATTGTCTGCCAATTCTGCACTCACTAATGCGGCTGGGTCCGGTAACTATATTCCTCGACCAGAATCGCGCCCTGAGACAAAGTTTGAGCGCCGCGGCCATCGGCTAGGACACGGTGTGTGGGATTTGATGTTCGCGAAAGCCTCGTTGGATCTGGTCTAGATCGACCCAACCCTCAGAAAAAAGCTTCAACCACCGAATCTAGATAGCGGTATCCAACGGGTGTTGTAACCAGTCTCTCTTTTTTACTCTGCATAAGCCCCCGCGCCTCAAGTGATTCAAGCACTTTGCTAATCGAATCGCGTGGCTTACCGGTTCGTTGGTGTAAAAGTATTGCCGGCGCACCTTTGCGCAACCGCAGCGCATTCATCATAAATTCACCCACAATATCCTCATCCGGAATTCTTGTGAGGGTGTTCATACGCGAGGCCGTGCCTGAGCGCCCGAACTCCTCGAGGTAATGAGCCGGATGTCGCGTTCGTTGGAATCGATAAACACCATTGCCCACACTAACTTTGCCGTGCGCGCCTGCGCCGATGGCTAAGTAGTCGCCAAAAAGCCAGTAATTCAAATTGTGGCGAGACTCCTCGCCTTCCCTACTCCACGCCGATACTTCATATTGATAAATATCGAATTCACCCAGTAAATTGCGAACGCCCTCTAGCCATGGCTCGACGATATCTGCGTCTGGCAGTATCGGCGGTCTTGACCAAAATGCTGTATTTCGCTCAATGGTGAGTTGGTACCAAGACAGATGTGATACGCCAAACCTCAGGGCAGCTTCCACATCTGCAATCGCCTCGGCACGCGTCTGATTCTCCAGGCCATACATCAGATCAATATTGAGTCGCATAAACCCCGACGAAAACGCCATATCAATTGCAGCCTTCGCCTCGTCGCTGCTATGAATTCGGCCAAGGCGCCTCAACTTATCATCGTCGAAGCTTTGCACACCAATACTTAATCGGTTGATTCCCGCTTCTCTGTAAGCCTGATATTTGGCTGTTTCGGCGCTGCCGGGATTGCTTTCAAGCGTTGTTTCACAATCCTCAGTTAATGACACGCGAGCTCTGATCCCCTTCAAAATCTGGTCGATTGCTCTAGCTGAAAATAGGCTTGGGGTGCCTCCGCCAAAAAAGATTGTAGATATCGATCTATCATTCACGAGTTCGAGCTGTTGATCGAGGTCATTGAGTAAGGCGGCCACGTATAGAGGCTCGACATCTGGGCTGTAATTTTCATGCGAATTAAAATCGCAGTAAGGACATTTCCTCTCGCACCATGGAATGTGGATATACAAAGAAAGTGGTACGGCTGGCTTCACAAAAAATCGTTTAGCTGTGGAGCGAGTGCGTTTAACGCAGTAGCACGGTGACTCAGCGACTGCTTTTCATCACGTGTCATTTCGGCGGCTGTAATGTCGAAGCCATCTGGGATGAATAATGGATCATAGCCAAAGCCTCCATCGCCGAAGGGGGTCTTTGCGATTCGACCATGCCAACGGCCCTCTGCGATGATCGGCATTGGGTCATTCGCATGTTTGACCAATGCGATCACGGCAACATAAAAGGCATTGCGGCCCTCTCCCTCAACACCTTCGAGTGCTTGTAGCAGTTTTTTGTTGTTAGCTTCATCTCCGTTACCCGAATACCGGGCGGAATAGATCCCAGGAGCGCCATGGAGCACTGGGACTACAAGACCCGAATCGTCAGCCATTGCTGGTTGATTCGTTTTCTCCGATGCATGACGGGCTTTGATGAGAGCATTCTCGATAAAGGACAAACCGGTTTCATCCGCATCTTCCACGCCAAATTGGGCCTGCGGTAATACCTCTAAACCCAGTGTTGTGAACAGTTGTTCAAACTCTCTAAGCTTCCCGGCGTTGTTGCTCGCCAATACAAATGCCACTGGAAGTTACTCCTGGCGCCACAACTGGGTTTGAAACTTGTATCCATAGGTCTTCTCGGCACCTTCGGGTTTAAAGGTGAATTCGAAGAATCGATACTCCCTGTCGAGGAACTCGAACGGCACTAAATAATAGGTCGCGCGGCCTTCTTTGACCTCTTTTACCTTCATGTTACCACCGGTAATTAAGTCCCAGGTTCGACCTTCGAGTTCCATTGGGCGACCCTGTATATCACCTGCTTCTGCATCTCGGACGGACAAGGTAAGCATCGCTTTGTCCTTGCCTCTGGGGATGCCAAATTTAGCGGCGATCTCAGCCGTAAGAAACGTTGTGTAGACAATACTGTAGTGCAACTCAAATTGATCGAAGCGTTCAGACTGCTGCGCCTGCGCTTGTGATGCGCACAGAAAAATAAAGAGAGTCAGTAAATATTTCACGCGCGCTTAATCCTGTAGCTCGCTGACTTAGCGAATAAATTCGGCCATAGCTTAGCCAATATGTGTCCGTTCTCAGATGTCTTACGTTCGATAATTTCAATCTGTAGTTGGTCACAAAGTTGCTCGAAATCAGCCACGGTGCAGAAATGGATATTGGGTGTATCAAACCAACTGTAAGGCAGTGCTTTTGTTTTCGGCATACGGCCCGATAATAATAACGACAGTCGAGAGCGCCAGTGACCAAAATTAGGAAAGCTAACGATCGCTTCGTTGCCAATTTCGACAACCCGATCAAGCACGTTGTGTGGTCGCGTCAGCACTTGTAGCGAGAAGGCGATAATCACTACATCGAAGCTCTTGCGATTGAAGTTAGATAATCCGTCTTCCATGTTTTGCTGGACTACACACAAACCCCTATTGACTGCTGCAATGAGATTTTGGCAGTCAATATCAAGGCCGAGTCCTGAGACCGCTTTTTGCTCGGTCAGCGCTGCCAGCAGTTGGCCATCACCGCAACCGAGGTCAAGCACGCGGCTGCCCTGCTTCACCCAGTCCAGAATGGTATCGATGTCACCGCGCAGCATCACGAGGCGACCCTCTGCATCCAAGCATCGACCAATGCCATGTAGTCGCTATCCTCGAGCAAAAAGCCGTCATGCCCTGCGTCAGACTCGATGTCCGCGTAGGTCACTTTTTTTCCGGAAGCCAGCAGTGCGTTGGTAATTTCCCGTGAGCGGCTCGGCGCAAAACGCCAATCTGAACTAAACGAAACCACAAGGAATTCCGCCGTCGCTGTTGCCAGTGCCTCGGCTAAGTTTCCTTCCGCGCGCGCCGCAAGATCGAAGCGGTCGAGTGCGCGCGTCATAATGACGTAGGTATTTGCATCGAAACGCCCAGCGAATTGTGAGCCTTGGTATCGTAGGTAGCTCTCAACCTGAAAGATCGGTTCATCGTCATTCGGATCAAAGCTCCCGTGCCGCAGCTCACGGCCAAATTTGTCAGACATTCTATCCGCAGACATATAGGTTAGGTGGCCCACCATACGCGCCAAGGCAATACCTTGCTCAGGTACCGTCTCAGACAGCGCATAGTCACCTTGCCGCCATTGGGGGTCTGAAAAAATGGCTTGTCGAGCGATCTCATTGAAGGCGATGTTTTGCGCGGTCAGGCCGGGCGCGGCAGCGAACACGGCGCAGTGACTCAGCCAGCTCGGATAGCGCACCGACCACTCAAGTGCTTGCATGCCACCTAGGCTGCCACCGATGACCGCGGCCCAGTGCGATATACCAAGATACTCGGCGAGGCGTTTTTGTGTTTCTACCCAGTCCTCGACCGTTACTTGAGGGAAAAGGCTGCCCCAGGGTTTTCCGGAACTTTGGCTAATACTGGAGGGTCCCGTGGAGCCATCGCAGCCTCCGATATTATTCGGGGAGACCACATAAAACCGATTGGTATCTATGGGTTTACCCGGACCGATCATGGTTTCCCACCACCCCGGCTTTGCATCGGCCTCGCTATGATAGCCCGCCGCATGATGGTTGCCTGACAATGCATGACAGACGAGCACTGCGTTGCTGCGGTCTGCCTTTAATGTGCCGTAGGTTTCGTAGACAAGCGTGTATTCCTCGAGCACTTCGCCCGACTTAAGGTACAGAGGCTCATCGAAAAAAGCGGACTTGGGCTCGACAATACCTACGCTCGATTGTGACTGTGCGTCTGCCACCGATTTAGAGTCCGATGACAAAGGCTGGCATGCCCACCGCGACCGCCATATTGGCTAGCGACACCCGGATAACGTTGATCCCTATGAAAAGTAATATGGGTGAGAAATCGAGGCCCCCCAAAGGAGGGAGGATACTTCGGAACGGTGCCATGACGGGTTCCGTGAGTTGCCACAGAAACTCCACGGCTGGGTGACCGCTCTGCGGCGCAAGAAAACTGACGACAATGATTACAAGCACGCTGTAGAAAATGATGTTGATTAACAGGCCTATAGCACCAAGCGCACTCCAGATGAGGGCTTGCAGAATATTAAAAGCGCCAAAGCGACTCATAATCCATAACATTACGGCGATGTAAGCTGTTTGGCAGAGCACGAGTGCTACTATCGCTCCCACATTCAGCCTTTTACCTGCTGGGATTAAACGGTTTATCGGTGCAACAATTGGGTCTGTTGCCTTGCGAATCCCTGTCGAAATTGGGTTATAAGGGCTTACCCCGCATAGCTGAGCGAGAAAGCGTATCGCGATTAAAAAAAGCGCCAGGCCAAATAAAGGCGAGGCGATTGTGACCGCAATGTCAGACAAGGCATTATTCATGCACCAAATTCCTCACTCAATTCAATAGACCGTTTCCGTGCCGACAATACCGCATCGTCGATGATCCCACGAAGACCCGCCTGTTCAAGTGACAGAACCGCTTGCTCAGTCGTGCCACCCCGGCTTGTAACATTGTTGCGAAGTTGCGATAGCTTGTCATCGCTCTCAGCCGCTAACTTTGCAGAACCTACCGCTGTCTGAACTGCGAGCAATCGCGCTTCCTGTGCAGGCATCCCAAGTCGAATGGCTGCCTCTGTGAGGCTTTCCATGAAAAGAAAGAAATAGGCGGGCCCACTACCAGAGATCGCAGTCACTGTATCAAGGTCCGACTCCTCTGAAACCCAGAGCGTTTTGCCAACAGCCGCCATGACTTGCTCGGCTAGCATCTTGCCTCGCTCACTGCACTGGCTGTTGGATAGTAGGGCGGTCATGCCTTCGCTGACGAGCGCTGGCGTGTTGGGCATGCAGCGAATAATGGTGGATGTATTGGCGAGACCAAGCATCTTACCTAGCGATTCTGAGTCAATGCCCGCAATTATCGAAAGTATTGTGGTCGAGGCCGATAGTTTACCTTGGAGCGAGGCGAGGACCGGTGATGCAATCTGAGGCTTTACCGCCAGTACGATCAAGTCAGCCTCGATTGCCTCAGGTGCAGTGCTGTAAACACGGGTAATACCTGCGGCTTTCGCCCGTTGTTGTGCTCCCTCCGACGGATCAACGACACTGATCTGATCGGGATTAAAGCCGTTGTCTAGTAAACCTCCATAAATGGCGCCGGCCATGTTGCCGCCGCCAATAAATGTGATTGCTGATTGACTCACTCGTCTACCCCTTTGAAGGACACCCTGGACACTCCCTGCTAATTATACCGCGCGCCGAAAATATCTGTTCCTATTCTGACCATGGTCGCGCCCTCGGCAATCGCTGATTCCATGTCGCCAGACATACCCATTGATAGTTCGTTCATTTCTTTGGGTAATCCAGGAATCGAGAGAAGTTTGGCGATACGGTTAAATTGCTCGCGTTGCGCTCTAGGATCTTTTGAGGGTTGAGGAATCGCCATAATTCCACGCAATTCAAGACGGTCCATTTCGCGGACTGCAAGCGCCAAGTCGAGTAGCTCGGCCTCTGAGGAAACCCCGGATTTCGTTGGCTCCGCGGGTATATTAACTTGCAGGCAAACCTTCAGCGATAACAGATCGTCAGGCCGCTGGTCGTTTAATCTTTGAGCTATCTTTATTCGGTCGACACTGTGAATCCAGTCAAAATTAGCGGCCACAAGCCGTGTCTTGTTGGATTGAAGTGGACCCAAAAAATGCCAGCAAATACCCAGTGACCTTAGGACCGATATTTTTTCGACGGCTTCCGTTACGTAGTTCTCACCAAAATCGCGTTGACCCGTATCATATACGGCCTTTATAGCTTCTACAGGCTTGGTTTTACTTACCGCGATCAGTTTCACACTATCGTGCTCTCTTTGTGCAGCATCTGTTGCTTCCGAGAGTCGGTTTCTGAACTGAGATATGTTTTGATGTAGGTCGTGAAAGTTCATGCCGGTATGGTACGCGCGATATCGTCAGACCGGTACTTATGCAGAGGATGAGTTTGATGGACATTACCGAATTGTTGGCATTTACAGCGCAGCAGAATGCGTCAGACCTCCACCTCTCGGCGCGTCTACCTCCCATGATTCGTGTCGACGGGGATATTCGCAGAATCAATGTGCCGCCAATGGATCATGCCCAAGTGCAGAGTTTGATCTACGACATTATGAACGACCAGCAGCGACGAGATTACGAGGATCAACTCGAAAACGACTTTTCGTTTGAAGTGCCCGGCATTGTGCGCTTCAGAGTAAATGCCTTTAATCAAAATCGCGGTGCTGGGGCGGTCTTTCGGACGATTCCCTCGACGAGATCACATCATCACCGCCGAGCAGGCGCTGAGAGCTGCTGACTCTGAAAATGACGTTCGGCTCGCCATCAAACTCCATTTATCGGGTAGCCGCGCGGGTAAGCGCCAGGTTTTTGATGTTGAGGCGCCCACTGGCACCCATATTGATAAGTGGTGGAAGGATCAGTAGTTACTGCGGTTTAACCAGCTTTCAAGAATTATAGCGGCGGCCAGATCGTCGATTGGCTGCTTCATAAAATCGCCTTTGTGGCCGGATTCCTTTGCACGTAGCTTGGCTTCTTTTGAGCTAAAGCGCTCGTCATGAAGCGTTGCCTTCAAACCTAATCTCCCCTCTAGCTGACGAGCAAACTTTGCCGCTTTAGCGGAAAGCTCAGAAGGCCTGCCATCTTCGTCGATAGGGTTGCCGACAATAATCGCCTTTGGCTGCCATTCCTCAACTAAGGCTCTTATTTCTTCCCAGCGAGGCTTTCCATTGACCGCTGTAAGGATAGCTAGCGGCCTCGCCTCGTTTGTAAGGGTGTTACCGACGGCGACTCCAATGTTTTTCAGCCCGTAATCAAAACAAAGATAAGCCAGCACGTTTGTCATTCAACTATGACCTGCCTGCTGGGTCAGCAGTCGAATATCGATACCTAAAAGATTGCCAGCGGACTCAAACTTTTGTTGGATGGTGGTCTCAAAAAGAACCTGCTCGGATGCCGCAACGGTTAGCCAGCTGTTTTCAGCGATTTCCTGCTCTAGTTGCCCCGCCGACCATCCGGCGTACCCGAGGGCGACTAAATGTTTTTCGGGACCTGATCCGGCTGCGATATCGGCAAGCACATCTTTTGATGTTGTTAACCAAACATCAGAGTTGACCTTAAGTGTGGCGTCGAAGGTTTTATCTGGGGAGTGCAATACAAAGCCACGATCGACTTTCACGGGCCCGCCTGCCATGACAGGTACTTCATCGTGGCTAAGTAGCGGCTGAATGTTGAGATGTTCAAAAATATCGGCAAGCTGGAGGTCGAGCGGTTTGTTAATGACGATCCCCATAGCGCCGGCCTCCCCGTGCTCACAGATATAAGTCACGGTTTGCTTAAAAAAGCCCGATTCAACCGCTGGCGTCGCAATTAAAAAATGCCCTCTTAAGCTGTCGGTTGTGCGAAGAACTTTCATCGGGTTGGTTGCATTGAGTAAGGCCTAAAACGTGTAAGGGGTTATTGGTATTGGGATATTTGTCTTGGGACGCATTTCTTAGTCCGCCGTCGTATTCTTCTTTATCGCCCGCCCGAATCCACTCTACCTAGCCATAGGAGATTTGAATTCACGGTCCAAATTGCCATGTCCTCACGATCTCTAGTTTATCGACTTGAGCGCTCAATGCGGAGGGAAATGCGGGATAGGGTGCCGCATCTTGTACCGTTTTTACAGCAGCCCGATTTAAGTGGGGGAAGCCCGAAGACTGCAGCACAGTGACGTCGAGAAGAATGCCTAATTTATCAACAACAACGAGCAAGCGGACATCTCCTCTAGCACTACCGACATTCGCAAGTGCTGCGTTGCCGAATTTCTCAACCCGATTCACCCAACGCTGAAGATAATCGGCATCAAGTGCTCTGCGCGCCGCGACGCTGCCAAGGCGGTTATTCTGTGGTTGTGTCTCTTGCATTTGAGTGAGGTCGCCCTGCAACTTTTCCACCTCTGCGGCCAAGTCACTGGGGTCAGTTTTCTCAGCTGTCAGCGCCTGCATAATCGCTAGCTGAGTCGAGGAAAATTGCTCGCTTGGTGTTGTTTGTATGTCACCTACATTTGCAACCTGATTTTGACTCGCTAAATGTGAGGCATCAGTAAGCGCCTGTTTACTTGGCGTTAGTAAAATAGTGACGGGATTAGACCTGTATGAACTTACCGAGGAGAAAATAGAGCTCGATATCAACAGGGCAAAAATAGTATTTATCGCAATGGATGCCACTGTAGCGGTTGGCATGTGCCCCGAGAGGCTGTATTCAGCTTGCACGATGCTCCACCAACGCGGTTTCGATGCTAGCGATTACCTTTTCCGCTATCTGTGTGTTTTCAGTGCGGTCGATTTCACGCATGCAGGTGGGGCTCGTCACATTGATTTCTGTGAGGTAGTCGCCGATGACGTCAAGACCAACAAAGAGAAGCCCTTTTTTGCGCAAGGTCGGACCTACCTGTGCTGCGATCCACTGGTCGCGCTTTGATAGCGGTTGTACTACACCGGAGCCGCCGGCGGCTAAATTTCCTCGGTTCTCGCCCGCCATAGGTAGTCGGGCCAAACAAAAAGGTACCGCCTCGCCGTTTACCATAAGAATGCGTTTATCACCTGCCTTAATCTCTGGCAGATAGCGCTGCGCCATAATGGTTTCGCGCCCGTTTTTCGTAATTGTTTCAAGAATGACGTTCAGGTTGGGGTCATTCTCGCTAACCCTAAAGATAGACTGACCACCCATGCCATCGAGCGGCTTGTAGATGACGTCACCGTGTTCACTATGAAATTGCTTGAGCGCGCTCTGGTCACGAGACACTAAGAGCGGTGGACAGCACTGGGGAAACTGGGTGGCAAATAACTTTTCGTTACAGTTTCTTAAACTCTCACAGCGATTAACAATGAGGGTTCCTCTCCGCTCAGCATCTTCAAGTAATTGAGTGGTATAGAAAAACTCCATATCAAAGGGCGGGTCCTTTCGCATAAGAACCACGTCTAGTGACGACAGCGATGCCGTGTAGGCATCCTCTAATGAATACCAGTGATCGTCGTTTTCAAATACTTGGAGTGGCTGGAGGTTAGCGAATGTTTCCCCTGCTTTTATAAAGAGGTCTTGCTGCTCAAGGTAGACAAGTTCGTGCCCTGCGTTTGTCGCCGCACGTAATAGGCCCAAAGTCGTATCTTTTTTTGTATTGATGCCAGAGATGGGGTCCATTAACACCCCAATACGCAGTCCCATAATTCTGTGTTCACCACTTAGTTTATATGGTTAAGTGTGAGTCCCCATTACCACCGGTTCAAGCGTTTATATCGCTCTTAAGTCACCCCATTGCGCGCCAACTACAGACAACGCAACAAGCGGTGCAGTTTCGGTCCGCAAAATTCGAGGACCTAGGTTTAGGCCAAGAAACCCATGCTCAGACGCCAGCGCAACCTCATCATTGCTCAATCCTCCCTCAGGGCCAATTAGCAGTGTAATGCTGGATGGCGCAGTCGTGGGAAGCGTATTACTTAGCCAGGGATGTAGACAAAACTTGCAATCTTCGTCCGCCGCTTCAACCCAGCCTACCAGCAGTTGCGGTGTATGCACTTCGGGTACCATGGCGCGGCCACTTTGCTCACAGGCACTGATGACTATTTGCTGCCAATGATCCTGTTTCTTTTTCCAACGCTCGGGCGCCAGCCGGACGTCCACCCGCTGGCTTAGTATTGGCGAGATTTTAGCTACGCCTAGCTCGGTAGCCTTTTTGATGGCCCACTCGAACCTATCGCCTTTCGACACGGCTAAGCCCAAATGGGTAGTCAGCGGCGACTCGTTACTAGGATCCTCTTTTGACAAGAGGTCCACGGTAACCTCGGCTTTAGTGATGGAGGATACGACAGATAAGTAGTTATAGCCGTCACCATTAAAAACGGTGACAGCTTCACCTACCTTAACTCTGAGGACACGTGCGAGGTGATGGCTCGCGCGTTCGTCAAGAACAACTTGATGTCCTACTGTGAGATCCGAATGGGAATGAACTCGATAACTGCGCATGTGGCGCAGTGTATCAGTGAATCCATGTTTAGTACTTGTAGCTGTCGTTCTTGAAAGGCCCGTCAACACTTACGCCAATGTAATCGCCCTGCTCTTGCGTCAGTTTAGTGATAACACCGCTAAAGCCTTCAACCATCAAGGCAGCCACCTGTTCATCCAGGTGTTTTGGCAAAACGTCGACGCTGATTGCCTCGGCTTTGTCAGCTGCCGGCAAATCCGCGAACCGCTTCGCATATAAGTGAATTTGAGCAAGGACCTGATTAGCAAAGGAGCCATCCATAATTCGAGATGGGTGACCTGTTGCGTTGCCTAGGTTTACAAGACGACCTTCCGAAAGGAGCAACAAGTGATCATTGCTTTCACGGTCTCGATATACTTTGTGAACTTGGGGCTTTATTTCTTCCCACTCCCAATTTTCACGCATATAAGCGGTATCTATTTCGTTATCAAAGTGACCGATATTACAGACGACGGCACCGGGCTTCAGCGCTCGAAGCATAGCGGCGTTACATACATCGAAGTTACCCGTTGCTGAGCACAAAAGGTCAGTTTGAGCCAATAGCTCTCTGTTAATACAGGCATCTGTTCCATCGTTGATACCGTCGATGAAGGGAGAGACTACTTCGTAGCCATCCATACACGCCTGCATCGCACAAATGGGGTCGCACTCGGTAACGCGTACAATCATGCCTTCTTGTCGGAGTGACTGAGCAGAGCCCTTGCCGACATCGCCATAGCCTAGGACAAGTGCGCGCTTTCCAGCGAGCAAATGGTCGAGTCCACGCTTGATAGCGTCGTTTAGGCTGTGGCGGCAACCGTATTTGTTGTCGTTCTTTGACTTTGTAACCGCATCATTGACGTTAATAGCCGGCACTTTAAGCGAACCGTCTTCCAACATCTCGTAAAGACGATGAACACCCGTTGTTGTCTCTTCAGTAATGCCGTGGATACGCTCAAGCATTTCGGGATACTTGTCGTGGAGCATGGCTGTGAGATCACCGCCATCATCAAGAATCATATTGGCATCCCAAGGCTTACCGTCCTGTAGGATGGTCTGCTCAATACACCACTCATACTCTGGTTCAGTCTCACCCTTCCAGGCAAAGACAGGAATGCCACGCGCGGCGATGGCAGCTGCCGCATGGTCCTGTGTAGAAAAAATGTTACAACTCGACCACCGCACTTCGGCACCTAAATCGACAAGTGTCTCGATCAGTACACCCGTTTGAATGGTCATGTGAATACATCCCAAGATTTTCGCCCCTGCCAATGGCTGCTCTCCACGTAAGCGCGTTCGCAGCGACATGAGAGCAGGCATTTCTGTTTCTGCGATGGCGAGTTCTCGGCGACCCCATTCTGCAAGGGTAATATCGGCGACTTTGTAGTCTGAAAATGTTGCTGAGTCTATGGCGGTTGTCATGACAGCTCCTGGTGTCTGTTTAACTTAAAGTCCCGCCGCAGCGCGGAGCGCATCGGCTTTATCAGTTTGTTCCCAAGTGAAGGAAACCAGCTCACGTCCAAAATGTCCGTAAGCTGCCGTGGGTTGGTAAATGGGTCGTTTGAGATCGAGCATATTGATAAGGCCTTTGGGGCGGAGATCAAAGTGGTCACTGACCAGCTCTACGATGCGAGCTTCGGGAAGCTTAGCTGTTCCAAAGGTATCGATCGAGATCGAGGTCGGCTCCGCGACGCCAATTGCGTAGGAAACCTGAATTTCACAGCGGCTTGCGAGCCCAGCTGCCACAATGTTTTTCGCGACATAGCGTCCTGCATAGGCGGCTGATCGATCGACTTTAGAGGGGTCTTTACCCGAAAAGGCACCTCCGCCATGGCGAGCCATACCCCCGTAAGTATCAACGATGATTTTTCGGCCTGTAAGGCCGCAATCACCCATAGGACCGCCGATGATGAACTGCCCGGTAGGGTTTATATGGTACTTCGTGTCGGGCGTAAGCCACTCAGCGGGTAATACGGCTTCGATTATTTCCCGTTTAACAAAATCTCTCAGCGTAGCTTGATCGATATCGGGCGAATGCTGGGTCGAGAGCACCACAGCGTCGACCGCAAGAGGGTTGCCGTTGTCATCATAGCGCAGCGAAATTTGGCTTTTTGCATCAGGGCGCAAAAAATCAGCTTGGCCGGACCGACGAAGCTCAGCTTGTCGCTCCACCAAGCGGTGAGAATAAAAAATGGGTGCAGGCATTAAAGTTTCGGTTTCATTAGCCGCGTAGCCAAACATGAGGCCCTGATCGCCCGCACCTTGATTAGCTTCGTCAGCCTCGTGCGTTCCCATAGCGATATCAGGTGATTGCAAGCCGATAGCATTGATCACCGCGCAGGTATTACCGTCAAAACAGACGTCCGAGCTGTCGTAGCCAATCTCACAGATCACTTTTCGGACAGTGCTCTCAATTTCGCCTGGCGTAATCATGGCCGATGACGTCACTTCACCTGCCAGAACCGCCATCCCAGTTTTGACGAGTGTTTCGACCGCCACACGCGCATTAGCGTCTTTGGACAAGTAGAGATCTAAAATCGCGTCAGAAACTTGATCCGCCACTTTATCAGGATGGCCTTCCGATACGGATTCCGACGTAAAAAGTGCGTATGAATTCACAGGAAGCTCCCCCGGTACATTGAGGGGCTACTATATAAGGATATCTTTATGTGTCAATGTTGATTTATGGCGGGTCAACAATTTCCCGGCATTACAAAATACGGACAACCCCACCGGGTGTGCTGATTAATAAGACATCAGCGGGCCTGTGGGCGAAGATACCGTTGCAGACCACGCCCGTCACATTGTTGATCTCGCTTTCAAGTGCCTTGGGGTCGTCAATGTGAAGCCCATGTACATCGAGAATGATATTGCCGTTATCTGTGACAACACTCTCTCGCCACACGGCATCACCGCCGAGCTGGTTTAATGCGTCTTGAACAAGCGTGCGCGCCATGGGGATTACCTCGACGGGCAGCGGAAACGTTCCGAGCCTAGACACCATTTTGCTGTTGTCGGCGATACAAATGAATTCCTTGGCTTTGGCAGCTGCAATCTTCTCGCGCGTCAAGGCCGCGCCGCCTCCTTTTATCAAGAAGCCTTCATCAGTCGACTCATCGGCACCATCGATGTAGACATCGACGCGATCAACCTCGTTGAGGTCTTCCACGTCAAAACCAAGTTCACGTAGCAGCTCGGATGACCGCTCTGAGCTCGAGACTGTTGTTTGGATCCTGTCGCGAAGTCTCGGCAATTCAGCAATGAAGCACTCTGCTGTACTGCCAGTCCCAATACCAACAACAAGATTGTCAGCATGTGCACTCATAACTCTCTCGATAGCCTCACGAGCCACCATCTGTTTTAGCGTTTGTGCGTCCATAGGACATCCTTTATTACTGTACTTCGGCTGAGTCGGAGGAAAAGATTTTGCCAGGGTTCATTATGCCATCGGGATCAAAAACAGCTTTGATTGCTCGCATCGAGGCGATCTCGCTAGCTGATCGGGTGTATTCAAGATAGGGTGCTTTCAGTATTCCTACACCATGCTCGGCCGAGACACTCCCGCCGAGTGCCTTGATTGCCTTAAAAATATCTATGGAAACTTCGCCGCATCTTGCTTTGAAATCAGCTATGTCTAGAGCATCAGGCTTTAAGATATTTAGGTGCAAATTGCCGTCACCGATGTGTCCGTACCAACATACTTCCCAATCGGGATAGTGATGATGCACCACCTCATCAACTGCTATTAATAGATCTGGCACTTTGGAGACGGTCGATGAAATATCGTTCTTGTAGGGAGTCCACCGCGTAATGGTCTCTGAGATATCTTCGCGGAGTCGCCAAAGTGCCCGCGCCTGCGCAACATTCTGGCTCATAACAGCGTCTAACACCCAGCCTGCCTCCATGCAGGCCTCCACCGCCTCAAAGATTACTGACTCAGTTTCTTCGCTATCGCGTTCAAATTCTATTAGCGCGTAGAACGGAGTTTCCGTCTCAAAGGGACGAGCAACACCGGCATGCTCCACAACTTTTGATACGGCAAGTTCTGAGAAGAACTCGTATGCGAGCAGCGAAGTTGTCGATTGAACGCGCCGTAGGACTTGCATGATCGCATCCATATCACTGAGTCCCAGCACCAATACGGTGGGATCCTTTGGTGGTGAGCAGAGTTTCAGTGTTGCTTCGGTAATGAAGCCTAAAACGCCTTCGGATCCAATGAAAAGGTGCCTAAAATCAAGGCCTGTGTTGTTCTTCATAAGGCCACGATTAAGCTCTAGCGTCTCACCTGCGCCAGTAACTACGGTTAGACCCGCCACCCATTCGCGGGTCATGCCATAACGAATGACATTGATCCCACCCGCATTCGTGGCAATGTTGCCGCCAATTTGACTCGAGCCGCTCGATGCAAAGTCAACTGGGTAGAAAAGCCCTGCATCACTAGCTGCCTCTTGGATTGCTTGGGTGACAGCACCTCCACCCACACGAATCGTCCGATCCGTTTTGTTAACCGGATGAATCGTATTGAGTTTGTCGAGCGAGACCACCACTTCACCGTTGGCTGCAACAGCACCCCCACTTAATCCCGTGCGGCCTCCCGATGGCACAAGTGCGATGTTTTTAGATCTCGCAAATGCAACGACATCCGCCACTTCGCTTGTAGAGCGAGGAAAGACAATCGCGAGTGGTGCCGGTCGGATGAACCGTGTCCAGTCCTGACCGTAGCTTTCTAAGACGGACGCTTCCGTCGAGACCTGATCGTCGGAGAGTACAGATTTAAGCGCATGAATAACGTCTATTGACGACTCGGACACAGTGAACCCCAAACCATTAAGAACCGTAATGTTATCATCCGCGTCCCGCGCACTCACCTTCAGAAGTAGATTATGAAACAACAGTCGCTGCAAAAGTCGAAGATTAAGTTCTTGTTACTCGAGGGTGTTCATCAGAGCGCAATCGACGCCTTGGAAAAAGCTGGTTACACCAATGTTGTGACGTACCCAAAGGCGCTCCCGACTGCTGATCTAAAGCTAGAAATAAAAGATGCGCACTTTGTTGGGATTCGCTCGCGTACACAGCTCTCTGAAGATGTGCTTAATGCGGCGGAGCGTCTGGTGGCCATTGGTTGCTTTTGCATAGGGACGAATCAGGTTGATCTAGAAGCGGCAGCACGGCGGGGTATTCCCGTCTTTAACGCACCGTTCTCGAATACACGTAGCGTCGCTGAGCTTGTTATGGCTGAAATCATTCTGCTGCTCCGCGGCGTACCGCAGCGAAACGCTGCCGCGCATCGAGGCGAATGGCAGAAAACGGCAGCGGGTTCTTATGAGTGTCGCGGTAAGACGTTAGGGATCATTGGCTACGGCAACATTGGCATGCAACTTGGGGTTATTGCCGAAAGCCTCGGTATGAAGGTTATATATTTTGACGTTCAGTCTAAGTTACCGCTAGGCAACGCTCAGCCAAAGCCAACCCTTAGTGCGTTGCTAGCAGAGGCACATGCAGTGAGCTTGCACGTTCCTCAGCATGCGAGCACGGAGTTGCTGATTGGGCGTCGGGAGATCGCTTCTATGCGCTCTGGCGCAATGCTTATTAACGCGTCTAGAGGCAATGTCGTCGATTTGGAGGCCTTAGCAGAGGCGCTGCATGGGAACCACATAGGCGGTGCTGCTATTGACGTGTTTCCTATAGAGCCTCGATCAAATAACGATGAATTCATTTCGCCACTGCGGGGCATAGATCAGTGCCTACTAACCCCTCACATTGGCGGTTCAACGCAGGAAGCCCAGGAAAACATTGGAGTGGAGGTCGCTGAGAAACTTACACGGTACAGCGACAATGGTACGACAACTTCTGCGGTCAATTTTCCTGAGGTAGCGCTGCCGGAACACGAAGGTAAGCACCGGTTGCTGCACGTACACAGAAATATCCCCGGTATCATGAGCGCCATTAACCAAGTCTTTAGTGAGAGTGCTGTAAATGTTAGCGGACAGTACCTGCAAACTATGGGCGATACGGGGTACGTGGTGATCGATATCGAGACTGATTACTCTAAGACACTGATTAGCCAGCTGTCGGCCATCGAAGGGACATTGCGAACACGCGTTTTGTTCTAGCCTAAACTAACCAGGTTTGGGCGCGCCCTCTACCTCCGAATGAAACGTCAACCGCGGTCGCGTCAAGGGTGTTAGCGGCTGCGAGATCTCGTTGTGTTTGTAGCAAAAAAGCAAAAGCCCTCGAGTAGAGGGCTTGCAAAGGTTACTGCGGAAGCGTACGAGAGGGACATCGCAACAACCCCTCTAGGTCTTATTACAATCTAGCGAGTAGCGACCGAATCGCCTGCGCTCATCGCTCCACAATTGTTCCCGAAGAACTCGAGAATAGATTCGTACAGCGCAATTTTGTGGTGATAAAACAGCGTGTTCGAGAAGTGGTCAGCTCCTTCTAAGATGAGCTTCTGGTAGTCAATCCCTGCGCGATCAAGTTCTGCAATGTACTTATCGAAATGCTCTGGAGGCACGCGCTGGTCATTGTCTCCGTGTACGATCAGCATGGGCACGTTTATTTTAGCCACTTCTTTGATCGGCGAAACGGCGCCATCCCAGGTGGTGAGCTGCTCGATCTTTGCTGAGCCTTCGATGCGGTATCGATAGTAATCCATTTGCATATCCGGGTCGGTTACCGCAGCACCCGCAATAACGCACTGGTAGATTTGGTCTTCGCGCGATGCAGCAATAAGCGCTGCGTAGCCGCCGTATGACCAGCCGAACATTGCCATACGGTTGGGGTCAGCAAGGCCTTGCTTGACTAGATATAAGGCACCATCATCCTTGTCATCTTGCATAGCGCGGCCTGCTTCAGAGCCGTTGATGAATGCAGATTTATAAAAGTCCAAGCCGTACTTTTGCGAGCCGCGATACTGCGGTTGCAGCACCATGTAGCCGTTATTAGCGAGCATTTGCGACCACTCGTCGAACCGGTCAACGGTTTCTGAAACGTATGGACCACCGTGTGGCATCACCACCAGCGGGAAGGGGCCCTCTCCGTTCGGCACGGTAACGTAGCCGTTAATCTCTTCGCCATCCCTGGCCTTGTAGGTAATGTATTCAACCTTTGCGAGCTGGTCGTGTTCAAGGTACGGCTTAGCACCGCTGATTTTGGACACCTTGCCTTTGCGAATCAGGTAGTAAGTACCTGGGTCTCTCGGACCCGAGTTCGTTACGACTAGTGTGTTGCCGTCTCGCGAACGTCCAGAGATGCGAACCTGGTCGGCGTTTGGAATAAGCTCTTCCAACTGGCGGTAAAGCGCCGCTTCTTGCGCGTCGAAAAACTCCCGATGGCACTTGTCTTTACACCACGTGACACCCGCGATGTCGTCTGAGTTCGAAAGACGGTTACTGTGAGAGAACGGAAAGCTACTATCGACATCATTTCGTCGATAAAGCACCTCGGAAAATTTTTGATCTTCTGCATCGAAAGACCACAGACCTAACTTGTCGTAGCCATTGTGCGCCATGACTAAGAAGTGATTCTCGGCAACGGGGTCAGGTGCGATGGGGTAAAACTGCTCGAAACTGTCTTCATGCAGCCGGTACATTTCACGCCACTCAGTGGTGCCCTTGGGACGCCAGTGGTAGGTGTATTCGTCGGTGCGAACATCATAGCCGAACGCGTGTGTTGCATTGCCGTCGCTATCAAACTGAATATTGCCGAGCGAAATCTTGCCGCGCATAAGCAACTTTCGGCGGTTCGTTTTTACATCATATTCCCAGTACGAACGCGGCCTGATCGTCGAAGACACCGCCTGTAATCCGTCTGGAATACCTTCCTGTATCGAAATAAGAATCTTGTTCTTCTTTTTCGGCAGCACTTCTTCCACACTGAAAAAATCCTGTCGAATGCGCCCAATTGGGTTCTTCTTAGACGCGTCGTACTTGACGTTCTGGTATTCGTAAACGCCCTGGTTAAACCCTTCGATAATATCCCGTACCTGCTGACGGGCACTGAACAAGAATACGTCGTCATCAATCCAGCGAATACCAGGAAGGATCTCCATCGGACTTGAGTCAATGCGCAGTGGCTCCGCTTCTAAATTGTCAGAGTCGTAGAGCTCAATAATAGGGTTGCCGCCGCGCTCTAGGATGCGTGTGAGTGCGAATTTAGAGCCGTCTGGCGACAGCGAGACTCCGCTTACCGCTGAGCGTCGTGCCCAGTAGTCAAGTGGATATGGGTCAGCCGTTGCCTCTGTAACGAGAAGGCTCAAAAGCAGTGCGAGACATCCTTGCCGGTACATTTGTACTCTCCTTTTCATACTGGGTGGTTTGCGATTCAGCACACCCTCTGCAGTATCAAATATTGCCATTACTTACTATCGTAATGGAGTTTACAAAAAAAAAGCGCACCGAAGTGCGCTTTCGTGATGATAGGGCCTCAGTTTAGAACCCAATATCAAAGTTGTAAGACGCGTTCACGAAGAATGTACGTCCAAAGATGTCGTAACCTACGCCGATTGGGCGCGCCTTAACGCCCGTAACCTCAGTTGGGTCAGCCAATGGAGGCGCCTTATCTTCGAGGTTCCTTACACCCATACCCAGCGTCCAGTTGTCTTCGCGATAGAAGAGTGAAACGTTGTGAACCATGTAACTACCGGTTTCTGCGTAGTCGCGGCAAAGTTCATCGTCGGGCGGACCCAAGCAGGTGTCAGACGCTGTGAACGCATCGGAGAAGTCATCAACGGCATCTGCGTCCTGAGCAACTGCGCCCAAGTATCGGGTCTGCCAGTTCATAGTCCAGCGATCCCAAGACAAACGAACCTGCCCGAGAGCCCGCCACTCAGAGAAGCCCCACTCACCCTCATAACGTTCGAAGTCGACCGTACCGTCGGGATTGGTAAAGGTCAGAGACCGCTCGAGGTTGCGGTTTGCTGTCAGGTTGACAGACAAATCAACTGGAACGCCTAGATCGATTACGTCGCTAAAGGTTAGGTTGTAGTCGATGCCGCGCGCACGCTCGAGGTCACGGTTAATGAAGCCAAGATCCATCAACTGGATCCGAGGATCTGTTGGATCCGAAAGATCTCGCTGGATGCGATCACAGAACACTGAAGCGCCTGTTCCCGCCTCGTCGTACAAACAGTCAGAGATGATGAAGCCCGTCGAAGGCTCGATCACGGTGTTCTCGACTTTCACTGAGTAATAAGTCATACCCAGTGAAAGGTCGAACTTGTTGCTGAAGTCCTGCTCGTAAGAGAACCCGTATGAGTAAGACTCCGACTCCTCTGGATCAAGCGTCAAGCTGCCACCCTGCTGCACTTCCGTGCTGAAGGTGTTGAAGCCGCCGTTATTAGCCAAGGTGGGATCAACGCCGGTTGCTCGGCAGTTCGCTAACAACTCAGGGTCTCGCTGATCGCGCTCAGGGATATACGCCCCTTCTCCAGCGCCATCACCGATGCCACCGATTGCAGAGTCTGGCACGTAACAGGGGTCAAACACGTTGGTAAAGCCCGTCGAACCAAGCAAGAACAACTCGCGGTTGTTCGGTGCGCGGAACGCTGTACCCCAGGTTGCCCGCATGAGGAATGGCTCTGATGGACGGTAGCCAACCTTGACAGAAGCAGTATCGTTGTTGCCGTAGAACTCATGGTCGGTCAGACGTCCCGCGAGGTTTACAGTTAGCTCTTTCAGGAGAGGCAGGTCAGCGCGAAGTGGCAACTGAACCTCTGCGAATGCTTCTTTAATCGACACATCGCCAAAGGCACCTTTGTCTGCGAAGAATCCCCAGAACAAACCGTCGCGAGCAACTGCATCGGGGTTAGACTGGATGTCGTCGTTACGATACTCGAGGCCCACCGCTAGCTGTGCCATTTCACCGCCAGGCATCTCAAAGATGTCGCCATCAAGCACTAAACTCAGTAACGTCTGCTCGTAGACTGTGTTGAAGTCACGAGAGTCGAAAAGGTAATCGCGTTCCGCTTGTGTTGCAAAATCACCTGTCACAGTGCCAACAGGGTAGAGCGACGGTGCATACATATTGACCGGAACACAACCTGCGGTATCCGATGCTAACGTTGCACCTGTGTCGTTCTCACAAGGCGTATTGGTGCTTGAGTAGTAGCCCAGAGCTAATTCGAGGCGGTCTTCACGAACGCCGTAACGTGACGAATCACCCTCCGAGCGGTTGTAGGCGATCGAGATATCACCGCGCCAGTTGCTGAGTGTGCCGATGTCCATAAAAGGCAAATCAGCAGTGGCACCGAACACGAGTCGTGCCTGCTCCATTTCTACGTCAACAAGATTGCGATCCCCTCGGACGGATACAATTGGCGTTGTCGGCACTGCGCCATAGCCGCCGGTCAATAAACCAAAGGTCGCGGGGGAGCAGAATGGTGCTGGAACACCAAAGCAGTTGGCTGCTTCGAGGTAGTAGTTGGCAAAATTTTGCACAATGCTTGGATTGGTAAGATAGGCATCATAGGCCAAGCCACAATCGACACCATTTTCCGCATCCGGGTTGCATAAGTTGTAGGGATTGAGTGCTGGAACGTCGGGGAAGAGTTGCCCCTCGCCGCTGTTCTGATTCACTTCATAAGTGTTGTACATCGCCTCGAAGTAAGGCGTGATATTCATATCGCCGTCTAGCGTTGTCTCGCCGTAAGCTAGGATATTCATCGACTCCGACTTAGGGAAAAGGTCCGAGTTCAAATCGCTCGGCGCCCCATTGAGGTTGTAGTCGAGGAAGTTGATGTCACCTACGCCGTCACCGTCACCATCCGCAGCAAGGCCCGTGTAGGGATCCCCTGACTCACTGAAGTTACCCCAACCTCCGTTAGAGGCACCAGGAGTGAAGTAGATTGAACCAAAGGGTGTACCAGGCACAAATGTGCGTGCTGCAAGACTTAAAGATGAGCATTGGCCTACATCAGGGTAGCCAAGATTTGCATAATATTGATCTTGCCGCCTAATTTCACCGCTCTCAGTAATCTCAACGTTGCCTGAGCACTCATTTGTCCATGGCCGGTCAGCGTAACGAACGCGCTCTTGCTCGGAATATTCGATACCGATACCAAATACGCTTTTATCCGTGTTAAAGCCCCAAGCGGCACTGATAGTGCTGCTCTCTCCAGCGTTCCGGTCCGGCGAGTCGGCAAAGACCTGAACTTCTAAACCGTCAAAATCCTTGCGGGTAATGATGTTGGTAGCACCCGCAATCGCGTCTGAACCGTAGATCGATGAACCGGCGTCGAGCAGGTTCTCGTAGCGCGAGATCATCAATTGGGGTACCAGCGATATGTTCGGTGCGGATGGCGCGCCTTCTACACCACTGGGTGCGAGTCGGCGACCGTTCATCAGGACCAGCGTACGGTTGGCACCAAGACCACGTAAGCTGATCGTAGTCGAGCCCGGACCGTTATCCAGAACGAACCCGTTGAAGCTGAGGTCAATCTGCTGACCGCCGGCGTTCGTAGAGTTTTGTAGGATGTCGGTTGCGTCGATCAGACCAACTTCACGCTGAAACTCTGCGTCGATGATTTGTAAGGGAGAAATGCTCGAGTAGGTCGAGCTTCGCAGACGCGAGCCTGTTACCACGACTTCTTCCACAGTTCCTGTGTTCGCTGAAGCAGATTCATCTGCAACAGCTTCGATTGTTGACGACTCAAGTTGCTCTTCTTGGGCTAGCGCAGCAGAAGCTGAAAACAAAGTCCCCAGAAGAGTCGCGGCCGCTAATGGCTTTAGTTTGAACATTGCAGTTCGACTCCTTTTTTTTATGGAGAGTTGAGGGTCTTCCCCCACTCTGGTCTTCCAACATCGCTTTTAACAAAACTCAACGCAAAATGGAACAAATAAGGTGCTTTGCTCGTCGCATTTGCGGCTTTGGTCTCCACCAGACCAATAGCGGGATACGGCTGTTTAATTGGATGGGTGTGCAGGTCATTAGGGGTGGAGACCGCGCAGACCTACAGCGCAATCATAAAAAATAGCTCAGCAGGTCCCGACTAGAACGCCGCGGGTTAATTCAATGAAGCCTCGAGCTACTACAAAGTAGGTAATACAAAATGCACTACAACAGACGAATTAATCATCAATCCGTGAGATGATTGTGACCCAACTGACACGCCTAAATGAGGACTTCGTTTTGCAACAAGACCGCGCCACATCCGTAACGCAACAGCAAGCCGCCAACGCCATCCGCGCCCTGTCGATGGATGCGGTTCAAAAGGCGAATTCAGGCCACCCCGGAGCACCTATGGGCATGGCTGATATCGCTGAAGTTTTGTGGACGAAGTATTTGAAGCACAATCCCAGCAACCCGAATTGGGCGGACAGAGATCGATTCGTGCTCTCGAATGGTCATGGTTCCATGCTGATCTATTCGCTGTTGCATCTTACCGGCTACGACCTCTCGATCGACGATATTAAGGATTTTCGACAACTCCACAGCAAAACACCTGGCCACCCCGAGTACGGCTACACGCCGGGCGTAGAGACCACCACTGGGCCTTTAGGGCAGGGGCTCGCGAACGCAGTGGGTATGGCGGTTGCTGAGAAACTCATGGCCTCGCGATTCAACAAAGGTGATCACACGCTTGTCGACCACCGAACGTGGTGCTTCGTAGGCGATGGTTGCCTGATGGAAGGTATAAGTCACGAGGCCTGCTCGCTGGCAGGAACGCTCGGTTTGGGAAAGCTCACCGTTATATATGACGACAATGGCATTTCAATCGACGGTGAGATCGAAGGTTGGTTTACCGATAATACGCCTGCACGCTTCGCTGCTTATGGTTGGCATGTGATTTCCGATGTCGACGGCCATGATTCACAGGCAGTGTCTCGAGCGATCGACGAAGCTATTGCCGAAACCGGCCGTCCAACGATTATCTGCTGCAAAACGACCATCGGAAAAGGAAGTCCGAACAAGCAGGGAACCGAGTCGTGTCACGGTGCTCCCCTTGGAGATGACGAGATTGACCTGACGCGCGAAGCGCTCGGATGGAGCCACGAGCCTTTCGTAGTGCCCGACGAGATCTACGCGCATTGGGATGCGCGCGCGTCTGGGGCTCAAGCTGAGGCA
>CBFHHL010000015.1:0-4246 GCA_965655685.1 Luminiphilus sp.
CTATTGCTGACGCCGCAATCTCACTGCGGGTAAGCCAATGAGTATCTAAAATGCTGTTATCGCGGGCAACCGACTCATCAAACTTGATAGGCTTAGCGGTGAAGCTGTGGCGCAGATAGCAAATACCGTTCGCCGCATTGACGAGTGTGACACCTAAATAGCCGGTAAGCGTTGTGTGCCAACAGGTCTCCTCTAAAGTCTCGCGAACAGCGGCCTTCAGTAGACTTTCATTTGGCTCAAGATGGCCTGCGGGTTGATTTAGTACGCGTCTGCCGCGACTGTATTCCTCGACAAGTAAAAATTTGCCCTCACGCTCTACAACTGTCGCAACAGTTGCATGGGGAGTAAATCGATCATCAGTCACTGTCCGTCCTCGGGTTGCGCGTTTTTCGAACGTTACCTACGTGAGGTGCTTTTGTCGAAGCGGGTGCGCGCCCCTTTGCTTTGCCCCCGGTAGATCGGGATCTGAGCCTTGTTTGCTGCATATGGGAGTTGGGTATGTCATTGCCTCTGCGATCAACGACTTGTTTAGCTGAGTCTGAATCAAGTGCCACGGGATGAACGTAAATGAACTCCCCAGGAGCGAGACCCTCGACCGAGTAGGGGCCAATTGTTCGCCGGATAAGCCGGAGCGTCGGGAAGCCAACTGCGGCTGTCATTCTGCGTACCTGGCGATTTCGGCCTTCGCAAATGGACAGTTCGATCCAACTGTCGGGAACCGAGGCGCGATAACGAATAGCTGGATTTCGCTCCCAAATAGTCGGTATTTGTAAAAGCTTACAATGGGCGGGCAGGGTCACGCCGTCCTTTAACTTTACACCCCCCTCCAGCGCGCGACACATTTCAGGCGTTGCCTCGCCTTCAACTTGAACCCAATATGTTTTCCACTCTTTGTGCTTTGGATTTGTAATCTGATCCTGCAAACCCCCGTCGTTAGTAAGGATTAGTAGTCCCTCGGAGTCGTAATCTAGACGACCTGCCGCACGGTAACCCGGTGCATTCAAGAAGCACGCAAGGGTATCTCGAGGCGCATTTGGTCGATCGCGATCCGTAAACTGTGACAGCACTTGAAATGGTTTGTTAAACAACAACAGGCGATTCATCGCGTTAGTCTGTGGGAAAAAGTGGTAAGCTTGCAACATAAGAGAGGCGGTGTACCGCCACACAATAAACGAATCACTTTGCATGATTCAATCGGGGGCGAGCAGAAGCTCAGCCATCCAGTCAATCAAACGAAAAGGATCTGACTACTATGGCCTATCAACACATTAAGGTTCCTGAAGAGGGAACACCCATCACAGCAAACGAGGATCACAGCCTCAACGTACCCAATACACCGATCATTCCTTATATCGAGGGTGACGGCATTGGCATCGATATCAGTCCAGTCATGATCAAGGTCGTAGATGCCGCCGTCGAGAAGGCGTATGGTGGTGAAAAGAAAATTGCGTGGATGGAAATCTACACTGGCGAGAAAGCCGCCGAGCTTTATGAAGGGGACTGGTTTCCTCAGGAGACGCTAGACGCAATCAAGTCCTATCTCGTCGCCATTAAAGGCCCCCTCACAACACCTGTAGGTGGTGGGTTCAGATCACTTAACGTAGCACTGCGTCAGGAACTCGACCTGTACACTTGTTTGCGACCTGTTCGCTGGTTTGAAGGTGTGCCTTCTCCTCTGAAAGCACCTGGTGACACCAACATGGTGATCTTCCGAGAAAACTCAGAAGACATTTACGCCGGTATTGAATACCAAGCAGGCACGGACGAAGCGAACAAAGTTGTTGATTTCCTGATCAACGAAATGGGTGCCACTAAAATTCGTTTCCCTAAAAACGTAGGTATCGGTATCAAGCCTGTCTCTGTAGAGGGTACGAAGCGACTCGTACGCAAATCTATCCAATATGCGATCGACCAAGACCTCCCGTCAGTTACGTTGGTTCACAAAGGTAATATCATGAAGTTTACCGAGGGCGGATTCCGTGATTGGGGATACGAGCTTGCGATCGAAGAGTTTGGTGGCGAGCTCCTAGACGGGGGTCCGTGGGTTAGAATCACAAACCCAAATAACGGGAAAGAGATCATCATCAAGGACGTCATCGCCGATGCTATGCTTCAGCAGGTGCTTTTGCGTCCTCGTGAGTACAGTGTGATTGCAACGCTGAATCTCAATGGCGATTACCTATCAGACGCTTTGGCAGCACAGGTTGGTGGTATCGGTATTGCACCAGGCGCGAACTTGTCGGACGACATCGCCTTGTTCGAGGCAACGCATGGAACAGCGCCGAAGTACACGGGGCAGGACAAAGTAAATCCTGGGTCGCTTATCTTGTCAGCTGAGATGATGCTGCGCCATCTGGGCTGGAATGAAGCTGCAGATTTAGTTATCGACGGCATGAACGGTGCTATCCAAGCGAAAACCGTGACCTATGACTTCGCGCGGTTGACAGATAATGCTACCGAAGTTTCCTGTTCTGCTTTTGGTGACGCAATTATCGAGCACATGAGCTAAGTCAAGACCCTGGAATATCTGAGACGTATTAGGCCCGCATTTGCGGGTCTTTTTTTGTTTAAGGTTTAACGAGGCGACCCTCGCGAATCGGGTTTTTGCAGAGACGATGTTCGTCAGCCAGATACCCATTTATCCTGATTTTTTACTCGCGAAGTTTGTTAAATGCGGTGAATAGGGATTCACCTAGGACGTTTACGTCGACCTTCGCTGGCTGAAGGGCTGTCGTCACCCAAACGTTTAATAGCTAATGAGATGACTAAAACTTTTTCAGCCATCGCACAGTGGGGAACGTAAGAACTAAATGGGGATACTGTGAACGCTTCGGTTCTCTCGAAGGCTCTTTCCATCGTTCTCGTTGTCCTGGGATCCTCCCTTCTCTGTATCGCTCTGCCGGCGCCAGTAATTGGCGCTCCAACTGTTTGACTTTCTCTCTGACAAAGTCTCGACCAGAACGCAGTCGCGTGCGTACTAGACTATACTGTGTCAACGCTGTTACACATAGACACCATGATTAATCAAAAGAGCCAACCGTCCATCAGTGCCACGGCATCGTCTCCTGACCGCGGAGGTGAAGAGGGCGATCTTGCCGTTGCACCGGCTAAGCCCAAGGTCAAGCGACCTCCTTTATATAAGGTGGTTTTGCTTAATGACGATTACACTCCAATGGAATTTGTGGTCGAGGTGCTTGAGCACTTTTTTTCGATGAACCGCGAAAAGGCAACTCAGGTGATGCTTGCGGTTCATACCCAAGGCAAAGGTGTTTGCGGTATCTACACCCGTGACGTGGCGGAAACGAAAGCTGAGTCGGTAAACCAAGCCGCGCGCGATAACGGCCATCCGCTCTTATGCGAGGTCGAGCCCTCGCACGACGATGAAGGAGAATAAACTGTGCTAAGTAAAGACCTCGAACGAGCATTAAACGAGTCCTTCAAACAGGCGAGGGCGCAGCGTCACGAATTTATTACCGTTGAACATCTATTACTTGCGCTGCTTGATGATGCCGCTGCCCTACAGGTGCTGTCAGCATGCAACGCTAACGTCGACACACTACGAGGTGATCTGGCTGAATTTATCGATGCGACAACACCTATGGTTTCTGGTGATGACGAAGTTGACACTCAGCCTACGCTAGGCTTCCAAAGAGTGCTGCAGCGTGCGGTTTTTCATGTTCAGAGCTCTGGAAAAGCAGAGGTGACGGGCGCTAACGTTTTGGTTGCGATCTTCTCAGAGCAGGAAAGTCAGGCGGTTTACTTTCTTAAGACTCAGGACATTTCGCGGTTGGACATTGTCAACTTCATCACACACGGTGTCAGCAAGTCAGAGGGCGAAGAAGAAGGTTCTAACGACGAATTCGCTGCGAGCGGAGATACCAGTGATGACTCTGATGAAGACGAGAGCCCGCTTGCAAAGTACGCGACCAATTTGAATGAAGAGGCGATACAAGGGCAGATTGATCCCTTAATCGGACGTATAGATGAAGTTGAACGGGTGGCCCAGATCCTCGCTCGCCGTCGCAAAAACAACCCCCTACTTGTGGGTGAGTCCGGGGTGGGTAAAACAGCGATTGCGGAAGGGTTAGCCAAACTCATCGTGGATGGACAGGTTCCCGACACGCTCAAGGCGGCGGAGGTGTTTTCGCTGGATCTCGGCGCACTATTGGCGGGTACTAAGTATCGCGGTGACTTTGAGAAGCGATTTAAGGGCGTACTTGCAGACCTTAAACGTCGCGAAGGATCG
>CBFHHL010000016.1:0-10031 GCA_965655685.1 Luminiphilus sp.
GTATCGGATCACTGGCCGCTTGTCATGCTGGTTCAGCCTGTCCCTTAAACGAATACGGCCTTAGCGTTAAGTCGCTGTTGCTATAAAACCGTCATTCAAACCGTGAGACGGCCATCACACAGCCAAAGCAATTTAATGGCGCAAGTAAACCGACCCTACAGTGGCTCTTGCGCCAATCCGTCAAGCACTTCTGCATACATCTCTACAGCGCTAAAAAGATTCTCAAGTCGCAGATTTTCATCGCGACCGTGTTGATTATTGTCGTGGTTTGCAATGGGCAGAATGACAATAGGTGCGTCCAAACTATCTTCGAATAGATAGATCGGTAGAGATCCGCCCATCGTAGGCGTAATTAGCGTCTCTTCTTCTCCCAGGCGGTCCAAAATACCCTTTAACTTTAACACCACAGGCGTGTCACTCGGTGTTCTGAAAGCCCGATACCCGCCGGGACGCGCAACCATCCTCAGGTGTTTCTCACGTGCAGCGTTGGGCGCAGGTTCCTCTGTCGACACGGTCATGCCCATGCTCTCAAAATGTGCTTTCAGCGCTGCAAGTAATGCCTCAGGTTTTTATCCAGGAACAAGTCTCAGATTTAATGATGCGTCCGCAGAGGGCTCGATAATATTCCTCGCCTTTGCGCCTACGCCACCGCCTGATATCCCCCGTACAACAATGGCGGACCGTATAATAGCGTCTTCCAACCGCTCGCCCGGGACCTCACTCTCACTCAAACCCAGATTACGTTTTACTAACGCATCAACCGAAGGCATTGCGGCCACTGCGGCTCTTTCATCGGCCGAAATGGGCCTCACATTTTTTAAGTACCCCTTTACCGAAACACGACCGACATCATCCTTTAGTGACAGGAGTAATCGCATCAACGTCTCGTTGGGGTTAGAAGCCCAGTTACCATAATGTCCAGAGTGCAGCGGCCGGTTAGGTCCGTAGGTCGTCAGATCCACGGTCATGCTCCCTCTCACGCCGAGCACCAACTGACGACGCCCCGACTGATGCATAGGACCATCGCAGAACAGCATGAGATCTGCTTTTAGATCTTCTGCAACCTTATCCAATACGCCTGCCAGGGTCGGACTACCACGTTCCTCCTCACCGTCCAGGAACAACTTGATAGTAATATCAGGCATGGCGCCAGCCGCGACCAATGCATCAATTGCGGCCATCAGGGCAATAACAGGGGCCTTATCGTCTCCAGCTGAGCGCGCAACGACACGCCAATTTGGATCAAACGTCTCCTGATCCCAAGACAGCTTCTGAGCGCCGGCTGATAGCGGATTATCGCTCCATAACGTAGGTTCAAATGGAGGTGAAGACCACTGGCTGGGAATGACCGGCTGTCCATCGAAGTGAGCTTAAATCAGAACTGTAGGCGCTCCCTCAGCACCTGGGCGCTCCGCGATAACATAAGGCGCACCGCCCGCTGAGACCACTTTCGACGTGAAGCCGCGCTTCCCGATGTAGGCTTGAATAAACTCCGCATTTGCCTGCATATCTGCGTGATTCGTGGCTACATTGGGCAAGCTCAGCAGTGCCCGGAAGTCAGACACGATAGGAGAAGACTGTTTCTGGTGGTAAGCACGCGCAGTTTGAGCCGCGTCCTGTGCGGTAACCCAGCACGGCCATATAACCAACCCAACTAACAGAATTTTTTCAATCAACCGTTTAGGCGCCATCGTCCGCATCTCCCCTAATTTGCTTAGAGATTAGTCCGCAACGCATCAATAAAAAAGCGGGTTGCGACAGATACAGAATAAATTTTCTGAACTACATTGGCATTAAGTGACCAACCGTTTTTCTGGATGTTCCTGACAGTCTCCACTCACGTTAATCAGTGAGTGCTATGGCGGGGTTACTGTATGTGAGTTGGTCTAATGAGGTCCGAGCACAGATCAACTGGATGTGAGCATGCGAGCCACAGGTTTCACACTACAACTTCAAACAGTTAGGTACGCCTAGCAAATTCGACCGTTACCATCGATGTCTGCTCAGAAACACAGGGCATCAGCTTAACCTGTGTCAACTGCAAGAAAAAAAGAGTGTGTAAAGCTTCTAGAAACTGGCTATTAGGTGCGCCATCAGGTGAGTTGACCAGCGAAAATCCTGTAGAATCAGGATCGAGTTAACTAGTAGTCAATATGTCCTTTAGCCCCCGAAACCTGAATCTCTACCTCCGCCCAATACTCACCGTGCTATGCGTAGCAAGTGCGGTGAGTGCAAGCCTGTCGAACGCGGCGACCGCCGATAGCGTCCGTCAGACTTACTCCCCCGCTGATTTTGCACAGTTTGCCCCGCGCTCGGCACTTGATTTAGTTCAGCAAGTACCGGGCTTTAGCATAAACGAAGGTGACGGTAACCGAGGTTTTGGTCAGGCTGATACGAACCTATTGATCAATGGACGACGAATTTCAGGAAAGTCAAATGGCCCGAGACAAGCGTTAGAGCGTCTTTCGGTGGAGAGCGTTATTCGGCTTGAGGTTCTTGACGGTGCAAGCCTCGACATTGGCGGCATGTCCGGCCAAGTGCTCAACGTGGTTACCGCATCAGACAGCGAGCTGACAGGGCGCTACAGTTATTCTCCAAGAATTCGCCCCACTGGCGCGAACTCAGAAGAGCGATGGCGCGAGTTCAGCGTTGCGGTTACCGGCGGTAGCGAAAATTCCGAATGGACAATGAACATTGCTAATGAGCAGCGCGCATTTGGTGATTCTGGGCCTGAATTCGTCATCGACTCGACTGGTAACGCCATCGAGTTTCGGCAGGAAAAACGGCGACGCTTTTTTGATCGACCTAACCTTTCCGGCTCTTACTCCCGACAAACTGAAGCGGGCAATACTTTCAATATCGTGGGGGAGCTCAGCGGGTTTTACTCAGATGAAACAGAAACTTCTCGGCGCGCTGAGGGCACACCAGATGAGAACACCCGCGAACTTAAGCAGTCAGAGGATGAATATAACTTCGAGATCGGCGCGGACTATGAATTCGCAGCAGGTTCGGGACAACTTAAACTCATGGCGCTACATCGATTTGAACACAGCCCGACGTTAGATCGCGCCGATACCCGCTTCATTGAAGGAAGCTTCGAGGGTTCACGCTTTGATCGCATCGCTGATGAAGGCGAGTCCATAGTGCGCACAGAGTACGGGTTCACGGCATTCGATAGTCAGTGGCGCTGGGCGATAGAGGGGGCTAAAAATTATCTCGACATCGATGGACGCCTCGCTGAACGCAATTTACAAGGCGACTTTGTTCCTATCGCGCTTGAAGGTGCCAGTTCACGCGTCGAGGAAACTCGTGCGGAAACAACGCTTAACTTCACTCGCAAACTCACCGAGAAAATTACGCTTCAAACAACATTAGGCGCAGAGTATTCGGAAATCCGCCAGTCAGGCAGCAGAGATGTTGTACGTGATTTCCTTCGCCCCAAGGGCTTTGTGTCGCTCAACTGGAAGCCCAACGAAGTGTTGTTTTTGTCAGCAAAGCTAGAGCGCTATGTCGGGCAACTTCGCTTTTTCGATTTCATTGCCTCAGTCGACGTTAATCAAGAGCGCGAAGATGTCACCAATGTAAATCTTGTCCCACCACAAAGTTGGTTTCTCGAGTTAGAAGCACAAACGTCTCTAGGGAAAGTGGGCAGTGCAACCTTCAACCTCTTCTATGAGGACATTGAGGATATTGTCGACCGTATCCCTATCGAGGGCGGCGGACAGGCGCCAGGTAATATCGATTCAGCGGAGCGCTACGGCGGCTCTTTTGATGCCACGCTGTTATCGGATGACATACTTTGGAAAGGTGGTCGTGCAGATCTCTCGTTTGCCTATTCAAACTCGAGCGTGCTCGATCCAATTTTGGGAACAAATCGCGCCATCGGAAATGACTTTCGCACCTCATATCGACTGGATTTAAGACAAGATTTCGAGCAATCGTCTTGGGCGATTGGGGGCGCAATTGATTACAACGAAGCCTACCCGTCCGTGCGAATTGACGAGGTAAGCTTCTACAATCAAAGTCCCGAAATGGTGAACTTCTATGTAGAAAATAAGGATGTCTTCGGCCTTACGGTAAGAGCCAACCTGTGGAATCTACTGGGCGCCAAGAACAGGCTTGAACGCACAATTTTCAACGACCGCCTTACCGGTGATGTTGCGTTTACAGAGCGCCGTAGTCGAAGCTTTGGCTATTCGTATACACTCACCATCGAGGGGACTTTCTAGCCAACGAATCGCGAGTAACGGCGCCACCACCGACATTATTGTTGGGCGCTAGCCCCCTAAGTAAAGACAGTGCAGATAACATCTCGCACTTGCTATTAGCGACTTTCAAACGTGGACAAGTTGCAAACTTTTGCACATGCTCACAAATGAGAACTCGCGGTAACCAGTGACCCAAGAAGAAGGTGCCTCCTTTACATCGGTTAAAACGGAGCCGTGACAAAGCCGGAATAAATCCTCTACCCGTGCGATAGCAAGTGTCAGAACGGAATAGCGACTCAACATCAAGAAAAATCACAAGAGACAAAGACATGACCGCAGTTACAGCCATCCGCCCCGCAAGCACCGTCGTTCTTCTTCGCGATACCGACAATGGCATGGAGACACTCATGCTTAAGAGAAATAAAGCGCTTATGTTCGCTGGTGGATTGTGGGTTTTTCCTGGAGGTGCGATTGATCAAGCAGACATGGCGGCGGCTGGCTGCGACACCGATGCTGCTGCACGGTTTGCAGCGGCACGCGAAGCTGAAGAAGAGTGTGGCCTCACACCGGATCTCGACAACATGGTTCAACTAAGCCAGTGGACGACACCAGTTGCCGAGCCAAAGCGTTTTAAGACCTGGATTTACGCAGCGCCCGTGGTTCACAACGATACTGTGAAGATTGATGGTGGTGAGATTCATGACCATCAATGGATGCTGGTTGCTGATGTCGTAGCCGCACACAAAGCTGGTGATATGGGCATGATGCCGCCAACATACGTGACACTATGCAGCCTGATGCGCTACAAAAATACGGAAGAAATGATCGCCGGTGAGCGGCACATCAAGCCGCCGGAGGTGCTACCTCTGTTTGCAAAAGAAGCAGAAACCTTCCTCGTCATGTTTGAGGGTGATGCGGGGTATGACAACGGACAAAGTACAACGCCCGGGGCCAGACACAGAGCCGTTATGCAGAACGGGAGCTGGGAGTACATTTACGAGGGTGTCTCCGCTGACTTTCCCACGTTTATTTCTGATTGAGCTCGATTCACCGGGATAGCTGCTTCGAGAGCACCCTGAAACAGCAAAGCGTTAAGCGTATTTGCACTGATTCCGCGGTGGTTGCAGCCTAATCTCTTTACTCATAAGCACATCTCGCTATTATAGATCGCATTAAGTAATTGCGAGAACACATACCTTGCAGCGAAAACGTACTCGATTAACACCTGCGGCGCGAATAGACCAACTGCTTGATACAGCGGCAGTGCTGATTTGTCGGGGTGGCCTCGCTACCTTTACCATGGAAAGCCTTGCGGCAGAGGCATCTGTCTCCGTGCCATTGGTCTACAACTACTTCTCAAGCCGAGTGTTGCTGCTTCAGGCTCTCTTGAAACGTGAATACCAACGCTTTGGTGCGAGAACAGGGAGAGCTGCAGCGGAGGCAAAGACATTTAGGGACATCGTGCGGGTATCGGTGCGCAGTAATTTCGAACACAACGCGCCAGGCACTGTCCTTCCGATGCTTATTACTCAACCGGAAATTGCTTGTGTGATTCAAGACGAACTCAAGCGAAACAGCCAAAACGCCGCTGATCTTCTGATCGAACGCACAGCAAAGCACTATGAATTAGATCTCATTCGTGCTCGGCTAATTGTTCAACTTTCAAGAGGTGCTGCTTGGGCAGCAGCCGAGTGGTCGGGCAATAACAAAACAGATCAAGACGAGATGATTGAAATGACAGTGGACTACATTATTGCTGGTATCGAGCAACTCACAAAAAGGTAGGTAAGGTAAACGTTAATGACAATTAATCGGCAATGGCGCTTAGCGAAACGTCCCGTGGGTATGGTCGGGCAAGACAACTTCGAATTCGTGGAGACCACGGTTCCCAAGGTTCAAGATCAGCAGATACTCATCAAAAATCTGTACTTTTCTTTCGACCCCACCCAGCGCGGCTGGATGGTCGATCGACCAAGTTACCTTCCCCCTGTCGCAATTGGGGAAGTAATGCGCGGAGGAACCGTAGGTCAGGTGGTGCTATCTAATCACGGGGATTATGCAGAAGGCGACCTCGTACAAACCATGGGTGGCTGGCAGGATTATGCTGTCATCACACCCGGCGAGGGCGTCACAGGCGTCACCAAAATACCCGAGGGTGTGACGCCTGAGATGATGCTGTCTGTTATCGGGCTAACAGGCATCACCGCTTACTTCGGCATGCTAGAACTAGGACAACCAAAAACCGGAGAAACCGTATTAGTCTCTGGCGCTGCGGGCGCGACCGGCTCGGTCGCTGCTCAAATCGCCAAGATCAAAGGCTGCCGTGTCGTCGGTATCGCTGGCGGACCAGAGAAATGTGGATGGCTTACCGAGGTTGCGGGCTTGGACGCAGCCATCGACTACAAACAAGGTGATTTGGATGCACAAATTGCGAATGCCTGTCCCGATAAATGGAATGTCTTTTTCGACAACGTGGGCGGCGACACACTCGAGGCGGCGCTAAACCACTTGGATCTCTATTCCCGCGTTGTCTTGTGTGGGGGCATTTCCGGTTACAACGCCGAGGACCCGATCCCCGGTCCTTCGAATCTTATGAATTTGGTCACCAACCGCGCACGCATGGAAGGTTTTATCATCCTCGATTACATGCCAAGAGCAATGGAGGCAATTCAAGATCTTATGGGCTGGGTAATGGCCGGAGATTTGAAGTTTCAGGTGGATGTGCAGGAAGGCTTTGAAAACATCCCCAGCACGCTACGTCGGCTATATACCGGTGAAAACCATGGCAAGCAGCTACTTAAGCTAGCCGACCCAAGCTAACGAATATCCGGAGATGCTTCTGGTAACGAAAAGACGGCGTGCTGAGCTTAGAAAAATAGAGAGCTCCAACATATGAATGGCAACACGATCGGTCTACTCGACGTTCCTAACATTATCGATCGCATATTTGATCATATTGATAATGGTACGACCGACCTTGGTACGGTGCAGTGGCGTGAACCGGTAGAGCACTACACGAGCGAAAGCCGCTTCGTGCAGGAGATTGCGCTGCTACGACAGAGACCGGTTGTATTTTGCCCATCAGCAGCCGTCCCTGAAGCGGGCAGTTATGTCTCGCGCACTGCGGCTGGAACGCCTCTACTGGTGGTTCGAGACAATGATTTAACCGTTCGCGCGTTCATCAATGCCTGTCGCCACCGCGGCATGAAGGTCGCATCGGGCGAGGGATGTGCTCGAACCTTCTCCTGTCCCTACCATGGGTGGACATACAACCTCGATGGGTCGCTCCGAGGCGTCCCCGGTGAATCCGCATTCCCTGATCTCGACAAAGAGACCTCAGGGCTCAAAGAAGTGTTTGCCGTTGAAAAAGGTGGGCTAATTTACGTCCAACAGGAAGGTGAGCCAAAACTCGAAACACTCGATACGGCGCTCGATTTTTTTGAGCCCTCCCAGCCCCTGTTCTTTCAAAGCGATACGGTGGACGAGGCGAACTGGAAACTACTCACCGAGACGTTACTAGAGGGCTATCACATCAAGTCACTGCATCGGGAGAGTTTTTATCCCTTCGGTCTGGACAACGTAAACGTAGTGGAATCATTCGGTCAGAACTCGCGGGTTGTTTACCCCTTCAAGCGCATTGAAAAGCTGCGATCTCTACCCAGTAACGAGCGAGAGATCGAGGGTTTTGCAACGCTGGTTTATCACCTATTCCCCAACGTCAGTGTCGCCGTTCTCTCCAAACATACCAGTGTCACGATCATCGAGCCTCTGACTCCAACGCGAACGCAGATGTTTTCCTACTACATCAAGCACGCGACTAAAAGTGGCTTGGAAATTAGCCACGACGAGGCCATTCGCGATGTCCAATTTGTGAATCAATCCGGCCAGGAAGAGGATCGCGCTGCAGCTAGAGATATTCAAGAGACAGTCACTACCTGCGCCAATTCTCATCTGACTTTTGGCTATTTTGAAAAAGCCATTGTCAGTTTTCATCAGCAACTGCAGAACGAATTGGGGGAAGCCTAACTTGCCAAATTCGTGATCGGCGTTGCCCATTAAGATTTGGACATGACTCACTTCAAAGAAAAATAGCTCTGGGGAAGAATTGCATGCAAGACATTTCAAAATCGATTGATGCCTGCGCGGCACGCTACGGCGAGCAAGCGGAGGCAATGCGCGAATACCTGCTAGCCGGACAAGCTGCTGCACTTGCACTCGACAATCGAGGTCCGATCGAATTCGATGCGTCGGGCAAGCTCGCTCAACACATCGCAGAGGCGTACTCCAAATACGGATTTTACATCTTCACTCAAGTACTTTCGGAAACCGAGTGCCTAGACATCGAGACCGACATTATCGAGCTAAAAGAAACGTTTCCAATATCGCCCGATAGCGGAGTAGACGAGTTTGGCCGACCCGCACTCGGGGTGGATTCCAACACCCCGCACCTCGTTTGGTCTAAGCCACTGGGAGACCCACTGGGTGGCACGCAGCTAGCCAACGGAAGGCACCAGGTAAAAATGTTCGAGCCTGAGGCCACCGCTGACACACCCCTCGCATCGCCCCTCATCTTACTCGGCTCGCTGCGTTTCTCTGATGCCTGCTTACGGACCTACGCCCACCCTGAGCTTCTCCGCGTCGCCGAGGCGATTAACGGGCCGGACTTTGCACCCTTTAACGAAGCGCTATTTATCAAAGAGCCCGGCATTGGTGCCGCCGTATCCTGGCACCAAGACGGCGTAACCCATTGGGACAGCCCGGAGTTTGACGAGAACATTCATGGCTTTAACTTTATGGCGCAGCTGTACGGCAGCACTGCGGTCAACGGTGTATGGGTCCTGCCCGGAAGTCACAAGCTGGGCAAAATCGACATTGCCGGCCTAGTCTCAGAGTCCAAAAGCGAGCGCATTGAAGGCGCGGTCCCCTTAGTGTGTGACCGTGGCGATGTCGTCATTTGTAATCGTCAGGCGCTGCACGGCTCCTTCCCAAATAGTGGTTTCGAGCCTCGTCTCACTGTTAACTTCGGTTTCCATAAACGGTCCTCGGTTCTCGGTGTTAAAGGAGGGGGGATCCATAGCGACGCGCAAGTGTTTGATGATGAAATCATTGCGCGACGTTCAAAGGTACTAGGTTATGCAATCGCCGCACGTAAGGAGCGTTATTCTGATGAGGTGGCCTACACCTATCAACCCTTTGAAACGGCAGGACTTACGTTTGAGTGGAACGATGCAGCGCGCCGTGACATGCATGATTACAACCGCGATGACTTGAGTATTTAACCCACCGATCGGTAAAGCTGAAAGCTTGATAAGCTGGGATACCTGCACTATAGCCTTACGGCATATGTGCAAGAACTGGCGTGCGTCGCGTACTGGCAGTCCCAGTAACGCAATGAGCGTTGGTCAACTCCGCTGAAGTGAAGATCCAAGACCAGAAACAGAAAAAGGAAAAGAACCAGAAAAATAGTAGAGAGAGTCACAACCCGTCTCATGCGCATTCAGCGCCGCTAATCCGTCAGGCGCAATATCCATTAAGACCCAATCAGGGCTGAGCCCCAATCAGCATTCAGCCGGTAAAAAGAGTTGATCCAACTCCAAACAATACGCTTTTGAGGTAGTGACGTAGTAACCGACAACCCTCAGACTACCGTTCACCTCTGTGGTGGGTTTTTCGCGCTCTGACAGACTCGCATATCTATACCCAAGGTTACGCAATCGCTATGTCTTTAAATCAAAATCCCTATGTACCGATTGGACTCGCATTAGGTGGCGTTTTTCTCTACTCGGTTTTGGATGCAGTGATGAAAGCCCAAGGACTCGCCAT
>CBFHHL010000017.1:0-1473 GCA_965655685.1 Luminiphilus sp.
CAAGCCAAGCCAAGCCAAGCCAAGCCAAGCCAAGCCAAGCCAAGCCGATCTCTGGTGACTTGTAGCGAGAACGCAATGGGCGCTAGTGAGCGCGCCATGACGCAGACGTCAGCTCGTTATCTTCAAAAAGGATACGGCCGTGAAAAAGCGAGCCGGCGCTCACTGGACCAACCCCCGAGGGAGTGCCAGTCATAATGATGTCGCCATCTTCCAATGTTAAGAATTTCGAAAGCTCTTCAAGAATGACATCCGGTGGATGCAGCATCTGAGGTGGTCCACCGCGCTGGCGAAGTTCACTGTCGATATAAAGCTCTAATAAGAGCTCATTTAGATTTTCAGGCGCCGCAACGAAGTCACTAAATAGTGCTGCACCGTCGAAAGCTTTGGCGCGCTCCCAAGGGAGCCCAGCGTCTTTTAGCTTCCCCTGTAACCTCCGCAGCGTGAGATCGAGGCCAAAGCCAACACCCGCAACGTTGCCATCCTGTATTAGGAGACAAATTTCCCCTTCAAAATGTACAGGCTCATCACGTATCGCAACGAGCTCTCCCGTGATCGATGTGGCCGGCTTCAAAAATACCGTCATTTGGTCTGACGGTACGCTCTTCATCTCCTCGATATGTGCGGCGTAGTTCTTACCCACACAAATGATTTTTCCGGGTCGTATCTCGCGCCCGCCGAATATGATTGAGGTCACTTAAGGCCGCTCCAAAGCGTTTTATGGAGGCGCAATTGTTCCATGCGTCGGTATCACTGTCATCGACAAACTGATTATTCAGGTGCTCGTGGATTCAACGGTGGGGGTAAGAAGTGGGCTCAGAATTGGATACGTGCGAGCGTTAAAAATTTTCGGCATTTAAACCTATTTATGGCGGTTCCCAATCTCGCCAACGGGATCGCTACGAAGTACTCTTGTACCACTCTAACAATAAACGGTGGTATTCAAATGCGGTTGCTCTTTTTAGTACTGAGTCTTGTCTTCGCGGGTAATGCGTTGGCGCAAGAGAAGCCCAACATGCTCATCATCTGGGGTGATGATATCGGCTTCTGGAACCTGTCGACCAACAATATGGGGATGATGGGGTATGAGACACCTAACATCGATCGGATTGCTAACGAGGGTGCTAAGTTCACCGATTACTATGGTCAGCAGAGCTGCACCGCAGGTCGGTCGGCCTTTATCCTCGGGCAGTCACCCATTAGAACAGGCCTCACTAAAGTAGGTATTCCCGGTGCGGATATTGGCATTCAGCCAGAAGATGTCACCTTAGCTTCGCTATTGAAAGACGAGGGCTACGTCACAGCACAGTTTGGTAAAAATCACTTAGGTGACAAGGATGAGTTCTTGCCGACCAATCATGGTTTTGATGAGTTCTTCGGCAATCTTTACCACCTTAACGCGGAGGAAGAGCCAGAAGATCCGGATTATCCACATGACAATGAACTGTTCCTAAAACTCTTCTCGCCACGGGGCGT
>CBFHHL010000018.1:0-1974 GCA_965655685.1 Luminiphilus sp.
AAGCCGGTACCGACATGGTATCGGCAGCTGAGCGTGTCGAGCACCTTGAAGTCTGCCGGCCCGAGATCGCGACGCTCGACTGTGGGACCATGAATTTCGCCGAAGCCGACTACGTGATGACCAATACGCCCGGTATGCTGCGTGATATGGCGCGGCGTATGACCGAGCTTGGCATTCAAATTGAGATCGAAGCGTTTGACACGGGGCACCTTTGGTTTGCCAAGCAGTTGGTAGAAGAGGGCGCCATTAAGGACCCCGTCATGGTTCAGTTGTGTATGGGTATTCCGTGGGGTGCACCGGATGACATGAATACCTTCATGGCCATGGTGAATAACGTGCCCAGTAACTGGGTGCACTCGGCCTTCAGTATCGGTAAGAATCAAATGCCTTTCGTGGCGGCAGCCGTGCTGTCGGGCGGCAACGTGCGCGTGGGCCTCGAAGACAACCTCTGGTTAGAGCGTGGGCGTCTGGCGTCAAACGCTGAGCTTGTTGAAAAGGCCGCAGGCATTATCACGGCGATGGGTGTGGAGTTCATGACACCAGCCGAAGTCCGTGCCGAACTCAACCTGGTGAAGCGAGACCCTGTTTAATGGCGAATCAGCGAAAAACGGCTGCCGTCATTGGTGGTGGTGTCATTGGCTCGGGCTGGGCGACACGTTTTTTATTAAACGGCTGGGATGTTCGCTTCTTTGACCCAAGTGAGGACGCGGAGCGGATATTGTACGCGGTCATTGATCGAGGGCGCGAGGCGATGCCTGCGCTGTGCGATGTCGTGCCAGAGGAAGGAAGTTTGACCATCGCGACATCAACGGCAGATGCGGTCGCCGGTGCTATCTACATTCAGGAATCGACTCCCGAGCGTATTGAGGTAAAACGCGCTGTCCTGAAGTCTATTCAAGAGTATTCTGATGCTAGTGCGATTGTTGCTTCCTCGACATCGGGCTTCATGCCCAGTGAGCTTCAGGAAGACGCCATTCGCCCCGAGCAAATTATCGTATCGCACCCGTACAACCCAGTTTATCTGTTGCCGCTGGTAGAGGTGGTGGCTTCGCCTGCAGTGCCCGCCGAGGTCACGGAGCGCGCGAGCGACTACCTCGAGTCGGTATCGATGAAGCCAGTGGTTTTGGGTGCCGAGGTGCCAGCACACGTGGGCGATCGTCTACTAGAGGCGCTGTGGCGCGAGGCGCTATGGTTGGTGAAAGATGGTGTCGCAACAACGGGCCAAATCGACGACATCATTACCCACAGCTTTGGTCTGCGCTGGGCGCAAAAGGGACTCTTCGAGACCTATCGCGTGGCGGGCGGCCAAGCTGGCATGAAACACTTCCTCGAGCAGTTTGGACCTTGTCTCGAGTGGCCTTGGACTAAACTCATGGATGTGCCCGAGCTCAATGAGGAGTTAATCGACCGCATCGTCGAGCAGTCTGATGACCAGGCGGCGGGCCGTACGGTCATGCAGCTTGAAAACGAGCGCGATCGCAACCTGGTTGCACTGCTTAAAGCACTGCGAGCGGAAGACGCGGCCGCTGGCGCCTTCCTCAACGAGGTTAACCGACGTCATCAGGGTGAGCAGGGGTCGGGCGGCTCGACGGATGATGGCGGCCTTACCAAGAGTCTAAGCCCTCTGTGGCGCCCGAGCTCTGAGCGGATCGCAGAGGCCGCGCTAACGAAATTTAGAGGTTTTGTTAGTGAACTGTTTCCAGAGGTTGATGTATCTACTTACGAAGCGCTACATCACTGGTCTATAACGGCTACGCATGACTTCTGGCGATGTATTTGGGACTACTGTGAGGTTATCGCAAGCGAGCCGAGCGATGTGGTGGTCCGCGATTTGGAGAAAATGCCCGGTGCTTCGTGGTTTCCTGATGCAAGGCTGAATTTTGCTGAGAACCTTTTAAGACGTCGAGACGATGCAACAGCCCTTGTATCACCGCTCGAAGATGGCACGCGCAAAGAGACCACCTAGATCGGAAG
>CBFHHL010000019.1:0-2231 GCA_965655685.1 Luminiphilus sp.
CGCTGCAATGACCTCATCGCACATGACGTTGTTAAAGGCGTTCAACCGCTCTGGGCGGTTGAGTGTAATTGTGAGGATACCGTCCTCTACATCGTACAAAATAGTTTTGTAGTTCATAAACAAGGTCTCCTATCTCGTTTAGCGTACGCCCAGTCTCAAGCGTTAGCGCTTATTCTTACGAGGCGCTTTATCTCCGCATTAATCGTTTTTGTCATACACGCTTTGTCGTGCTTTCTTATTCTTCGGTCTCTCTCGCTCTCTCGGTCTCTCACTTCCGGTGTTTATCAGACTGCATTCTTAACGGACGAACCATTGCTCACGTCTCAAATGGTAAGGCAAAAGCCTATTTATCTCTCAGCATTGGTCATGCCCAGCGGTGCTTTCCTAAAACAGTGTTACGCAGTGTCTATCCCCGTTGAGGTGTCACAAGCCTAACCGCAAACAGCGGCGCGAACCTTGAAGTGTCGACACACCGAGACTTAACCAAAGCTCAGCATTTCCTCCAGCCGCACAATACACCCTTCCATACTAGCTTTAATGAATGGCTCAATTGCAACCGGCTCTACGCTTGTTTGCCAAACCAACCTACACCCAGTTCTGGTGCGCGTTATCTGCATTTGAGCGCGATGTGATTCGAGGTTCCCTGGACTTTCGAAACAAGAATACTCAAGCGCCATAGCCGCGTTATCGAGCCGCAAAATACGCTCCTTGATCGCACCCGCACCGGGCAAGTTGAGCGAGCGCACTTCCCCATCGAAAGAACAACTCTGCACGCCTGGCACCCAGTCGACACGATCCGGCGTCCCTAAAATCTCCCATAGCGCCTCTGGCGCCGCCGAAAACTCATGATCAATTACTACCGCCACATATCCTCCCTTCTTATTGTCGAGCACGTATAGCTAGCCTACTCGCTCAAAGCGAACCCATTACGCTCTGATATGATCAGGGGCTCGTTAGAACAGCTTATCGCTTTAGGCGATTTGACGGTCTCTTGATTTAGTTTGCGTTACTCCCTCACTGCTACCGACATATCGACTCGCTCGACCTGTTCACCTCTGGTGTTGAACTGTGTTTTGCATTCGGTCTCATATTCAAACGATTACATTAACTCGAGGGCACTTGTCTGACAGCCATTATCCGAGGACACTATCGGAAACAGGTTATTTGGACAAACGCACCTGCCACCCCGCAACACTCGACTGAGACTATCGAGTGAGATATCTGGTGTAGGTCACTGCGTGCAAACCGTTGCACACGGTGATTATGGTCGCGATCTGAACGACTCAAGCGCCCAATAGCTAAGCGTCTGTTACACGTCGAGTAAATGCCGAGACAAGACACAACAAAACACAAGGAGATGAGCCAATGAGCCGGTTGACTCTATGGCATAACCCGCGCTGCTCCAAGTCACGTGCAACGCTGGCGTTGCTCAGCAAGCACGGCGTGACCCCAGAGGTGGTGCTTTATCTAGAAACGCCTCCAACGGCTGACGAAATTAAGCAGGTGCTAAAACGGTTAGGAAAAACCGCTATTGAGCTTGTCAGGACGGGAGAGAACGCATTCAGCGATATGAATTTGTCGAAAGCCTCAACTGAAGAGTCCCTCATCGAGGCCATGGTTGCGAATCCTATACTCATTGAGCGCCCTGTCGTTATTTCTAAAGATCGTGCGGCCTTGGGTCGTCCACCCGAGAATGTACTGAGCCTCATCTGACACCGCCGACTTAGACTCCTGGATTTGCTTGCAGTACCGATTGGCGGAGTAATTTTTGCGTTTCTTACTCCAACTGATGTATTTGCGTACGCGGCCGACCGCTCTCTACTTTACGCAGCGCCTTAAGCACTCGACGGCCCTAAAACTCATCGCTGACCAAAAGCGCTTAGCATCCATCTGGGTGGTTATGCCCATTTGTTGATGCTTTCGGCTGGGCATTACCGGATAATTGCTGCCTTTCCTGCCGCATCTCTAACGCTTAAGTTCGTCGGTGACGCAACAACGAAAGTTACTCAAACTGTTGATGTGACGACAAAGTTCGCTACTATCGCAAGGACACGTTTACGCTCTGCGCAGACACATCAGAAGCTGATTTTAAAAAAAGTAGGTCTTTTTTTTGCAGAGACGGATTGTGACTACTGAGCTGCTTCACTCCATTCCCCACTCAATGCGTAGCCATAGCCTGTCATATAGGTAGTAACTACAGGTCCATATCAGATTCATAACCACCGCTGGCA
>CBFHHL010000020.1:0-13018 GCA_965655685.1 Luminiphilus sp.
TGACCACTTCGAGATTAACCATATGTCTCATGACTGGGTATTGATCAGAAATGCCATTACCACCCAACATATCGCGAGCAGTGCGCGCTATCTCCAGTGCTTTGCCACAAGAGTTGCGTTTTATCAGACTAATCAAATCGGGCGAGATCTCACCTTCGGTCAACATCTGACCAGCTCGCAGACATGACTGCAAACCGATGGCAATTTCTGTTTGCATATCAGCCAGTTTTTTCTGAATCAGCTGGGTGGCCGCAAGTGGCTTACCAAACTGTTTTCTGTCGAGCGTGTAGTCACGAGCTGCATGCCAGCAGGTTTCTGCAGCGCCCAATGTGCCCCAGGCAATCCCGTAGCGCGCATTATTCAGACACCCGAATGGCCCCTTCAGTCCCGAAACATTGGGAAGCAAATTTTCCTCAGGCACAAAGACGTCATCCATCACAATTTCGCCTGTAATAGACGCGCGTAGAGCCAATTTCCCCTCAATTTTAGGTGCAGAAAGACCTTGCATACCTTTCTCGAGGATAAAACCACGAATGACACCATCATCCGTTTTCGCCCAAACCACAAAAACATCAGCGATCGGGCTATTCGAGATCCACATCTTCGCACCGGTTAGGCGGTATCCGCCCTCTGCCGATCGAGCGCGCGTAACCATTCCGCCAGGGTCTGACCCGTGATCAGGTTCCGTAAGTCCAAAGCAGCCTATCCACTCACCTGTGGCAAGTTTAGGGAGATACTTTTCACGCTGCGCATCATTGCCGTAAGCATAGATGGGATACATCACTAGTGATGACTGAACACTCAACATCGAACGGTAGCCTGAATCCACTCGCTCAACTTCGCGCGCTATGAGGCCATAGCTCACATAATCGACACCGGGACAGCCGTACCCTTCGATGGTGGGACCTAGCAACCCTACCTCACCCATTTCTCGGAAAATTTCAGGGTCCGTCTCTTCACTTCTGAAAGCCGCAGTGACGCGCGGAGCCAATCGATCTTGAGCGTATTGGCGAGCCGACTCCCTTACCATACGCTGCTCTTCGGTCAACTGCGCATCAAGCTCAAACGGGTCTTCCCAATTGAGTTTTGTCCAATGTGTCTCTGCCACCGTCGACCACTCCTCTCCCCAAAACGATAGGTTAATTTATTGGCCTGCCGAGGCCAATGGGGTGGATCACAACCTAACCCGCTGTGGGTGTTATAACATTAGGCTACAACTGTAAAACATGGCACGAAACACGTTAAATCGCCTCACTCCACTCGCGTTTTCGTCATTAAAATGTCAATTTCACGTATGATCGTCAGACAACCTAATCGCTTAAAAACCCGTGTCGAAATCAATTATGCTGACAAATAAACGCATCCTGCTTAGCCAACTCCCCACGGACAAACTGACTCACGATTGTTTCAGTTCGGACGAAGTTCCGGTCACCCCTGCCGCGGATGGTGAGGTTGTTATAAAAACGCTTATCTTGTCGCAAGACGCTGCGAATCGCGCCTGGATGCAGGGCGCTACCTACCGCAGCGCACTCGCCGGTGGAGACGTCATGGCGAGCTACGGCATTGGTGAGGTGATTGAGTCCAGCCATACTTCTTGGGCAGAGGGCGATTTGGTGATGGCTGATGTTGGCTGGCAGGAATATGCGACGGTCAGCGGTGACGAAGTAACTACGGTGCCAGATCATGACGGTCCCCTCAGCCACAGACTCTCGCTACTGGGAGTCGCTGGCCTCACGGCTTATCACGGGCTCATCAATGTCGCTGGCATTCATGCAGGCGAGACTTTGCTGGTCTCAGCCGCGGCGGGCTCCGTGGGTTCCATTGTCGGTCAAATTGGGCGGATTAAAGGCGCCCGCGTCATTGGCGTGGCAGGTGGCGACGAAAAGTGTCGTTGGGTAGAGCGCGAACTCGGCTTCGACGCCTGCGTAAATTACAAAAGCACTGAGCAGTCACTCCGTGATCAGCTCCAAGCCGTCGCGCCTAACGGTATCGATGTTTACTTTGATAATACCGGCGGTGACATCCTGCAAACGGCTTTATTTGCCATGAATATGAACGGTCGCGTCGCCTGCTGTGGTGCAGTGTCGATGTACGACGGCAAACCAAAGCCCGGACCCTTTGGCGTCCCTGGCCTGCTGGTAACAAAGCGGCTTCGCATGGAAGGATTTATTGTCAGCGATTACGCACATCTTGACGCGGATGCCGCTCATGAACTGTCGCTGTGGGCGAGCCAAGGCGAGCTCACAATCGTGGAAGATATCCTCGATGGTTTGGAGCAAGCGCCCTCTGGTCTCATTGGACTACTCGCTGGGGAAAATCGCGGTAAACGAATGATCCGTGTTGCGTAAACTGTGACGCGCGCAGCTGTGGTATTTTGGACGAAAAGATAAGGGGATTCTCATGGCGACACCTGAAGCGGTGGCACTACCCGAAGAGGTAGCAGAAATTGAAGCGCTGATTGACCGCGCACGCGTTGCGCAAGCGGCAATTGCTGATTACACGCAAGAACAAGTTGACGAGCTCATTAAAGCAATGGTGTGGTCGTGTGCTCAGCCCGGTGTGGCTGAAGAGCTTGCGCAACAGACACTCGATGAGACTCAGCTCGGGGACTACAACGGTAAGTTCGCCAAGATATCTGTCAAAACCCGCGCAACACTTATGGACATCCTCCCGGACAAATCAGTGGGTGTCATCGAAGAGGACCTCGAGCGCAACATCATCAAGATTTGTAAGCCGGTTGGCGTTATTGGCGCCCTGTCCCCCTCGACGAATCCCGAGGCAACGCCCGTCATCAAGAGTATCAATGCAGTCAAAGGCCGCAATGCGATCGTGATCGCACCTCACCCCCGTGCGAAATTCATCAATATGACCATCGTCAACAAGATGCGCGACGCCCTCGTTAAGATGAGTGCACCAGCGGACCTCGTTCAAACCATGGCTCAGCCGTCCATTGGTAAGACAGAGGAATTAATGCGTCAGTGTGACCGCATTCTCGCAACAGGCGGCCCCGGCATGGTGACAGCCGCATACTCAAGTGGAACACCTGCGCTCGGCGTCGGTGCCGGGAATGCCGTTATTACGGTTGACGACACGGCGGACCTCGTCGATACCGCAGAAAAAATTCGCATATCCAAGACACTGGATCTGGCCGCGTCTTGCTCATCGGACAACTCGGTCATTGCGTTCGAGAGTATCTACGACGAGCTTATGGCCAACCTCATCGCTGAGGGTGGCTATGTCGCGTCAAGCGAGGAAGCCGACAAAATCGCCGCAGTCCTGTGGCACGACGGCGCACTGAACACGGCAGCTGTCGTAAAACCGCCGCAAGTACTCGCTGATATGTCGGGGTTTTCTATTCCCGACGATCGAAAGTTCATCATCGTGCCCTACGAGGGCGTCGGTCGTGAATACCCCTTCTCGGGTGAGAAACTCTCGGCAGTGATGGCCTATTACAAGGTGGCTGACATCGACGAGGCGGTAGCGTTAACAAACGCGATTCAGGAGTACCAGGGCATGGGTCACTCCTGTGGCATCTACTCAACCAGCGATGACAACATCATCACGCTAGCGAGCGGCACCAAAACGTCACGTGTCATGGTTAACCAACCGCAAGCACCCTCGAATAGCGGTAACTTGTGGAACGGTATGCGCCAGACCTTCTCGCTCGGGTGTGGCAGCTGGGGCGGCAACTCGACCAACGAGAACATTAACTGGGAGCATTTAGTGAATATCACATGGGTGTCGAAGCCGCTTAAAGAAGCCAAAATACTTCCCAGTGACGATGAACTCTTTGGCGACGTCATCGGAAAATTGGGTTAGGCTATGGTCCGTGCTGTGAGGTTAGTCATGGCGCGGTCTATATTCCCGCATATACTCTCAGTAGCCATGAAGTCTGCTCAAAAAAAATCTGACCTATGACTTTGTTCCTGAAACATTTTGGCGTGGGCGCTAACGAGAGCAATGCCATCACCGCCGATGACTGATTCCGGCGAGTTAGAAAGCATCTCTCGCTCACTCGATCTGTGCAGTGATCGCTTGGGTGATATTGTACCACCGGTTTATCGCAGGTTCTTTGAGCTAGACTCGAGCGCAGCAAGGCTTATGGAGCACTCAGACGAGCATATGCGCGGTCGTATGTTTGCCTCGGTGCTCGAACTCTCTCTGTCGGATGATCCTCTTCAGGCCGACGGATTTCTTTCCTGGGAACTTGAAAATCATGTAAGCGCTTACGCCGTCAGCACAGCCATGTACGAAAGCTTGTTCAACGCGTTTATCCAAGTCGTCAGAGAAACATTAGACGGTTCTTGGTGTGCTGACTTCGAAAGCGCCTGGACCAGTCGAATAGCGCGAATAATGGCCGAAGTCCATCGCCGAGACTAGCTCGCAAAGTGCAATGAATACCGCCCTTAAGTTGTCATTTATAGGTTCTAGCCCCACATTCATTGGAACGTAAGGGGCACATTCAAGCCGAGACCTCGAGCTTGTCCTCGATGATATCGCTCGCAGTGAGTCCCTCTTTAACCAGGAGCATGGCTCGAACTTTTGCCGCGGCATCTCTTTGATTGTCTGCAGAGACAGAGACGGGCTTTGGATATCCCAACGTACGATGACCAGACGATGAAGTGACTAAAAGCGTACCCGACACCACAAAAGTCTTATCAAATTCACTTGGTTCCCAGTTGATAGCCATCACTTTCTCCAAAATGGCGCCACTACTTTTTTTACTGGCTCGTCTAAGGCGTTAATTAGCGGATTTTGAGTAACAGAATTACGAGAAAATCTTAGAAATTCAAGGATCCGGGGCTCAGCCAGCATTCACCGGTGCGTTGGAGCCGGAGATGCTAAAACTAGGTTAGCGAACGGAGTAAAAATGGTCGGGACGGCAGGATTTGAACCTGCGACCACCACACCCCCAGTGTGGTGCGCTACCAGACTGCGCTACGCCCCGAAGACGGCGGAGTATACGTGCATTCAGCAAAATAGGGAATCGCCGCTATTACAGAACGGGCTCAGTGAGCATTGCAATATGAAACAAAAGGGCGTCGGCTTGCTGTAGTTAAGCAATATCTTTGGAGAGCAAACTTCGGGCCTTCTCGAGATCGCCCAAACAATCTCTCATTATCGTCAGTACCTCCGCAGAGGTCGGACCATCATCGCTGGTCAGCCTTTGGCGAGCACCACCAATAGTGTAGCCCTCCTCGTACAGGAGGCCCCGGATAGCACGAACTAATTCAACATCGCGTCTTCTGTAATATCGCCGATTGCCTCGACGTTTGACGGGTTTTAACTGAGGAAACTCCGCTTCCCAATATCGCAGAACATGCGATTTAACGGCACAGAGTGTGCTCACTTCACCAATCGTAAAATAACGCTTCCCAGGAATTGGAGGGAGTTCGTTGTTGTGCGTAGGCTCAAGCATCGCCTTGCATCTTCTCCACACGTTTACGTAGCTTCTGGCCTGGCTTAAACGTCACAACGCGTCGCGCAGAGATGGCGACTTCCTCGCCCGTTTTAGGATTGCGACCCGGCCGTGTACCTTTGTCGCGAAGATCGAAATTGCCGAAGCCTGAGAGCTTAACCTGCTCATTATTTTCAAGGCACACACGAATCTCTTCGAAGAACTGCTCTACCAGTTCCTTTGCTTCGCGCTTGTTGAAACCCAGCTCTTCAAAAAGCTTATCGGCCATCTCTGATTTCGTTAATGCGGACATATTATTCTTAGCTTCGCAATTCGATATCTAGTTTGGACTTCAGTGTTTCCAGCACGCTATCTATTGCACCGGCCACCTCTGCTTCGTCGAGGGTGCGACTTTGATCTTGGAAAGTCAAACCAATCGCAAGACTTTTCTTACCTTCTGGCAAGCCCGTGCCCTCGTAGACGTCAAACAAGTCCAGCTTAGTCATAAGTGAACCGGCAGCGCCTCGTACTAGCGACATCACTTCTCCCGAGGCAATCCCCTTGTTAGCTACGAGCGCAAGGTCTCGACGCGTCTCCGGATACTTAGAAATATCTCGGTAGACAGGCATGGCAACCTCGGTGACGAGTGATTGCTCGAATTCTGCAACCACCGTATTCGCAGGAACACCCATTGCCTTGCGAACAGTGGGGTGAACAGCTCCCATGCGCCCTACTTCTTGTCCGTCCAACATAATGGCTGCACTCTGACCGTCGTGAAGCCCGGGATAAACACGCGGCTCAAAGGTGACGCGCTCGGCGAGATTCACAAGCAAAGCTTCAACGGTACCCTTGAGATCATAGAAATCAGCTGCGGCCTTCTCGCTCGACCACCCTTCTGCGTCTCTAAAACCCGATAGAGCAAGCGCCATCATAGGAACCTGCTCGGTTTGCTCTGCTGGTAAAAACTTGAGGCCCGTCTCGAATAAACGCACCCTTCCCTGCTGACGGCTGGTGTTATGGGCTATCGCCTTGATCAATCCAGGTATTAAACTGGTGCGCATCACAGCTAAATCTATGGAAATAGGGTTTCGAAGCTCGACAGGAGCAAGCTTGGGATCAAAGTAAGCTTGTATCTCTGGCGCAATAAAACTGAAAGTCACTGCCTCAAAATAGCCACGCGTTACCAGGTCATTTTTGACGTTACGCAGGAGACGTCGTGTCTCGGGTATCGGCGTTGGAATAAGGTTGGCGGTAATACGCTGTGATGGCACCGCGTCATAACCAACGATACGCGCGAGCTCTTCAATCAAATCGACCTCGAGCCCCATATCGAAGCGCCAACTGGGTGCTGTGCAGAGCCAACCTTGCTCATGAGTAACGACCCAGAAGCCTAGCCCCTCCAGGATGCGCTCAACCGTAACGCGATCGATGGCAACACCTAACAGCTTCTCTATTTGGGACTCACGTAGTAGGACAGGCTCGTTAACCGGTAAATCTGCCTCTGCTAGTACTTCTGTAATGGGACCTGGCTCTCCCCCCACTGCGTCTATAAAAAGCTGTGTCGCGCGCTCGATAGCCTGACGCTGCAATTGGAAATCAACACCGCGCTCATAGCGATGTGATGCATCTGTGTGGAGTCCATACGATCGTGCTCGACCCGCCATCAGTTCGGGCGTAAAAAATGCACTCTCTAGAAACAAACTTGTCGTTACCTCGCTAACACCACTGGCCTCGCCACCCATGATTCCCGCCATTGCAAGTGGCTTGTCGTGGTCTGCGATGACCAAGGTCCCAGGCTGAAGCATTTGCTCTGTGCCATCCAACAGCGTCAGGGTCTCACCGTCTTTACACTCTCTTACGATGATTCCACCGCTCAACTGATCTAGATCGAAAGCATGAAGCGGTTGCCCTAACTCCAATAGCACGTAGTTCGTCACGTCAACTGCCGCATCGATTGAGCGAAGCCCTGCGCGCTCCAACCGATCGCGTATGTAGTCGGGCGTGGGACGAGAAATGTCAACGTTCTTAATGACTCGGCCAAGATAGCGAGGGCATTTTGCTGTCGCTTCAATCGTTATGGGGAATTCGTCGTCGATAACCACGGGTACTGAATCAATAGCTGGCTCGTTAAGAACCTCATCAAATGCGACAGCGACATCGCGGGCAACACCGCGAATACTAAGGCAGTCAGCGCGGTTGGGCGTAAGTCCAAGCTCGATGAGCTTGTGGTCGAGACTAAGGTATTGGCGGATATCCATACCGACGGGTGCGTCTACCGGCAGCTCCATCAAACCATCGTCGTCGTCAGAAATAGTGAGCTCTGCACCTGCGCACAGCATGCCTTGAGACTCGACACCGCGAAGTTTTGCTTTCTTGATTTTAAAACCACCAGGCAGCACCGCGCCTACTCGCGCGAGTGGGGCGATCAGACCCGCACGGGCATTCGGTGCACCGCAGACGATTTGAACGATTTCATCACCGGCGTTAACCGTGCAAACGCGCAACTTATCGGCATCTGGGTGCTGCTCGGCACTAATAATTTCAGCAACAACGACGCCTGAGAAAGCCTCGGCAACAGCGTCGATGCTGTCCACCTCAAGACCGATCATTGTTAACTTATGGCTAAGCTCTTCTGTGGTCGCGCTTGGGTTCACCCAAGTACGAAGCCACTGTTCAGAAATAATCATCTTACTAACTCACATAAACTGCGCAAGAAAGCGCAAGTCGTTATCAAAATTAAGGCGTAAATCACCAATCCCATAGCGCAGCATCGACAATCTCTCGACGCCCATACCGAAGGCAAAGCCCCTATATTTATCAGGGTCTATACCGCTCATCTCCAGTACTCTGGGATTAACCATGCCGCAACCAAGTACTTCAATCCACCCAGTGTGCGAGCAGACACGACAGCCTTCGCCAGCGCACTTAACGCACTGAATATCGACTTCAGCAGAAGGCTCAGTGAAGGGGAAATACGAAGGACGCAGCCTGACCGAGAGATCTTCTCGCTCGAAAAACGCCTGAAGAAAATCCTCAAGGAGCCCTTTCAGGTGTCCGAAGTTAGAGGTTTCATCAATTAGCAAACCCTCGACCTGATGGAACATGGGTGAGTGAGTTAAATCGGAGTCACAGCGATAGACACGGCCCGGACAAATCACGCGAATAGGCGGTGCCTGTGTCTCCATCGTCCGCACCTGTACGCCCGATGTATGCGTCCGCAGGACATTGGTATCGTCAACGTAGAAAGTGTCATGCATAGCCCGCGCCGGGTGATGCGAGGGAATGTTGAGTGCCTCGAAGTTGTGATAATCGTCCTCAATTTCAGGCCCTTCGACAACATCAAAGCCCATAGAAGCGAAGAATGTTTCCATGCGCTGAATAGTCCGAGTAATCGGATGCAGAGCACCTGCCTCGGCGCGGCGACCTGGCAGCGTTACATCAATGGCCTCTGCTGCTAGCTGAGCCGACACTGCCTCGCTTTGTAAGGATTCTTTACGCGCGTTCAACTGCTCGTTGAGCGCTTGCTTCACAGCGTTAATCTCGGCGCCTGCCTTGGGTCGCTCTTCGGCTGACAGCTGTCCTAGGCCCTTCAGCAAGCCTGTTAGGGCTCCCTTCTTTCCAAGGTAGCCGACACGCAGCTCCTCGAGAGCCGCAACATCCGCCGCTGCCTCGATCGCTGCCGCTGCTTCTGCCTTGATATCTTCCAGTGACTGCATGTTGCACTAGCTCCACTCATTCAAAAAAGGAGGCCGTAGCCTCCTTTCAATTGTTCGTTCTACCTGTTCTCACTGGGTAGTCCGAAAATGCGATTAAGCTGCGAGGGCAGCTTTTGCACGCTCCACTACCGCTGCGAAAGCCGGCTTATCGTAAACGGCGAGATCAGCCAATACACGACGATCGAGTGCGATCTCAGCACGCTTCAGACCGTTAATGAGTCGGCTGTAAGTCATTCCGTTAGCACGCGATTGCGCGTTGATCCGCGTAATCCAGAGTGCGCGGAACTGACGCTTGCGCTGACGACGATCGCGGTAAGCGTACTGACCCGCTTTAGTTACTGCTTGCTTGGCTACGCGAAACACACGTGAACGTGCGCCGTAGTAACCTTTCGCTTGCTTCAAAATTTTCTTGTGTCGACGGTGAGCCGTGACACCACGCTTTACACGAGGCATATCTTATCTCCTAACTAATTAACGATTACTTGGCGCGCAACATACGATCCACGAGTACCACGTCGGACTTGTGAATCATGGATGTGCCTCGAAGCTGACGCTTACGCTTAGTCGTCATTTTCGTCAGGATGTGGCTCTTGTAAGCGCTCTTACGCTTATAGCCACTGGCCGTCTTTTTGAACCGCTTAGCGGCACCACTGTGAATTTTTGCTTTAGGCATCTTAGATACTCCTAGTAGGGCTCTTACAGCGAACTGCTAGAGCGTTTCGTAAACCGAGATATAGGGCATTCACGGGCCGCTATCCTCGTTTCTTGGGCGCAATCACCATCGTCAACTGACGACCTTCCATTTTCGGAAACTGTTCAACTGCTCCCAACTCGCTTAGATCACTCTCAACGCGTTTGAGAATCTCCATGCCGAGCTCTTGGTGTGCCATTTCACGACCGCGGTAGCGCAACGTTACTTTGGCTTTATCACCGTTTTCCAAGAATCGGGTCAAGCTACGAAGCTTGACCTGATAGTCGCCCTCATCGGTACCCGGGCGAAATTTCATTTCTTTAATTTGTGTACGTTTCGTTTTTTTCTTCTGAGCCGCTTTTTGTTTCTTCGCCTCGAAGATGTGCTTGCCGTAATCCATGATCTTGCAAACCGGCGTTTCACCGTCTGCCATCATGACCAAATCCATCCCTGCGGCTTCGGCCTTACCCATCGCCTCGGCGTTGGACACAATCCCCACCTGGCTGCCGTCGGCATCGATTAAGCGCACCATCGGCGCCTCGATTTGCTCATTCGTCAGAGCTTTTTTGCTCTTGCTATCGTTCTTGATACTCAGTCTCTCCACGCACGGGTTTCGGTTTGGCGACTCCAATCATCAGTAAAAGACGCACTCACCACCCAAAATAGGGCGGCGATTTTATAGTGAAGCGGTGGGGATAACAAGGCTGAAACCTTGATTTGGCAGGGTATTTCACCGTACTCCGGGTGCCAATCGCTAAGCTGGCATCAGGGCAGCAACAGCGCTCGCAGAAGAAACGCAACCACACTCATAAACAAGACGCTCGCTGCCCATATTCCGACAAACCAGAGAAGTCGGCTACGCCAACTGGGTTTTGACTCAGTGGTAGCCATCTTCTGCCGTAACCTTGCCGCGAAAAATGTAATAGGAGTAGCCGGTGTATAACAAAATAACGGGCAACAGTAGCCCAGCACCAATGAGCATAAAACCAAGGCTAATATCTGGACCTGCTGCCTCGTGGATGGTTACCGCGTGAGGAACGATGTAGGGCGCAAGGCCAACACCCAGCCCAACAAATCCCAGCATATTGAGAAAAATGACTGCAGGATAGAGGAGATAGTCTCGCCGTCGGCGAATTGAGCTAAAAATGATACCCGCGGTCCAAAGTGTGAGTGCTGGTATCGGCGCTACGTACCAGAAATTGGGTGTCGTGAACCAGCGATCCCAGACAAGCGGAGACTGGAACGGCACCCAAATGCTCACAAGAGCTGCAAAACCAAGCGTCGTCAGCGCCATCCGGAAACTATAGCGGTAGGCAATCTCTCTAAGATCATCGGAGGTCTTCATCACTAACCAAGCGGCGCCAAGTAGCGAGTAGCTTGCAAGCAAGGCAAAGCCACACATCACCGTGAAGGGCGTGAGCCAATCCCACCAACCACCGCCATACGCCCGACCATCAACCTCAATGCCCTGAACAAAAGCGCCTAGAACAACACCCTGCATGAAGGTCGCAACAATCGATCCCCAATGGAAGCTTAGATCCCACCACTTTCGATGATCGGGTTCTCGCCAGCGGTATTCAAACGAAACGCCTCGGAATACAAGAGCAAGCATCATCACAATAAACGGTGCGTAGAGCGCAGGCATAACAATCGCATACGCAAGCGGAAATGCCGCAAAAAGGCCGCCACCGCCCAAGATCAACCAGGTTTCATTACCATCCCAAACCGGCGCCACAGTATTCATTGCCACGTCGCGCTGAGTATCGTTTTCGAGATAGGGAAATAAAATTCCAATTCCCAAATCAAACCCATCCAACACAACATAGATGAATACCGCGAGGCTGAGGATAGCCGCCCAAATCAGCGGTAAGTCAATACTTTCACCCATTTTGCGGCGCAGCCTCTCCAGCGTTCAACATCGAAGCCACGGGCGTAGTGCCTGCAGCACGAGTGGGTTGCCCCGTTGGTAGCTCATCTTTGTTCGGTGATGTTGCGAGAATTCTCAAGATATACATCACGCCCGCGCCGAAGAGTAGGAAATAAACGACGATAAACGCGAGTAGAGAACCGGCAACAGCTGGAGCTTCAATCGGAGAAGCCGATTGGGCAGTCGTCAGCACGCCGTATACGGTGTATGGCTGTCGACCGACCTCAGTAACAATCCAGCCTGCAATAACGGCTACAAAGCCTGAAGGTCCCATAACGGTAGCCCACTGAAGAAAGGGACGACTCGTATAAAGGCGATTTCTAAACCGTAGCCAAAGCGATACCACCCCGATAAGTGCCATCAATGACCCAATACCGATCATGACACGGAAGGACCAGAATACGGTTGCAACCGGCGGCCGCTCTTCCGGCGGTACGTCCTTGAGTCCCGGTGTCTCACCGTCAAGCTTGTGAGTCAAAATAAGAGCTGAGGCGTAAGGAATCTCGAGTTCGAAGCCGTTTGACTCTGTCTCCTCGTCAGGAAAACCGATGATAATAAAGGGCGCACCCTTTTGGCGCTCCCAATGCCCTTCCATCGCCGCCACTTTCATTGGTTGGTGCTCCAAGGTATTCAGACCATGAAAGTCACCTGCCAAGATTTGCAAAGGCGCAACAAAAGTGGCCATCCACATTGCCATGCTCAGCATCTTCTTCGCATCTTTCGATTGGCTTCCGCGCAAAAGATGCCATGCCCCTGTGGCGCCCACTACGAATGCCGTCGTGAGGTAAGCTGCTAACGTCATGTGGACGAGACGGAAAGGGAAGCTTGGATTAAAAATAACAGCGACCCAGTCTACAGGTATGAACTGCCCTACTTCGTTAATCTCGTAGCCGGCAGGAGTATGCATCCAGCTATTTACCGCGAGAATCCACGTTGCGGACAATACCGTGCCAAAGGCCACCATGCCTGTTGCAGCAAAGTGCAATCCTCGACCTACTCGGTTCATGCCGAACAACATAATGCCAAGAAAGCCTGCCTCAAGGAAAAATGCTGACATTACCTCGTAAGCCATCAGTGGTCCGATAACTGGTCCGGCCAGATCAGAGAATACGCTCCAATTCGTGCCAAACTGGTAGGACATTACGAGGCCTGAGACCACGCCCATACCAAAAGCAATCGCAAAAACTTTGAGCCAGTATTTAAAAAGCCTCAGGTAAACGTCTTTCCCCGTCCAGAGCCAAAGTCCTTCCAACACGAAGAGGTAACTAGCGAGTCCAATCGAGAAC
>CBFHHL010000021.1:0-26255 GCA_965655685.1 Luminiphilus sp.
TAAAAACTTTGCTCTCTTTTTCAGTGTTTGTGTCGTCGAAACGTAAGTTGCAGACACCGCCGTATTGCACAGCCAGTCCGAAATTGACGGTGATTGATTTAGCGTGACCGATGTGAAGAAATCCGTTGGGCTCAGGTGGAAAGCGCGTCACAACACGATCTACGATGCCAGCATCAAGATCATTCTGAATTTGCGTTCTAAGAAAATTACTACGTGGTTCTGTATCCATGGGACACCCTTGATCTGAACGCGCGAGTTTAGCAAGGGATTGTGTGCAAGTCAGTTTCACACAACATGAACAGGCTGGTAGTAATTTACTCGAATGCCCGAGTCGCCATCTGTATCATGCGCGGTTTCCCAAACAAAGACGGTATCAAATATGGCGATGACACGCGTACTCATTAAAACCTTGCTTGGCGATATGACGCTGGAACTCAATGGTGACAAGGCGCCAGCAACCGTTGCTAACTTTGTAGCCTATGCAGAGGCCGGTCACTACGATGGCACTATCTTCCATCGGGTTATTAATAACTTTATGGTGCAAGGCGGGGGTTTCGACACTGAAATGCGTCAGAAAGCCACCAACGACCCCATTACCAACGAAGCCAGCAATGGTCTGAAGAACGAACGTGGGACCATAGCCATGGCTCGCACAATGGACCCTCACTCTGCAACAGCACAATTTTTTATCAACGTCTCAGACAATGACTTCCTGAACTTCTCCGGCGAAAACATGCAGGGTTGGGGCTACGCTGTATTTGGTAGAGTCGTTGAAGGAGAAGACGTTCTCGACAAAATCCGGGTTGTACCAACGGGAAGCCAAGCGGGTCACCAAGACGTTCCAAACGACCCGATCGTCATCGAGTCAGTCACCGTAGTCGCTGACTAACCATGAGCTCCTCTCTGTTCATCAGTGATCTTCACCTCAGCGAGGCGACGGCGCAGATCGAGCAGAGCCTCTATCGATTCCTTGAGGAGAAAGGCGATGTTAATCGCCTCTTTTTACTGGGCGATATTTTTGAAGCTTGGATCGGTGATGACGACGACAGCGCTTTAGCCAAGCGGTTCGCCGATGCGATGAAAAAACGAGCCGATCGTGGTACCACGATTTATTTCATGCGCGGCAATCGCGATTTTCTTGTAGGAGAAAACTACCTCAAACAATTTGGTGCTGAACTACTCGGTGATAGCGTTGAAGTGTCGGTAGCAGGTGAGCCTACCCTATTGATGCATGGTGACCTTTTGTGCACGGATGATGTTGATTACATGGCTTTTCGCGCGCTAGCGCACAACCCCGATTGGCAGGCCGAAATGCTAGCAAAGCCACTGAGTGAGCGACGCGAAATCGCTACGCACCTTCGCGCACTGAGTAAAGAGGCGGCCAGCAACAAAGCCGAGGACATTATGGATGTCAACCAAGACACCGTTGCCACCACCGTTCGGGAACATCAAGTTAAGCGGCTTATTCACGGCCACACCCATCGACCCTGCCGCCACACCTTACCGAAAGCCGAGCGCATCGTACTTGGCGACTGGACTACTACCGGGTGGTATCTACTGGAGCGCGACGAGACGCTTGAACTCATTGAGTTCGACCTGTAGCGCGTGTTGTCCGGGCCTTAGTACCCGCACCTAGCACCTAAGCTGTTCCAGAGACCTCTGGGACCCGGAAGCGGTTACGTGCGCGGTACACCACTGTGGAAGCGGACTTCCACATCCCTAGTCTCGATCAGCTCCCTTTCGATACCCCTGAACAGTGCCAACCTCTCGGCAACCTCATTTGGGCTCGCTAATGACTTAGCCAACGTGATGTAGTCCATGAAATGGCGGGATTCACTCTTTAGAAGCGAAACATAAAAATCGCTCAACTCAGCATCAACATGAGGCACCAACGCCGCGAATCGCTCGCATGAACGAGCCTCGATTAAAGCACCTACAATAAGGGTGTCGACCAGTTTACAGGGGTCTTTCTTACGCACCTTTTCGCGAAGCCCCGCCGCATATCGTGATGCAGTCACAGATTCGTAAGCAATACCGCGTTTAGTCATGAGTTTGAGAACCTGCTCAAAGTGTCTCAGCTCCTCGCGCGCAAGACGCGACATTTTGTTGAGTAGGCTTGTGTTCTCCGTGTAACGGTGCATAAGACTCATCGCGGTTGCAGCTGCTTTCTTTTCGCAGTTAGCGTGGTCGATCATTAGCACGGGAAGAGACTCAACCGCACTTGAGAGCCATTGCTCTGGTGTTCTACAGGGCAAAAAGTCGTACACGGGAGCTAAATCAACAGCAACTGGCATAGGATGGCTTCAAGTCTCGTCGAATAGGTCGGGGGTCGCTAAATAACGGTCATAATGCGCCGTTGAGAGAATCCAGAAATCCTCGTCAATTTTATCTCGCAGTTCAACCAGCGTTAAGTCCGACCAATCAGGATGAATTCTGAATCCGTATTTACTCGGGTCACTGATCTGGCTTGCCCCAGCCTTGAGCAATTGAAACAACCAGCAGTATTCATCGTGCTGGTCGTTATACCTCACCAACTGAGTATCAAGCTGCCATTTGAGTATTGTCCGATCCACAACTGTGCACTTATGCGAGCATGCTTGAGAAAGGAACCCCGAGAGCCTTTTGTCAACGAACCGCTTTTCGTCCTGCGTGTAGCCGTTCCAGTGAATAACCTCATGACTGAATCGCTTGCAGCCACGACAAACACTGTCCCCGATCCCTGTAGAACAGACACCAATGCACGGCGTCTTTATCGGTTTGGGTTGCGCATTTTGTAAGTTGATCGGTGGCATATCGCGGGAGTCTAGGATAAACATTGCATGAATGCACAGAATTGATCGAATCACTGTCGACAGACTTGGTCACAAGCTATAATTTTCGCGCCATACTTAAGGCGCCCTGTAATGAGAGCGCCCTGACCAATCTGGGGAAGAGGAATATTCTGTGCTTGAAGCTTACCGCAAACACGTAGCCGAACGGGCTGCGATGAACATCCCACCAAAACCACTTTCACCGCAGCAAGTCGCTGATCTTGTGGAGCTTTTAAAAGCGCCACCCAAAGGTGAAGAAGATTATCTCGTCGACCTTATCTCAAATCGCGTTCCTCCGGGTGTCGATGAAGCCGCCTACGTAAAAGCGGCCTTCTTGTCAGACATCGCCCTAGGCAAAGTTACGTGTCCACTCATCGACAAACTGACAGCGGTGGATCTTTTGGGCGACATGCACGGCGGTTACAACATTGAGACCCTCGTTAAGTTGCTAAGCGACAGTGAGCTCGCAGAGCAAGCCGCCACCGAGCTAAAACACACGCTACTGATGTTTGACGCTTTTTATGATGTCGCGACGCTTGCCAAAGAGGGTAACGCAAACGCGCAGTCTGTCATGCAGTCCTGGGCAGATGCCGATTGGTTTACCAAGCGCGATGAACTCCCTGAGTCACTCAAGATGGTAGTCTTCAAGGTCACAGGAGAAACAAATACGGACGATCTGTCACCCGCTCCGGATGCGTGGTCACGCCCGGATATTCCGCTACATGCGCGCGCTATGTATAAGATGACTCGCGATGGACTCGAGCCAGAGGAGCCCGGCCGAGTCGGCCCCATGGCACAAATTGAAGCGGTTAAAGCGACAGGCTTACCTGTTGCCTTTGTCGGTGATGTTGTGGGAACGGGTTCATCGCGCAAATCAGCCGCAAATAGCGTCCTTTGGTACTTTGGACAGCCTGTGACGGGCGTGCCAAACAAGCAAATGGGTGGCGTTTGCATCGGTGGAAAGATTGCACCTATTTTCTACAACACAATGGAAGATGCGGGCGCTTTGGTTTTCGAGGCACCCGTCGAAAAGATAGGCATGGGCGATGTCATCGACATCCGTGTCTATGACGGTCAAGTACTGAACGAAGCGGGTGATGTGATCTCTGAATTCGATCTTCGCTCCGACGTTCTGCTTGATGAAGTGAGAGCTGGCGGTCGAATCAACCTCATCATCGGACGCGGTTTGACTGCGAAAGCGCGCGAAGCGCTTGGCTTGGATGAAAGCCCCCTATTTCGCAAGCCTGACATGCCAAAGGCAACAGATGCGGGATTTACACTTGCCCAGAAAATGGTTGGTCGCGCCTGTGGCGTTGAAGGTATTCGTCCCGGCACTTACTGCGAGCCTAAGATGACTACCGTTGGTTCCCAGGACACAACGGGGCCAATGACCCGTGATGAACTGCAGGACTTGGCGTGTCTTGGCTTCTCCGCTGACCTCACCATGCAATCTTTCTGTCATACGGCGGCCTACCCCAAGCCCGTGGATATAGAAACACAACATTCGCTGCCTGACTTCATTCGCAATCGAGGCGGGGTGTCATTGCGACCTGGTGACGGGATCATTCACAGCTGGCTTAACCGCATGCTGTTGCCTGATACGGTAGGTACAGGCGGAGATTCGCACACTCGATTCCCCTTGGGTATTTCCTTCCCTGCGGGTTCAGGACTTGTAGCCTTTGCCGCAGCAACCGGTGTAATGCCACTCGATATGCCGGAGTCGGTTCTCGTTCGCTTCAAAGGTGAAATGCAACCGGGCATCACCCTGCGTGATCTAGTGCATGCAATCCCTTATTACGCGATTCAAAAGGGTCTGCTCACTGTCGAGAAGAAGGGTAAGAGAAACATCTTCTCAGGCCGTATTCTTGAAATTGAAGGTCTCGAAGATCTTACTGTTGAGCAGGCGTTTGAGCTGTCTGATGCCTCCGCGGAACGTTCTGCGGCGGGCTGCACCATCAAGTTGTCAGAGGACACTATCGGCAACTACCTCAAATCAAATATCGTACTTTTACGCTCAATGATTGCTGAGGGGTATGGCGACCCAAGAACACTCGAGCGCCGCGTCCGCAATATGGAGAAGTGGCTTGACAGCCCTGAGCTATTGGAAGCAGACAAAGACGCCGAGTACGCAGCGGTTATTGAAATTGATCTCGCAGAAGTCGTAGAACCCGTTGTTTGCGCGCCAAACGATCCCGATGATGCGCGACTTCTCAGTGAAGTTGCCGGTGATGAAGTAAACGAGGTCTTTATCGGAAGCTGCATGACCAACATCGGTCACTTCCGAGCAACAGGTAAGTTACTCGATCAGCATTCGGGCGGTGTGGCAGCACGTATGTGGATCTGCCCTCCAACGCGCATGGATGAATACCAGCTTATGGAGGAAGGTTATTACGCCATCTTTGGTCGCGCTGGCGCACGAACAGAGATGCCAGGCTGTTCGCTATGCATGGGTAACCAAGCGCGCGTTGCACCAAAATCGACTGTCTTGTCGACCTCAACACGAAATTTCCCGAACCGATTGGGTGAAGGGGCTAATGTTTACCTCACTTCGGCGGAGTTGGCTGCAGTTGGCGCAATTTTGGGCCGGCTACCAACACCTGAAGAGTACATGGCCTATGCGAATGATTTGGATTCCATGTCAGCTGAGATCTATCGCTATATGAACTTCAATGAAATTCAGAGCTTCCAGGCCTTGGCCGAAGACGGACAGAAAATTGCGGCAACGCTCATTGAAGAAGTCGTTTAGGGCACTCTAGGAGTGGCCACACACCCTTTTAAAACGCCCCTTTACGGGGCTTTTTTATAACCACACTGTATGTGCCCGGTAAAGCTACGCAAACCTTGATGTGAAAACTGCTTCGCAACGACTGTAGAGACTCGGTTGAACCCTATATCTCGGGACTCACAGGTCAGAGAATAGAAAAACCGCGTTCACAATCTACGATTAGATCGCTGATGTCCTCAAGCCCCACGGCGATTCGTATTAGTGAATTGGTAATACCCGCTTCTCGTTTTTGTTCATCAGACAAGCGGCCATGGGTGGTCGACGCCGGATGGCAAATGGTTGTCTTCACGTCTCCCAAGTTCGCTGTAAGTGACATTAGGCGCGTGTTGTTTATGAACGACCAAGCAGCTGCTTGGTCACCCGCAACTTCAAATGATAAGACACCACCAAACGCCGACTGCTGTGTCGACGCCAGCTTGTGATCGGGGTGTGTTTCAAGTCCGCAGTAATTGACCTTAGTTACCTTATGGTGACCCGCTAGCCACTTCGCCAGTGTCATTGCGCGTGTGCTATGAGCATCCATTCTCAGCTGCAAGGTTTCGAGGCCTTTACTGAATACCCATGCGTTAAACGGACTCATTGACGGACCACAAACACGCACAAACGCTCGAACATCACCCATTAGATCAGCCGTGCCAACAAGCGCACCACCCAGCACCCTGCCCTGTCCGTCTAAGTACTTTGTCGCTGAATGCATAACGACATCAGCGCCTAACTCGAGTGGTTTTTGTAAGGCGGGTGTACAAAAGCAGTTATCTACGGCCAGCAAAACATTAGATGCGCGTGCAATTGCAGCAATTGCACGAATATCACCCACTTCGCAGATGGGGTTCGATGGTGTCTCGCAGAAAAACAGCTTTGTTCTGGGCGACACCGCTTCGCGCCACTGCTCAAGCTCACGAAGTGCGACAAAGGACACTTCAATACCCAGTTTCGTCAGAATGTTGTTAAACAGGCTGACGGTACTGCCAAACACATTTCTAGAACAAACGACATGATCCCCGGTCTTCAAGACGGTAAGACAAAGCGTCAATATCGCGCTCATTCCCGAGCTAGTGGCAACGCAATCCTCTCCTCCCTCCAGCGCGGCTAGCCGTTTCTCAAAAACCGACACTGTGGGATTTGAAAACCTAGAGTACGTATTACCGTCGCGTTCACCGGAGAAAGTCGCGGCCGCTTGCTCGGCCGACTCAAAAACAAAACTTGACGTTGCGTAAATAGGGTCCGAGTGTTCCTGCTCATATCCTCGAATTAAGCCCTCCCTGATCGCGAGGGTCTCGAAGCCCGCCTGAGATAACGGTGTATCTGACAACGCATTAACTCCTATTGTGCAGACCGACCAAGGCACCATCCGCTCGGTCAACGGACTCGTCAGACCTCGCGTCGCTCAGTCCCGTCAAGTACGCATCGTCGATGACACCTGTCTGATATTGACCGTCAAAAACTGACAACTCAAAGCCATCAACCAGGGAATTTCCCTCTTTAGAGCATTCGATAAGGTCATCAATTTCTTGATAGATCAGCCAATCAGCACCAATGTGCTCACCAATTTCATCAATGGTTTTCCCGTGAGCAACAAGCTCGGAAGCCGTTGGCATATCAATACCATAGACGTTCGGGAATCGTACAGGAGGAGCGGCTGACGCAAAGTAAACCTGCTTCGCACCCGAATCTCGCGCCATCTGGATAATCTGTTGGCAAGTCGTTCCACGAACGATCGAGTCGTCCACGAGCAACACAGTTTTACCCTCGAACTCCAAGGGCACCGGATTCAACTTTTGACGGACTGACTTTTTGCGCTGAGTTTGCCCCGGCATAATGAAGGTCCGCCCGATGTAACGGTTTTTCATAAACCCTTCGCGGAACTTGACGCCCAGCTCGTGAGCAAGCGCCTGGCCGGCAACACGGCTTGTGTCTGGAATAGGTATGACCACATCAATGTCGTGATTTGGACGCTCGCGCATGATCTTGTGAGCCAAGCGTTCGCCCTGACGCATGCGTGTCTTATAGACGGAAATACCGTCCATCAATGAGTCCGGGCGTGCAAAATATACGTGCTCAAAGATGCAGGGCTTAAGTTTTGGATTAGCTGCGCATTGCTTTCGAAACAATTCGCCGGTTGCATCGATAAAGAGCGCCTCACCCGGATCGACATCACCGATAAGTCGATAACCCAATACGTCGAGTGCAACGCTCTCCGACGCGATCATATAACTCTTCTGTTTACCTTGCACTCTAACACCGACGACCAGTGGACGAATGCCGTTGGGGTCTCGAAACGCTACTAGCCCCACATTCGCAATCATAGCGATCGCCGCATACCCTCCCTCACACCTTGAATGGAGAGCTTCCACCGCATTGAACACATCATCAGCTTCCGGGCTTAGCTTTCCCTGCCGCTGAAGCTCATGCGCAAAAACATTCAATAAAACTTCTGAATCGCTGTCGGTGTTCAGGTGGCGTAGGTCTGTCTGATAAAGCTCATCTGACAACGCAGCTGAATTTGTCAGATTACCGTTGTGGGCTAGGGCAATACCGTAGGGAGAGTTCACGTAGAACGGCTGAGCGAGCGCTGAACCAGAACTACCTTGCGTTGGATACCGTGTATGCCCTAGACCGAAATTACCCGCCAATTGCTGCATATGAGACGCTTGAAACACGTCGCGGACCAACCCCTCACCTTTCCGTTGAAGAAACTGTCCACGGTGGCATGTCATGATGCCAGCCGCATCTTGCCCACGATGCTGAAGCATCGTCAACGCATCATAAATATCAGCAGCAACGCTCTCGTAAGAGGAAATTCCCACCACACCACACATTTCAGTTGCTCCTAAAGCATGCTGGTTTCACTGAGCGTCTCGTCGACGACGTTTGAAACATCACCATTTAGCACATCATCGAAATTTTCCGCTAACCACTCTGCTACAACGTTTATATCGTCTATGAACAGAGATTCTTCTAACAGCGTCGCCTCGGAATCGGGAATTAGCGCTTTGAACATTAAGGTGAGCACCGACACTATGACCACGCCACGAGCCGCGCCAAAACCGCCCCCTAACAAGCGGTTACCAAAATTTAAACCCGGCTGTCGTAGCTGATGCGAGAGCCATCGACCTACGCTTCCAAAGAAGAATAAAACCGCCACAAAGACACCACTCCAGGCAGTGACATAGCGGATCGATCTATCGCTAATAATTTCACTCATAGTATCCGACACCGGGAGAGCAAGAATATTGGCTAGGAGGAAAGCACCTATCCATCCCAGGAAAGACGTCACTTCCCTCGCAAAGCCACGCGATAGACCTAATAGTGCTGACGCAATTACAACACCTAATACGACCCAGTCGAATTGGTTTAAATCTTCAAAAATGTCCAGCAGAGTTTCTTCCAAGGTTGCTCAAATCTCAAATTTAATGATCTCTGACTCCACACCAAAATACACATCGATATCGGGCTGAATCTCGATAAGCCTTTGTTGCTGTAAGTTAGGACCTATTCGCACTCTGAAAAGTTGCTGCGCGCCTATGGTAACAGGCGATACGTAGGCTTTGTGACCTTTCTTTCTTAATTGCTCTGCAATTTCCTCTGCCCGCATCTCAACACTAAACGTAGCAACCTGTAGCTCCCAACTCACAGGGAGCCCTTGATCATCAAACTCCGCACGCTGGCGGGATGCTCGCTGACCGCTTGGCGCATTGTCTGCAGCGATTAAATCGCTCTCAGGATCAGCAGTGGCCTCGTCGACCACCTCCGCCTTTTTGGGGCGCGTCGCGCGGTCAATAACGGGTAAGAGCGATCTATCAACACGGTCTAGCATAGGTTCCTGCTTCTTTGACATCACAATATTTGGTCTTTCTGGCATCTCAAAAACAGGCAATACCAGATCTTGTTCGGGCTCTGGGGAGACGAAGACAATCGGCCAAAAAACTATGGCAAGAGCGCCAAGTACCATGAAGCCAACTAACCGCTGCTTAAACATCAGCCGCGCCTTCTTCGCCGCGGTCTCGTTCTTTCAATGCAGCCATGCCTATCGCCACCGTAAAAAAAGACCCAAAAATAATCAGGCGACCCCTACCATTTAGCTGATCAAGCGAATAGTCCAGGGATTCGTCAAACGTTTCGAACACTCTACTTCGCTTACCCCCCAAAAAGCTGCTTAGCTTCTCAGGATCTTGCCCCCGCTCGCCCCCAATACCACGAGGCAAACACCAAAAATTGATGTCATCTTCAAGCGCCGTGAGCATATCATCGCAATCCTTGTCCGACATGACCGCAAATATCGCGATTGTTTTTTCCACTTTGGGTAATGTCCCCAGAAAACCGTGGAGTTGCACCACTGCGTCGGGATTGTGTGCTACGTCAAACACAACACTCACGCCACCCCAACTCGTATGTTCCCGCCTTCCTCGCAGTGCCAAATAAGAAGGAACTCTGGAGAAGTTTTTCTCGTCTATATCGAGGCCGGCAGTAAGCAGCGCAGCCACGGCTGCCGCGGCATTCAACGGGATTACACCGCGTGGAACATCCCAGGAAAATGAACGACTATCACGCCATGAAAAGGACAGGTCAGAAAATTGGTATTCAGTACTGGCTTTAACAGCGTGGGCGCCCATCCGATCGAGCGTTTCTAACACGGTAGCCGGAGCACACTCATCTGCCACAATACAAGGCTTCCCAGAACGCGCAATTCCACACTTCTCAACAGCGATTGTTTCAATATCCGACCCCAACCACTCCTGATGATCGAGACCGATGGCAGTCACCACGGCAACGTCTGCGTCAATGATATTAACCGCGTCCAAGCGCCCTCCTAGACCCACCTCCAAAAGTTGATAAGCAACACCCAATTCGCGGAATACCCATAAGGCCGCCAGTGCACCAAACTCAAAGTAAGTAAGCGAAATATCACCCCGCGCTGCGTCGATTGACTCAAATGCGCGAACAATAATTTCATCCTCAGCCTCAACGCCGTTCACACGAATGCGTTCGTTGTAGTCAATAAGATGAGGAGATGTAAAAGCTCCGCAAGGGACCCCCTGCTCGCACAGAAGCGCTTCCATAACAGCGACGGTGCTGCCCTTACCGTTGGTCCCCGCGACAGTAATTGTCGTTGCGGATGGAGACAGCAGGTCCAACCGCCTTGCAACTTCGCCACAGCGATCCAAGCCTAGATCTATGGCCGAGGGATGCAGCTGCTCTAGATCGGATAACCAGGCATCAAGAGATTTCGCTTCCACCCCTGCAGTTTACGAAGCCAGTTGAGTGTTCGTAAATTTCGACAACACCCTCGCGAGTGTGTCTCGCATTTCAGCGCGGGGAATAATCATGTCAATAGCCCCATGCTCGAGCAAAAACTCGCTGCGTTGAAATCCGCGAGGTAATTTCTGGCGGATTGTTTGCTCAATGATGTTAGGACCCGCAAAGCCGGCTCTCGCGTCTGGTTCCGCCACATTAATGTCACCTAACAAAGCCAGTGATGCGGAGACACCACCGTAAATAGGGTCGGTCATAACGGAGACGTAAGGTACACCGGCTGCTTTCAGTCGCTCGATGACAGCAGAGGTCTTCGCCATCTGCATGAGTGATATAAGCGCTTCTTGCATGCGAGCACCACCTGACGCAGCAAAGCAGATGAGTGGTATACCATTCTCGAGAGCGACACCTGCCGCACGAGTAAACTTTTCACCGACCGCGTAGCCCATAGAGCCACCGTGAAAATTAAACTCGAACGCTACAGCAACCACGTCCAGCCCGCGGAGAGAGGCGCGGTAAGCAATAATTGCATCCTTCTCGCCGGTGCTTTTTTGAGCAGTTGTGAGTCGATCCCGATAGCGCTTTTTGTCCTTGAACTTGAGTCGATCGATCGTTTCTAGCTCAGGAAAGAGTTCGGTGCGGCCAGCTTCGTCAAGAAAGAGATCGAGCCGTCGTCTAGCCGTAATACGCATATGGTGATCACACTTCGGACACACTTCTGCGTTGCGTTCTAAATCGGGGCGGTAGAGTACAGAGTCACACTTCGCACATTTGCGCCATAGTCCTTCGGGAACGTTGGCGCGTTTTTCGGTTTCCGCCTTTCGAACACCGGAAGGAATTATTTTATCGATCCAACTCATTAAAGCCCCCTGCTCGACTCACCGTGCAGTATACGTCGATGACAGTTTCACTTGGAAGTTGCCAAATTTACGCCGGCTCTTATCGATGAGATCAATGATTTTGCGCTTTCGATTGCAGTAGTTACATCACCGTTAGACGAGTACTCAGCAGCAACACAATCTACAAGCGCACTCCCGACAACAACCGCATCGGCGCACCCAGCGACCGTTGCCGCCGTGTCCGCGTCCTTTATGCCAAAGCCAACAGCAACGGGTAGGTCCGTGTGGCTGCGAATAAGTGCTAAATGTGTTTCAACCGCTGCAGTATCTAGATGGCCTGCACCCGTGACACCCTTCAGCGCCACGTAGTAAATGAACCCACTCGCCTGCTTAGTGATTGTCGCAACACGCTCGTCGCTGGTTGTGGGCGATATTAAAAAGATATTATCGAGCTCGCGGCGCTGAAGCTCGGCGTTCATAGCCGACACTTCCTCCGGCGGCAGATCAACGGTAATCAATCCGTCGATTCCTGCCTCAGCACAGGCATCAGCGACATAAGCATAACCCTGCCGCTCGAGCGGATTGGCATAGCCCATTAGCACTAATGGTGTTGCCGTGTTGACGCGTCTAAACTCTGCAACCAGAGCGAGTGTCGACTTCAAACTAGTACCGCCCTTCAACGCGCGCTCATGACCTTTCTGAATGGTTGGTCCTTCCGACATAGGGTCTGAAAAAGGCACCCCTACTTCGATGATATCGGCACCGGCATCAACCAGCGAATGCATCAGCGGAACCGTCAGGTCCTCCATAGGATCCCCGGCCACCAAATAGGGAATGACCGCGCGACGTCCCTCGCTTTTTAGTTGCTCAAAGAGCGGAGCTAGTCGGGACATTAACTTACCCCCAAGTCGATGCCGTCGATCTCAGCGACGGTCAGAATATCTTTGTCGCCTCGCCCCGATAAGTTAACAATAAGGTGTTGGTCTGGCGTCATAGTGGCTGCGAGCTTCTCCGCATACGCAAGTGCGTGAGCTGTCTCAAGTGCAGGCATAATCCCTTCAACCCGAGTCAGACGATGGAAAGCCGCCAGCGCTTCTTTGTCTGTAGCATCAACGTAGTTAACTCGACCGATATCTTTAAGCCAAGAGTGCTCTGGCCCAACGCCTGGGTAATCAAGGCCCGCAGAAACCGAGTGCGTATGCATAATCTGACCGTTCTCGTCCTGCATAAGGTAAGTTCGGTTACCGTGCAATACTCCCGGGATACCTGCGCTCAATGGTGCAGCATGCTCGCCCGTGCTCACACCCTTTCCCCCAGCCTCTACGCCATACATTTCGACTTCGTGATCGGCAAGGAATGGGTGGAACAGACCAATAGCATTTGAACCACCTCCAACACAGGCAACCAGCGCATCGGGTAGCTTACCGGTCATTGCCAAGGACTGGGCGCGCGCCTCACGCCCAATAACACTTTGAAAATCTCTGACTAGCATAGGATAAGGGTGAGGCCCTGCTACCGTTCCAATGATGTAGAACGTGTCGTCAACGTTTGTCACCCAGTCTCGCAAGGCTTCGTTCATTGCGTCTTTGAGCGTCTTCGATCCAGAAGTAACGGGAACCACTGTGGCGCCAAGCAACTTCATTCGATATACGTTTAGTGCTTGGCGTCGCACGTCTTCTTCGCCCATGAAAACGTGACACTCGAGCCCTAAACGCGCTGCAACTGTAGCGCTTGCTACACCGTGCTGCCCAGCACCCGTCTCCGCTATAACTCGCTTCTTGCCCATATATTTAGCGAGAAGTGCCTGGCCAATGGTGTTATTCACCTTATGAGCGCCGGTGTGATTTAGGTCCTCTCGCTTCAAGTAGATCCGAGCACCGCCGATCATGTCTGACCATCGAGACGCTTCGTATAAAGGAGATGGACGACCTACATAATGAGCGAGGTCCATATCAAATTCGCGCAGAAAGGCAGGATCGTCTTTTAACGAATGATAGAGAGCCTCCAGTTCCGCCAGCGCCGACATCAGCGTCTCGGCGACAAACTTACCGCCATAAACGCCAAACCGACCGTGCTCATCTGGCACCTGAGCATAAAGGTCTGGATTGATATCTATTGTCATTTGACTACCACCTCAAGGGCGCGCTTAGCCGCGCTCACAAATCGATAAATCTTGTCAGGGTCCTTTATTCCAGGCCTGACCTCAACGCCGCTGCTGACATCGACAGCATCGGGAGCCGCTATTCTAATCGCTTCTGCAACGTTTTCCGCGTCTAAACCACCCGCTAGTACGCGATGTCCAATATTTTTTTGCGGCATAAGTCGCCAATCAAAGGTTTTGCCCGTCCCACCGTGCTCGCCTGGCACTTGCGTATCAAATAAGTAGGCACGGGCATTTATATGAGCATCGATAACTGTCGACATCACTGCCTCATTTGAGACCGGAACGCTTTTGACGTAAGGCCTGCCGAATGAACTACAGAAGTCAGCTGACTCATCACCATGAAATTGCAATTGGGACAGCGAACAGCAACTCAACACTTCCTGTACCTGCTGGGCATCGGCATTAACGAAAAGCCCAACGACAGAGGTGTAGGGAGAGACATTGGAGATAATACTCGCGGCCACCTTGGGCGCTATGAAGCGTTTACTTCCTGGGTAGAAAATGAGTCCGATCGCGTCCGCCCCGCCTTCGACAGCAACTACGGCGTCTTCAACCCTGGTGATACCGCAAATCTTAACTTGCACGTCGACCTTTCCCAAAAGTCCGCGAGTGTATCAAATCTTGAACGACATGAATGCCGGCGCCTCAGCAACCAGCGGGATGTTAAATCGTTCTGGATATCGAACCCCAACGAGGTACAACCCCGCTCCAGCAGCAGTATCACCAGCCACGGTCCGGTCTCTTCCCTGAAACACCTGCGTGAACCAATGTTTATCGCGCAAGCCCGCTCCCACGAGCAGGAGACTGCCAACAATATTTCTCACCATATGATGAAGAAACGCATTCGCTTCTAGATCTACCCATACAAAATCACCGCGACTTCGCACCGATATCGACATCATATTTCGCCACGACGTCGAAGACTGACAACTTGCAGCTCGGAAGGCGCTAAAGTCGTTCTCCCCAACTAAAACCTGAGCCACATCATTCATTAACGTCGCATCAAGCGGTCGCTTATACTGCGTCACTAGGCCGCTTAGCTGCGCAGGTTTGGTCGGCGAATTACAGATGATGTAACGATACAGTCTTGACGTTGCACTAAACCGAGCATGGAAGTCAGTATCCACTTCACCTGCCCAATGAATCGACACCGCATCTGGTGTTTCAGTGTTAGCGCCAAACACCCAAGACTTAAGGCTCCGCCCCACAGGGTCGTCAAAGTGCACAACTTGACCAGAGGCATGGACACCTGTGTCTGTTCTGCCGGCGCAAATTGTCTTAATGGGCGCGTTAGCAATTTTGGATAGGGCCGCTTCGAGCGACTCCTGAACTGTGGGAACACTCAGCTTGGTTTGAGCCTGCCAGCCATTGAACGCTCCGCCGTGATACTCGACACGCAACGCTACTCTCGCATTGGGCGAGAGAGTCTTATCAGAAAACTGCATAAGCCTATTGAATGGACGCGAGCAACTGCTTCGCAACGTCTATTTGAGCTTCGTCACCCATAGAGATTGCCGTTTCAAGGAGTTCCTTGGCGCCCGTTTTGTCACCAATACCCACGGCTAAAACGCCTCGCGACAGAACAAGAACTGCGCTAGCAACTATGAATCTAAAAACTCGGCTATTCATTATGGCAAATCATGGCAAGTCGCTCCCCGTTCCTTGATGTTAACGCGGTGTCGCCACTTTGTCAGAGGTATTTTTCGATCAAAACTTCTGCGATTTGGACAGAGTTCAAGGCTGCACCTTTGCGCAGGTTATCTGACACAACCCAAAGATTAAGTCCCGTCGCGTGGCTAATGTCCTCACGTATACGGCCAACATGAACCGCGTCGGAGCCTGCCGCCTCAGAAACGGGCGTCGGATAACCGCCATCATTGCGGCTGTCAATAATCTGAACACCCGGTGCGCCCTCGAGCAATGCATGGGCCTCCGGTGCCGTTATCGGACTCTTTGTTTCGACGTGTATCGCTTCGGAGTGACCATGAAAAACGGGCACTCGAACGCAAGTCGGATTCACTAAAATAGTGTCATCCTCGAAAATTTTCTGAGTTTCCCAGACCATCTTCATCTCCTCACGCGTGTATCCGTTTTCCTGAAAAGAGTCGATATGGGGCAATGCGTTGAAAGCGATCTGCTTGGGGTACACCTTTGACTCGACAGGTTGCCCGTTAAGCAAACGCGCTGTCTGAGCAGCCAGCTCCTCAATGGCGGACTTGCCTGTTCCACTAACTGCTTGGTAGGTAGCCACGTTGATCCGCGAAATGCCAACAGCATCATAGATGGGCTTCAATGCCACCAGCATCTGGATGGTAGAGCAATTTGGGTTAGCGATGATATTTCTATCCGCGAAGCTCGCCAGAGCATGACTATTAACCTCAGGAACGACCAGAGGGATATCCTTGTCACGCCGAAAATGCGAGGTATTGTCGATGACAATACAACCCGCAGCCGCGGCCTTCGGCGCAAACTCCGCACTGATTGCGCCTCCAGCGGAAAACAAGCCTATCTCCGCCTGAGAGAAATCAAATTCTGCAAGATTTTGCACAGTGAGCCGCTTACCCTTGTAGCTCTTTGTTGTGCCAGCCGAGCGCTCTGAGGCCAATAAATAGAGATTGTTAACAGGAAAGTTTCGTGACTCGAGAAGCTCGAGAAGAACTTCGCCCACTGCGCCGGTCGCACCGACGATGGCTACATTGTATGTCTTCATAATTTACTCAGCTTTTTTGCTGTTCCTGTAACGCTGCCACGACTGCATCGCCCATCTCGGCAGTTGAGCAAGCTCGTTCTCCGGGCCCAGCGATGTCGCCAGTACGGAGCCCCCTGTCTAGGACGCGTTCGACGGCAGTCTCGATAGACTTGGCAGCTGCGTCCTCATTCAGGGAGTAGCGCAGTAACATCGCTGCGGACAAGATAGTGGCCAGTGGATTTGCTTTTCCCTGACCCGCAATATCAGGTGCAGATCCGTGCACAGGCTCGTAAAGCCCCCTAGAATCAGCGTTGAGCGATGCTGACGGGAGCATCCCGATTGATCCGGTCAGCATTGCCGCAGTATCGGAGAGAATATCTCCGAACAAGTTGCCCGTGAGCACGACATCGAACTGCTTAGGCTCACGCACAAGTTGCATTGCCGCATTATCAACATACATATGGCTTAGCTCTACGTCTGGATATTCCGCTGCCAAGTCAGAGACGATTTCGCGCCACAACATCGTTACTTCCAACACGTTTGCTTTATCGACAGAACACAGACGACCACCGCGTTTACGAGCAAATTGGAAGGCAAGATGCGCGATTCGCCGAATCTCATCCTCACCATAAACATCGGTATTAAAACCTCGGCGGAGCCCGCATTCGTCAGTTTCAATACCACGAGGCTCTCCGAAATAAATACCGCCTGTAAGCTCTCTGACAATTAGGAGGTCCAACCCGGCCACCAACTCCGGCTTTAGACTCGAGGCATCGGCCAACTGCGGGTATAAGATCGCCGGCCGCAAATTACAAAATAGGTCAAGGTCTGCACGGATTGCTAGCAAACCGCGCTCCGGACGCTTAGCCGCCGGTAAACTATCCCATGCTGGGCCACCTACTGCCCCCAACAAAATAGCATCGGCCGATTGAGCTAATGTCCTTGTCAATTCGGGATACGGCTGCCCACTGTTATCGATAGCGACACCGCCAAGATCTGCTGCAGAGAAGTCAATGGCGAAATCATGTGATGCGGCCGCAGCGTCCATCACCTTTCTTGCTTGGGCAACGACCTCAGGACCGATACCGTCGCCTGGGAGTAGAAGGACTCGATGCTGATTCACAGATTCACCTCGTTAAACAGCCAGGGCTGAGCTTGTCTATGTGCCATCTCGAACTTGGAAATCGCATCCTCTCGCTGAAGTGTAATCCCAATGTCGTCAAGGCCATCAAGCAAGCAACTGCGGCGGAAAGGGTCTACGCTGAAGCTGACACACCGCCCCTCATCAACCCAGACTTTTTCGTCCTCCAAATCGACTTTGAGTTTCAGCGACTCGCCGGCCGATATTCGGTCGAAAAGCGCATCAATTTCTCTCTCTGGAAGCTCTACGGGCAATAGGCCACTTTTGAACGCATTGTTCTTGAAAATATCCGCAAAGCTCGGGGCGATAACGCATCTGATTCCAAACTGATCAAGTGCCCATACGGCATGCTCACGACTTGAACCACAGCCAAAATTTTCGCGACCTAATAAAATCGTGGCGCCTACGTAACGTGCCTGATTGAGTGTGAAATCTGGATCCTCGCGCCGCTGAGCAGAAGGGTTCGACTCGTCATAGGGGTCTTTATAACGCAACTCATCAAATAGATTAGGACCGAATCCAGTTCGTTTAATGGACTTTAAAAACTGCTTTGGAATTATGAGGTCCGTGTCCACATTCGCGCGATCGAGTGGAACGACCAAGCCCTCAAGCTGAGTAAATGCTTTCATAATCTAGCCCTCTAACTCTGCCGGATGCGTGAATGTTCCCGAAACAGCAGCTGCGGCAGCCATCGCTGGGCTGACCAGATGTGTTCGGCCACCAAATCCTTGTCTTCCCTCAAAATTGCGATTTGAGGTTGATGCGCAGCGCTTGCCAGGCTCAACCTTATCGGCATTCATCGCAAGACACATCGAACAACCGGGCGCTCGCCATTCCATACCGGCACCCTTAAAGATCTCATCGAGACCCTCCGCCTCTGCTTGCGCCTTGACCAACCCCGAACCGGGCACGACTAATACACGTTCGACGTTTGTGGCTTTCTGGCGCCCCTTAACGATCTCTGCCGCAGCCCGCATGTCCTCTATCCGCGCATTCGTGCATGAACCAATAAACACCATATCCACTGAGACATCAGATAACGCCATCCCCTCTTCGAGCCCCATGTACTCCAGCGCTCGAGCCAGCGACTTTCTGGCGGTCTCATCCTTCAGGTCACTCGCGCAAGGCACATATCCGTCGATGGAGGTCACCATTTCAGGCGACGTTCCCCACGTTACTTGTGGGGCAATCTCTGAAGCGTCCAGCACAACCTCGAGGTCAAAAACCGCATCATCATCACTATGAAGCGTTGACCAATATGCGCTGGCCTGTTCCCATTGTTCACCCTTTGGCGCCATTGGCCGACCCTCAACATAAGCAAGCGTCGTATCATCAACACCGACCATACCAGCGCGAGCACCTGCCTCAATCGCCATATTACAAAGCGTCATCCGGCCCTCCATCGAGAGTGACGTGACTGCTGATCCCGCGAATTCAAGTGCGCACCCAGTAGCCCCTGCCGTCCCAATCCGGCCGATAACTGCCAGCGCCAGGTCTTTTGCTGACACACCAGATTGAAGCTCACCCTCGATTCTTACTCGAAAGTTCTTCATCTTTTTCGTAAGCAGACATTGCGTTGCGAGAACGTGTTCGACCTCTGAGGTTCCTATCCCGTGAGCAAGTGCCCCGAAAGCCCCATGAGTCGAAGTATGCGAATCTCCACAAACAATAGTCATGCCCGGCAAGGTCGCACCTTGCTCGGGACCCATAACGTGGACAATGCCCTGGCGCTGATCGGCCAAATCGATTAGCGGGATGTTAAAGTCATCGCAATTCTCGTTAAGCGTCTCTAGTTGCAAACGACTCGTATCGTCAGCCACACCGGAGTAGCCCGCTAACGATCGCTCATATGGATCAGTCGAAACATTGTGATCTGGCACAGCAACATTGGCATTTAAACGTCGTGGTAGTCGATTCGCTAATCGGAGTCCCTCGAAGGCCTGTGGCGACGTCACCTCATGAATAAGGTGTCGATCGATGTATATCAGCGCAGAGCCATCGTCGCGCTCATCAACGAGGTGCGCGTCCCACAGCTTATCGTAAAGCGTGCGTCCCATAAAAAGTTCCTTTGTAAACGTGTCGAGCAACAGCGCTGCTCAGCTGTTCTCGTCTTTAAGCGCCTATGGCGGAAGCGGCGAGGATTCTACCACAAAGGCTTGGAATTCGTTGAGAGATGGTCATGCGCTAATCGTGTAGCTGGCTTACCTAGAATCATTCTTAGACGCGCGCGCTCTTTTAAACCGCGATGTCTATTACTCAAATTACCCAGCCAAGTAAGTACGCGTTTACCGCTGACTTCTAGAGTAAGAACCGCGGTTAGCTGGTTACTTCCGGGTGTTAAAAATCATTCCCTTACCTAGCCCCTGTGTTTGACTGCCCAGCATCGATGTATACCCAGCGAGCGATCAAAATCCGGATCGATGGTCGACGAGGTAATCTCCTCCACGTAAAACTGCTCCACCATCCTTGAATCGAGTTCAAACCTACGGTGGTTATTTGAAAAATAAAGAGTCCCATCTTTTTCGAGCAGTCGCATGGTGCTCGAGATCAGCGCCGCATGATCACGCTGAACATCAAAATGCTGTTCTGTAGACTTTGAGTTAGAAAAGGTTGGCGGATCCAGCAAAATGATGTCATACCGAGACTGCTCAGTCTCCAGCCACTTCATGACGTCAGATTTTATTGCCCGATTTTGCGCTTCAGCCAAACCATTACTCGCCAGGTTCTCTTTGAACCAATCCAGATAGGTATTACTGAGATCTACACTGGTCGTGAATCTGGCCCCACCCAATGCAGCTTGAACGCTTGCGACGCCTGTATATGCGAAAAGGTTTAAAAAGCGTTTTCCGTGCACTTCACTCTGAATTTTCCGTCTGATAGGTCGATGATCGATAAAAAGACCCGTATCTAGATAGTCATAAAGATTAACCCAGAGGCGAGCACCGAGTTCCCTAACTTGATGGCGCTCTCCTCGCTGCGAGACCCGCTCATACTGTCGGGTGCCGCGCTGCCGCTCGCGTCTTTTTAACCCGACCTCTTCACGGTTGAAAATATTAAAAACGACCTGGCAAGCGTCGACCACCTCATTAAAGCGTCGTGTTGCATCCGCCTCACTCACCGATTTCGGCGCGGCGTATTCAGCAACATGCACATTATCGCCGTACACATCTATGGCCACCGCATACTCGGGCATGTCAGCGTCGTAGAGCCGAAAACACTCAATATCATTCTGATGTCGCCACTTCTGAAGTCGTTTTAGATTCTTTCGTAGTCGATTCGCGAACATCTGCGAACCTCCCGAGAGCTCTGGTAGCACTTGTCTATCGGATTCGCTTTTTCTCGTTGCATCTGAACCATTACGCAACTCGTTATCAGAGGCCAGGTCGAACAAATACAAACCAATGTCTAAAGGACCACTCTTGAACTTATAATTTTTATGGCTTCTCAGGCCTGTGGAGCGAGCGTGCTGGCTATCTGCGGCGAGCACCGCGGCCTGCCAGCCAGAGAACTCAGCATGCAAAACACGTCCAAGAGTTCCGTAAAGCTTCCGAACCGCTTCATCATGGCTCAAACGCTCCCCCCAAGGCGGGTTAGCCACGAGTAAGCCGGTGCCTAATTCCGCGTGAGTCGGCATGGCGAGGTCTGACAACTGCCTAGCACGCACCCTGACATGAGACGCCATACCCATGCGTCTTATGTTTTCTTCCGCACGCTTTATCGCACCAACATCACCGTCGTAGCCACGTATTTCGACGTTCGCTGGTAGCTCATCACGTTTTTGGGATTCTGCCTCCGAGCGAAGGGCTCGCCACTGATCCTCACGATGCCCCAACCAACCATGAAAGCCAAACCTTTCTCGCGACAAACCGGGCGCAACAGACATTGCCATTTGCGCAGCCTCAATCAGCAAGGTCCCAGAGCCGCACATCGGGTCAATCAAAGAACCACCTCGCTGTGCAACGGCTGGCCAGCCCGCTCGTATCAAAACACCCGCAGCAACATTCTCCTTGAGCGGAGCCTTCCCCCCGTCAAGCCGATAGCCTCGGCGATGCAAGCTGTCGCCAGAGAGATCAAGACTAAGTGTGAGGCGACCCTTTGAAAGTTGCGCCACGATCCGAAGGTCAGGTCTCTTGGCATCCACAGAGGGACGCTCGCCTTCATTGTCACGGAAGAAATCAACAACACCATCTTTCACTTTCAGCGCACCAAAATGTGTGTTTTTGATGAAGTTGGTCTGTCCTTTGAACTCCACGGAAAACCGCGTCTTCTGCGAAAGATGCTCTGACCAACGAACGGATCGAGCACTTGTGTAGACGTCATCGGCACTGGCCACAGCGGTATTACTTATGCGCAACAAAATCCGGTTAGCGAGTCGACTCCAGAGGCAAGCCCGGTAACCCATCGCGAGTGATCCCGTAAAGTGAACCCCCGACGGGGTCTCCCTCACATCACTGGCTCCAAGTTCAGCAAGTTCTGACGTCAAAATCGAACCAAGACCCACTGAGCAGGTCGCGAGGTATGAGAGGCTACCGCTCAAAATGTGTTCTCCAGTTGGATAATCTTTAATAAGGTCTCGCGCCATTCCCGATACTGCTGCTCTAGCGTCCCCTCAAGCTTTACCACCGTATCCTCAACTTTCAACGCCGTAGACCGCGATTCGCTCTCGAGATCTAGCACTAACTCGAATAGCTCCTGCTCGTGGATTTTCAGCGACCTATAGGCAGCGTAAACAGCTTGGTGGCGTGCAAATGCCGAGTCATCAGTAAAGCTCTCTACCTGAAGGCCACGGGCACGCCGACGCTCCAGCCAGTCGAGCTGTTCTTTACTCGCTGTTAGCCAAAGCGTGTAAGCAACATCGATGTCGCGCAAAGTCGCGCCCAACTGCTCATCAATCGTATCCACAAAAAGCAATTCATAGTCTCTAAGCTTGGCTATACGCGCATACATCGGATCTTTCTCAGACGGCTCACGCAAAAGGATCCATTCGCCGTCTCGAGATTTCAAATACCCCGAAAATGCGGTGGGAGCCAACTGCTGAGCGTAGCGCAGAAAGGAGATCGTACCGAGATACGTCTTAGAGCGGGCACTTTCAAATACAACCCTCGCAGCATCGGTATGAATGCGATGAAACAATTCGGCAAACGGGCCCTCTGAATCTGGCGCACGATCAGCATGAGGAATAGGCACAGTACCCTCGAATCCATCCATGCCCGATCGATCACGATAAATCTGATTCAAGAGCACATCCCCGTTGACCGCAGTTAAGCTGGCCTCGATCAAAAGCTCTCTTCCATCGGATTGGCGTACAACTAAATCCAATATGAGCTGAGGGATCACCGAGTGCTGAGGGAAAAGTCTGACCACACCCCACCGGCCTGACTCGTCAAACACCAATCGTTGCTTCCCCGCTAGCAGTTGAGCTTCCGTCTTACGAAACGAGGCTTCGGCCCTGGTCCCACTTTGAATCGGCACCTCTGTAGAAACGGTGATTCCTACGTCCAGATCTGATCTGAACGACACATCTCTTGACTCAGGGTTCGCCACCAGGGTCGGGATGTTTGATACCGAGTGTCTCTGCGTTTCGACCGCCACGTCTGCCAACAGGGTCGGACTTAGTGCGCTCAGGCCCATCAAGACAAAAACCTTCCAGCCATACTGTATGCTGGCAGTGAGGGATCGTCGGGACTTCACCGAGTCGTACATATCTGCCCCCGGGTTAAGGTACGCTCACATTGGTAGCCTAGGCTCTGGGGATCGTAGCGTTTGAAATACTGACTAACTATTAAGGGAAATTTGGTATCCGGCGTCTCGACGGAGGTCACCAAAAATAGCGCATCCCCCTCGTTTGACTGTGATAACCGATGTGTGACCTCTAAGCCCTCCTGTAACGTCAGCATAAAAAACAGTTGTGCGCCGTCCCATCCGCACCGCTGTTCTCCCAGTAAATCCATCGTTATCGAAATAGCGGACCCGTCGGTTTCACAGACAAGCGCAAAACTATTCTTGCGTTTGACACGAATGCGTTCAGCCGCCTGTATTACCTCCAAAAGCGTTGGCTCCGTGATTATTTCCGCTAAACGGGCCAGAGTGATCAGATCACGACGCGCGGGTAGCGGCCCACCAGCAAACCCCCGGCCCTCTTTGGCTAGCTGTTCTCTACGGGCTGCTTCACGACGAATCTGGCGCGCAACTGAGTTCAACTGATCCTGCAAATTATCGCTCTTTGCGTAATCCATCTCCCAGTGACCGCTCATATCGACTGGAGACGCTCGGCGAGTGATCTCCTGTTTCACGGGGTCGTTACTGCATGCAGAGATCAGTGCCATGAGCGCCATGAAACAAAGACACCAGTGAATTCTCAGTCGCGCTATCAGTACCTTGTTAAGTGATACCTGTGTGAAGAATAGCCCCGCAAAAGACACCGTAAAAGGAGACACCCGCTCGAATAACCTAGCTCAACTGCTCTCGCAGCTGAAACTTGAGAACTTTACCTGCAGGGTTGCGGGGCAGTTCAGGGACGAGATGAAGACGAAGTGGCAGCTTGTAGCGCGCGAGCTTAGCGTCAGCAAATTCGCGGAGCTCATCCAGCGTCAAACTATGATCCTCGTTGAGCGCTGCAACCGCCGTAACAGCCTCGCCCCACTTCTCGTCAGGAAGCCCAATAACAGCGACTTCAGAAATCGCCGGATGCGCAAACAATACACTTTCGACCTCTGCGGGATATACATTCTCGCCACCAGAGATAACCATGTCCTTGAGTCGATCGCAGATATACAGATAGCCCTCATCATCGAGGTAGCCAACATCGCCAGAGTGAAACCAACCTTCGGCATCAATTGCCTTCGCAGTGGCCTCGGGACGATTCCAATAACCCTTCATAATATTGGGACCTTTGACGCAAATTTCCCCACGTTCGTGTGGACCAACTGCAGCGTTGTCGCCGTCGACTATTCGTAATTCCGTGTGCACAGGTGATAAGCCCGCAGAACCCAACTTTTCCAGACATCGCTCAGGCCCAAGAAAGGACGCGAACGGACTGGTCTCAGTAAGCCCGTACCCCTGACAAAAGCTGATTCCACGATCACCGTATAGTGATATCAGTGATTCGGGACATGGCGCGGCACCAACAATCAAAATTTCTATCGACGAGAGATCAGTTGAATGAAAGTCTGGGTGTTGCGCCATAAATAGAAACATCGCAGGCGCGCCGAACATATGGGTTACGTTATAGGATTGAATCGCAGACAAAACGGCGCCGGGGTCAAAGTGTCTCAGCAGCACCAGGGGACTGCCCATTTGCAGGGCCGAAATAGTCATCACATTCAAACCGCCAATGTGAAATAAGGGTGCAGCCGTCAGCAACACATCTGTGCTCTTTGCGCCAAATGCTAAATTAGCATTAACGTTATTCCAAACAATATTACCGTGGGTAAGCATCGCTCCTTTCGGAAGTCCCGTGGTGCCAGAGGTGTACATAATCAATAGCGTGTCATGCGCTGCCAATTCAACAACATCACTGAGCGAAGACGCTGAGGCCATCGCCGTCTCGAGGTCTACAAAACCGTTGACGTCGCTGCCGACTGACAAATAATTTCGACAGGGCAAGCGGTCTTGAACACTTTGAATAACGGGGGTCAACTCAGAATCGACCACAAGGGAATGCACGCCCGCATCGCCGATGATAAAGGTTAACTCCTCGCCCGTGAGTCTGAAGTTCAACGGCACGAAAATGGCACCCAGTGCGACGGTTGCGAATAGCGTCTCAATGAAACTGGGTTGATTAAAGCCCAAAAACCCAACACGGTCGCCGACACAAACACCCGAATCTTTAAGTAACCCCGCCTGCCTGCGCACACGAGCAGCAAACTCCCCGTAACTGGTCTCGTCCCCCTCAAAAATGATGGCTGGATTTTCTGGACGCTGCTCAGCCTGCTTGAGTACTTGAGCCGCGAGGTTAAAGTTCGGTTCAGGTCGGTGCATGAGTTCTACCTTCTCAGTTTGGTTTTTTCAGCAATCGGTATTGCTTTCAGAAAGTTAAGGAGTAATTGCTAATCAGCGAGCGATGGTCGCTTCTCCCCACGTATTGAAACCAGCAATAGTGGGCGTACCAGGAAGATACATTTGCTCAATCGCATCAATACCAAAGCCCGCAGTCGTGAGTAACGACCTTGTATCCCGGGTTATGTGGCAGCCACCGAACAAACGCTTCCAAATTGGATTTACTCTTCTTTGCCACTTAGCAACATTCTCATCAGGGGCAATACCGTGTTCGCAGAAAAAGAGTTTTCCGCCAGGCTTTAATGTTCGGCGCGCCTCGGCGAGTGCCGCCTCGGGGTTAGGTACTGTACATAATGTGAAGGTGATTAAAACCGAATCCACCGAGGCATCCTCTAGCGGAATTGACTCTGCTGACCCTTGAATAAAGTCGACGGTGACCTCAGCTTCACGCGCGCGCTCTGCCGCTAATTCCCAAGATTTAGAGCAAGGATCAACACCTATCACCTTATCCACCTGATCGGCAGTGTAGTGAGGAAGATTCTGGCCAGCCCCAATACCGAACTCCAGAACAGAATC
>CBFHHL010000022.1:0-6600 GCA_965655685.1 Luminiphilus sp.
CTGTTGGATGGCTCGCGCGGTACCGAGCTCTGGGACCTGATCATGGAAGCGGGAGAAGAATACGGGATTATTCCTGCTTGCCCATCACTCGCGCGCAGTGTCGAGGGCGGCATTTTGTCTTATGCCTCTGACATCACGCTTGAAGACACGCCGTTTACGATTGGCCTTGAGCGTCTTATCGATGTCGATAAGCCCAGCGATTATATCGGCAAAGAAGCACTGCAACGCCTCGCCAAAGAACCGATCCCGCGCAAGCTTGTAGGCGCTAACTTCGGGGGAGACCCGGTGGGCAGTAACGATAAGTTCTGGGACGTCTACGCGGGTGGCGAGGTGGTTGGTCGTATCACTCGCTGCTGCTACTCACCGCGGCTCGAGCACAATATTGCACTGGTCAACGTACCGACGGACGTCGCAGAGCCCGGTACTCAGGTTCAGCTCGATATCCGTGGTACGTTGGTGGATGCTGAGATTGTTGCACTCCCGTGGTTCGAGTCGCACAAGAAAATTCCAGAAGGTATTTGAGGACAGATCCTCTCGCGGGGTTTTGTAAGTCAGAAGGAGCGCTGAGTGCTGCACCTGTGCTCAAAGCCCTGCACGCATCACACTTAACCTCAACATTGCGCGTGGGTACCTTTATTGTACTGGTCTAATACCATGGTCTCGCTCGCAGCTCTCCATTGGTCTCTCGTCAATAGATCTCTCGTTATCGCAGACTACACCTCTGTAAGGTATGGTTGACGCACCTGTGTTCTAAGATAGCAAAAAGGAAAAAGTATGAAGAGTAGAGCGGCAATCGCCTTTAAAGCCGGTGCGCCCTTAGAAATCGCGGAAGTTGACGTCGCAGGGCCTCGCGCAGGTGAGGTCATGGTGGAAATTAAGGCGACAGGCGTCTGTCACACCGACGCTTTTACGCTATCCGGTGATGACCCAGAAGGCGCTTTCCCCGCCATTTTGGGTCATGAAGGCGCAGGCATAGTTGTCGACGTGGGTGAGGGTGTTAAGTCAGTTAAGCCCGGTGACCATGTCATACCGCTCTACACGCCGGAGTGTCGCGAGTGTAATTTCTGCCTGCATCCAAAGACGAATCTTTGCCAAGCTATTCGAGAGACTCAGGGGCAGGGCCTGATGCCTGATCAGACGAGTCGCTTTACGCTTGATGGACAGCCAATCCTTCACTATATGGGGTGCTCCACCTTCTCTAATTACACGGTGCTTCCTGAAATAGCGGTTGCAAAAGTCCGAGAAGACGCGCCTTTTGACAAGATCTGCTACATCGGCTGTGGTGTGACCACCGGTATTGGTGCTGTGGCATTCACCATGAAAGTAGAAGCAGGGTCCACCGTCGCGGTTTTTGGTCTCGGTGGCATTGGCCTCAATGTTATCCAGGGTGCCAGAATGGTGGGAGCTACGCGGATCATTGGTGTCGACCTCAACCCTGCGAAGGCCGATTTGGCTCGACAGTTTGGTATGACAGATTTTGTTAACCCGAGCGAAGTTGAGAACGTGGTTGATCACCTGATTCAAATGACAGGTGGTGGCGTTGATTACAGTTTTGAATGTATTGGTAATGTGAACGTCATGCGTCAAGCATTAGAGTGTTGTCATAAGGGGTGGGGGCAAAGTTGCATTATCGGCGTTGCAGGGGCCGGCCAAGAAATATCTACCCGCCCCTTCCAGCTGGTAACAGGTCGGTCGTGGCGAGGTTCTGCATTTGGTGGTGCTCGCGGACGAACAGACGTCCCTAAAATTGTTGATTGGTATATGGAAGGGAAGATCAATATTGACGAAATGATTACCCATACAATGCCTCTCGATAAAATTAATGACGCATTTGACCTCATGCACGAAGGTAAAAGTATTCGCTCGGTGGTGACTTTCTAATGACGCTTGAGCTCTTGTCTTCGATTCGCTGTTTTGGTGGAGAGCAACGGCGTTGTCAAGCGTCCTCGACGGCGCTTGCGGGCGACACAATATTCTCTGTTTTTTTGCCTGAGTTTGCGGCATCGAATCCGGTCCCCGTCGTCATCTACCTGTCAGGGCTTACCTGCACTGATGAAAATGCTGTTACGAAAGCAGGTGCACAACGTGTCGCTAGTGAGCTCGGTATCGCTATAGTGTTTCCTGACACAAGTCCCAGGGGCGATGGTGTGCCAGATGACCCGGAGGGTGCTTATGACTTGGGTCTGGGCGCTGGCTTTTACCTCAACGCGACACAGGCGCCATGGTCAGATAATTACCGTATGGAAGAGTTCGTAGTTCATGAGTTGCCGTCTTGGCTCAGATCCATCGATGGTCTGGATCTTGACCGGCTAAGCATCAGTGGACACTCAATGGGCGGACACGGTGCGATGAGTCTAGCCCTAAAGTATCCCGGTCGTTACAGATCTGTAAGTGCTTTCTCGCCAATATGTGCGCCCGCAAGCTGTCCTTGGGGACAAAAGGCGTTCACCGCCTATTTAGGCGAAAATGAAGCACACTGGAAGCAGCACGACAGTTGTGAGCTCATTCGTGGTGGCGCAAAGGATATACCGCTTCTGGTGGATCAGGGAGCTGCAGATCAGTTTCTCGCTGAGCAATTGAGACCAGAGCTCCTCCAAGCAGCCTGCGAGGCCACTGGATTCCCACTCACCTATAGAGAGCACGAGGGTTACGACCATAGTTATTTCTTTATAGCGACCTTCATGGAGGACCACCTCCGATTTCACGCCAAGCACTTGACGTAATTAGGTTAAGAGTCGTCCACGTAAAGATCGATCTGGGTTGGTATATTTGTCTTGCCGTTGAGGCCACGATCAGAGCTGACATGATAGGCTAAGTGCTCAGATAAACGTCAAAGGACCCGGCTAAGCGTCAGTATTGGTTGATCTGGGAAAGTCAGTTAAATAGCAAGAAAAAGGTCAAGACCGCTCAGCACCAGCACTAAGCGCAGGATCAGTTTTGATCGCTTGTCGAGCGCATCGAATTGCTTTTTGAGTTCGGCAAGTTCCTCTTTAGCCGTGTCACCCGCATCGGTGATCTTTTCTCGACTCGCGGCGATAGCGCCTGCCGCGGCAACGCCCGCTGTCGACACACCCATAGCACGAAGGAGTCGGCGTCTACTGAGCAACGACGTATCGGATTTATCTTTATTACTGGTGTCCATAGGCTCGGGTCTGGGCTTCTTCGGCATTTAAAGGGGCGATTGTTGACTCCCAATGAGTTCGATCGCGGTCTTTCCTTAGTGGTTGGGTACTTGAGTAGGCGAGGGCCTCACTACCTGTCCTTATTGAAGATGGGTTTACGCTTCTCAAGAAACGCCATCATACCCTCTTGTGAGTCAGGTGTGCCCAAGGTGGCGGCCACTGCGCGTTTTTCATCCTCGATCGATTCGGCCAGGGTTTTGGTGTGATAACCCACTACCGTGTCGAGCACACCTTTCACCGCGAGTCTGGGCTGCGCCGCAAGTTCTTCGCCCAGCGCTTGGGCCCGCGCTTTGAGCTCATCCAGAGGCACGACCTCGGTGACTAAACCAATTCGTAAGGCTTCTTGCCCGTCAATTTTTCGCGCGCGAAGAATCATGTCGAGCGCGTATTGCTCGCCGACAACGCGGGGTAGGCGTGCCGAACCTCCCCATGCCGGCACGCTCCCAAGATCCATCTCAGGCAGGCCGATTTTCGCCCCCTCGCTGGCGGCAATTCTGAAATGACAGGCAAGAGGCAGCTCGAGTCCTGCGCCGAGACAAGAGCCAAAGAACGTTGCAATGGCGGGAGTGCCACCGTTTTCAATCATATCCAAGACACGGTGTCGTTGGGCGAAAAAGGCTTCGGGGCTTCCTGCACGCTTTATACCCTCGGGTAATTGCTTGAGGTTCATACCGGCGGAGAAGTGGGACAAGCCTTCTGCTGTAAAAACCATGGCGCGGATGGCGCTATCCGCTAGCACGTCAGGAATTTGTTCTTCCAAGCGATCGATGTAATCAACCGGCATTAGGTTAAAGGGCGCGTCATTAACGCTAAAGGTCGCGACGTTGTTGTTAATTGAAAAAAGATAGGGATCACTCATGGTCTGACCTTCGTTATAGAGTTTTTACCTGCTAGGTTTTTTTGTTAAGCGTACCCTATTGATCAGGTTTGGTTAACGAACCCATGCCTCGCGCCGTTCCGCAAACTATGTAACCGAATTTACGGATGTGCTGACCGGGCCCGTCTTGGTTAGTCTTCAAATAGTAGGCCCCAAGAATTTCACCATCTTCTTCGAATCCGAAGGTCCGGTCGGATTTTTTAGCCATAAACCTTTAGCGGTCGTGGTATCGGCGTCCGCGGGATACGTATAGGTTCCCCTGGCTTTTGTAATCTCGCTGAAGATCGGCCAGATGTTAGGCCAGTCGGCTGCCGCTACCTGTCTAATCACGACTAAAAAATTGTATAAATAAAGGGCGCTAATGCCGAGCCCTGCGTCATAACAACCAATATACCGAGCAGCAACATGATGCCAATTATCGGGGCCATCCATAGCTTTTTACGCTCTAGCATGAATCCCCACAGGTCTTTTAATAGATCAAGCATTAATACGGTCTCTCGAAATGGTCTTTTGGTCGTTTCGTGCTGATCACACGGTAGCTAGCGACCTCTTCATTACTCAATTTTCGCGCCAATGCGTCTCGGCCCATGAGGCGCATGAGCACGGCGACGGGCACGAACACGCCATAATAGAGGAGGAACATAATTATTCGCGTGTTCACAAAACCTGCAATGAGCCCAAATCGCATCCAAATACGATAAACAGGCTGAAGCCCGGGTGGCCAAACCACCGAAACCGTCACCATGAGGCCTGCGACTATCCATGGCCAACTAGGCCAATGTGCGGCAAAAAGCCAAGGCAAGGTAACGCCAAATAGCGCAACCAGGATGAGGCTGAATAACAGGCCAAACTGGCGAAGCTCGGGCGAGCTAATGTTGTTAGGCTGCGATTCGCTCATGTGCCGCGGTCTTCTCTCCACCACCTATCTCTCCCCGAACTCTCTTTCCACGTCGGTCTTTTAGCGCTTCGTTCATGGCTCCTGCTTCAGCCTCTCTTCTTGTCTTCATTCTTGCCTACACTTTTGTACGACCTTTTCATCCGACCCCTCTCGCAACTTGTCTTAATGATCCTCTTTGTGTCACACGCTCCAAAAACTTCTTGTATTCACAATTCAACGTCGACGCTTATTACGACGTCAATCGAGCTGAAACTCATCCTTCCACCCGTCATCATTCTCCCAGACAGGTTGCTCATGTTTTAAAAGTAGTGCGTTCTCTAGAACCAAAACATCCATTCCGGTACGCATAAAACAGCGATATGCGTCTTCAGGTGTACAGACGATAGGCTCACCACGCACGTTAAACGAGGTGTTGATAAGCACCGGACATCCAGTGTGCTCCTCAAATGCAGATAACAAGGCATAGAACCGAGGGTTTCTCTCTTCGTGGACGGTCTGAATGCGCGCGGAGTAATCGACGTGTGTGACGGCGGGTATCGAAGAGCGAGGTACGTTCAATTTATCGATACCGAAAAGCGCCGACTCATCATCCGAAAGCGGCATTCGGTGCTCGTCTTTGACGCTTGCTACCTTCAACATGTAGGGGCTTTCTTGCTCCCGACCAAACCATTTCGCGACTGACTCAGCTTTAATGGCGGGCGCGAAGGGTCTGAATGACTCACGGTATTTAATCTTGAGGTTCATGGTCGTTTGCATGTTGGGTGAGCGAGCATCACCAATAATCGATCGCGCACCTAATGCCCTTGGTCCAAACTCCATGCGTCCGTTGAACCAGCCAACCACCTTATCCTCGGCTAGGAGAGTGGCGAGCTTTTGCATGAGTTCATGGTCATTGAGCGTATGAAAGGGCGCGTTTATGGTTGCAAGAAAAGATTCGACCTCAGATTGGTCTGCACTGGGACCAAGATAACTACCCTGCATATGGTCAGCACCGCGCTTGCAGTCACGCGGCTTTCCTAGGTATTCGTGCCAAGTGGCCAAAGCCGCGCCGAGTGCGCCGCCCGCATCGCCTGCCGCCGGTTGTATCCAGGTCGCTTTGAATGGCCCCTCTTCGTCGAGCCGACCATTGGCAACACAGTTGAGCGCAACACCCCCGGCAAGACATAGATAATCAACGTCTAACTCCGCATGAATTGTTGCTGCAATTTTTAAAACAATTTCTTCAGTGACGACTTGTATCGACGCCGCAATATCCATTTCACGCTGTGTCAGTTCTGACTCAGGCTGGCGCGGGGCACCGCCAAACAGGCGATTGAAGCGCGAGTTGGTCATTGTCAGACCTGTCGCGTAGTTGAAGTACCGCATATCGAGCCGAAACGTGCCGTCGGATTTGATGTCGATCAGGTGCTGTTTGATAAGTTCGACATACTTTGGCTCGCCGTAGGGCGCCAGCCCCATTAGCTTGTACTCGCCCGAGTTGACTTTGAATCCCGTGTAGTAGGTAAACGCGGAGTACAGCAGACCTAACGAGTGTGGGAATCTGATTTCCCATTGCGGTGTGAGCTTGCGTCCATCACCTAACCAAACCGAGCTTGTTGCCCATTCACCCACCCCATCGAGACAGAGCACCGCAGCTTTCTCAA
>CBFHHL010000023.1:0-7148 GCA_965655685.1 Luminiphilus sp.
CTTTACGTCATGCCGAGCTCGGGTCGGCACTGTTTAGTTGGGCTAACCCGCTATATCGTGCACCGTTTACTGTTCACACACTATATATAGCCTCAGATAGCGATCACTTCGCACTTTACCTCGCTTTAAAGCCAAGAAAAGTGAAAGTTTTGTGACGCAAAAAAGAAGCTCCGCTTCAAAAGTAATGCAGAAACAAAAACTTAGTTTGTCTTGCAAAACGCGACTTAAGGGCCAGTCATGAAAACGTCACATTTTTGCAAGGAAGCTGTCATTTTTGGGGCATAAAGTTCCGGCCGTAACGCTCCTAATGGGTGGGGGTGTGTTTTGTAAAGAGGCCGCGATGAGATCCGTTGACTTAGCTCGTTCCCTTCTACTTGCCGCAGCTGCCGGTATGTTTTCAGCCAACGCTAGCGCAGATGATGAGTTGCTAGTGTATGTGTTCCAGGGAGGGCAGCCTCTGGCGGCTGCCACTGTGAGCGTCGATGGCGTGGCGATTGGTGATACAAAACAAGACGGGTCGCTGCTTGCCGACTTGGGTGCAGGTGGACACGTCATTGCAGTTGAGGCCGAGGGTAAGCGACAAAGCGTTCGAGTTGCGTCGCAGTCTGGACAGCTGGTCGATATTGCCTTGGACATCGATTCCGAAGACGACGTTCAGGTAGATGTGTATTCGAGTCGCGAGTCTGCGGCCGAAAGACGCGGTAAAGCTCAAGGTGCTCTGGAGGTGACGGTCACGCGCGACGGAGCCCCCGTAGAAGGTGTGGTTGTGAGCCTCTCAAACGGCGGTGGTGTGGCGTCCTCTAACGCACAAGGTATTGCCACAGCGAGCGCGCCTCGTGGTCGGTACACACTTACAGTAGATGGACAGCAATATGACGTTCGGGTTTTCGCGGGTGTGGCTCGCGGTGCGTCAGTCGCGCTAGCGAGTGACTCCGTAGACGTCGCGGTTGCCGCTCCTATTCTGGAAGAGGTGTTTGTTCTCGGAAGTTTTGATCCTACCGCGTTTGAGATTAGCGAACGCGACACGGGTAACATTGTTGACACGCTAGGGGTGGAGCAACTCGCGCGCTATGGCGATAGCGATGTGGCTGCCTCGGTCGTCCGGGTGCCCGGTGTTTCAGTGCAAAACGACAAGTATGTCGTTATTCGTGGCTTGGGCGATCGCTACGTCACCGCGAACTTGAACGGCTCTGCAATGCCGTCGACGAACCCTTCACGGCGTACGGTGCCTCTGGATCTATTTCCCTCAAGCTTTGTAAACCAATTAGACGTTAAGAAAACCTATCTGGCCTCCATGCCCGGCGAGTCCACGGGCGGCAACCTAGTGATAAATACAAAGACGTTTCCTGACGAGGCGTTCTTCGAAGTGTCTTTCAAGGTGGGCGGCGTTACTGGCTTAACCAACGACTCTGTCGGTGTTGACCCGCTTGACGGAGATTTTGATTTCCTCGGCTGGGACGACGGTACCCGCGAGGAAGATATTGCGGTCGCAACCATTGCTGAAGCGTTACGCATTGGCTCAATAACGGATAGTAATGGTAATACCTTCCGGCTCGATAATAATGTCGGGAGTGAGTTACGCCGCGCTGCTGGCCTATTGATGATGGACGGCTGGGACGCAGATACGGCAACGGTGACACCCGACGTTGATTTTGGAATAACGGCCGGAGACATTACCTACGTTGGAGATGCGGAGATCGGCTATTTCGCTGCCGCTAGTTACTCGAACAGCTGGAGCCAGAGAGAGTCTGGTGTTCGTCGCACCTATGGTGGGGGATCAGATATCCTCGCTGACGATTTCCAGTTTGAAACTGCCACAAACAGCGTCGAAGCCAGCGGTATAGTGTCTGTCGGACTGGGAATCGGCGATAGCACCTACGAGTGGAATAACATTGTTTCCCGAGTAACAGATAGTTTTGTGGAGCGCTTGGTCGGTGTCGAGGGAGATGAATTTCGCTCGGTCGTTGGTACCAGTATTCAGTGGGAAGAGCGCCAATACGCATCGACACAGATTCTAGGCTCTCACTTCCTCAACGCCTCAGGCTCAGTATTCTTGGAATGGCAGGCAACGGCAAGCCAAGCAGAGCGGGACGTACCTGACCGCAGAACGTCGTCCTTCATCGCAAGTCAGTCCGAGACGGCTGGCGACGTCTTAGTTGCTGGGTTCGATTACGGAGAGACAAACCTCGAGCAAGGTGACCTTTTCAACGGATTCTTTTTCAACTACGGCAGCAGTAGCCGTCGGTTCAATAATCTCATAGACAACAATTATGAGGTGTCCGCTGATCTGACCTGGGATGTGTTCGACAACGGGGACTCTTTCGGTGTGCTCAAAGTTGGCGTGAGTGCCATCGAGCGAGATCGTATCGCAGAAGCGGCGATTTACGGTTATTCCACGATCCTTGCAGGTGATGTTGTTGCTGCTGACAACGCGTCGGTATCAGACGTCATCTATGCCTGCGGCGAAGGCAGTGGTTTCAACGTCAGACCTTGTCAGTCTGTGGTCAACGGCGATGTGACGTCACCTGCACTGGGCGGTGTGCAGGGCTCGGTAACGCGCGGCCTAACTTTCACCGAGTCGACTCTACCCTCTGACAATTACGAGGCAGATCTTACCTATAACAGCGCCTACGTGCTTTATGACCATACCTTTGGTCTCGACTGGCAGGTAATTGGCGGTGTTCGCTTTGAAGAGTACACGCAGACGACAGAGACGTTTAGCAGTTTTAGTGGGCAGCCCGTCGACTCAATTATTGATGAGTCCGTCTCTCTGCCGCATTTGGGAATTAATTGGGCCTTTACTGACACACAGCAACTTCGAATTGCGGTGAGTGAGACTGTGGCGCGACCCGACTTCAAAGAAACTGCAAACGCGTACTACTTAGACTTGGAGTTTGGTGCCCAGGTCTTTGGTAATCCATTCCTCGAGACGTCAGCCATTACTAACGCTGACGTGCGTTGGGAGTGGTATTTCGACGAGGCGGCAGGCGATAGCTTGTCGATTGCTCTGTTCTACAAGGAAATCGAGGATGCCATTGAGCGTGTTGTTATTGCAGCCTCAGGTACTGCCGCTAACGCCCGCACCTTCCAGAATTCAGATGTTGCAGAGCTGACCGGTATAGAAGTTGAGGGTCGAGTGTCCTTTCCTCTAAACGAGTCTGGAGACTCCGAGCTATTCATCGACTTGAATGCCGCATCCATCGATTCCGAGGTTGATCTCGGTAACGGTCTACTTCGACCGATGCAAGGGCAGCCTGAGTACACGGCTAACCTCATTATTGGTTATGACAACTTCGCGTCGGATCAGCAGGTGACGCTTCTATTGAACCAAAACGGCGAGACAGTCGCCGACCGTGGCATCCAGGGTGCGGCGGACGTAATTCTCGAACCTCGGTTGGATGTTCAGTTGGTCTACCGATGGGATATCTCTGAAGCGCTGTCCCTCCGCGCGAAGGTCAATAATTTATTGAATGAAGAATTTGAGTACACGCAGGGAGGAAGAGTCTTCCAGCGTTACGAGCGAGGCACCAGTTTCCAAGTCGGTATCGATTGGGAAATTTAATGCAACACCACCGACGTAATGTCGTTATTCCACTAGGGAGAAATGTGTAATGAACAAGCAGCTAGTAATGGCGCTATTAGCCTCTGGGGCCCTGGTGGGCCTGTCAGGGTGTAGTGATGGTGATGAGGCCACCATCGTTATTGACGCTCCAACGACCGATAATAGTCAGAGCAACAGTAACAACACCACTAATAATCCAGCCCCAGCTCCAGAGCCTGAGCCCGAGCCCGAGCCCGAGACAGACGAAGTTCCATGTCCCGAAGGTACTACTGAGACTTCCGCGGACGTGTGTGAGCTGAGTGGGTCCTACAACAGTGATTTGACACTTGCTGCTGGCAACACGTACACGCTGAACGGTCGCGTGCAGTTCGGTAACGGCTCTGCCAACATGGCAACTGAGAACACGCTCGAGAACGGAGACTCATTAACAACACCTACCTTGACTATTGAGCCTGGCGTTGAAGTGAAGGGTCTTGAGGCTTCCGACGGTACGTTCCGAACGGCTGCGGTACTGCAGATTAACCGTGGCGCTAAAATCATGGCCGTTGGTACAGCAGACGCGCCTATTATCTTCAGCTCCGAAGACGAAGGTTATGAAGGCCCATTCGAATGGGGCGGTGTGATCATCAGCGGCTTTGGTCGTCACAATACCTGTACCGATGACCTCTGTAACATCACTGCTGAAGGCGGTGCCGGTATCTTCGGTCAAGTAGCTGGTGAGACGGCTGACGATAACAGCGGCATGCTTAAGTACGTTGTCATTGCCGAAGGTGGCTACCTTATCAACGCTGACGGTGACGAGATCAACGGTCTGTCATTGAACGGCGTTGGCAGCGGCACAAGCATCGAGTACATCCAGGTCCACGATAACGCGGATGACGGTATCGAGTTCTACGGCGGTGACGTCAACGTCAAGTACGCAGTCGTTACTGGCGCGCGCGACGATTCGGTCGACTGGGACGAAGGTTACCAGGGTAACTTGCAGTACGTGATCGTTAAGCAGTCTCCAGAAGGCAGCGGTGAAGCGTTCGAGATGGATACTCAGGGTGCGGACGAGCCATTGTCTAAGCCAACGGTATCTAACGTCACTATCATTGCTAACAAGCAGGCTGACGATGATTCGTTTGTCATGCAGTTTAAAGCGCTTTCGGGTGGCTTTTTCCATAACGTTGTTGCAACCGTTGACGCAGATTCGCCAAACACGTTTGATACCTGTGCTCGCATTCGAGGCGGTTCAGAAACGCTGGTCGGCTCCGCACTCGTTTTCAATAACTGGATCCAAGATTGCGGTAACGCGCCTGGTGACCACGGTGTTCTCGCGACTGTCGATATGACAGGTGCGGCAGTAAACGTTAACGCAACGTTCGCTAACCTCAACTCATTGGGTGCTTCAACTGCTAGCGCGGCTAAACTTGCTGCTCCATTAGACTGGGCGGCGATCAACACATCGTTCGCGGAGTCTGTAGCTGACGTTGATTTCCTTGACGCGACTGACTACATTGGTGCGGTTGATCCGGATGCAACGACAGCGTGGTGGGACGGTTGGACCATCGAAGGTTCGGTTGGTACGCCAGAAGCTGTTGCAATCGAATGTCCTGCAGGTACGACAGAGACTGCAGAAAACGTTTGTGAGCTCCAGGGTATTTACAACGAAGACATGACCTTGGTTGCAGGTAACACCTACACACTGAATGGTCGTGTTCAGTTCGGTAACGGTGCTGAGATCCTCGATTCACAAGGCTTCACGCAAGGTGGCGCCGAGCTAACTACCCCTACGTTGACTATCGAAGCGGGTGTTCAGGTGAAGGGTCTTGAAGCATCTGACGGTACGTTCCGTACAGCAGCTGTTCTCCAGATTAACCGCGGTGCCAACATCGAAGCCGTCGGTACGCCGACGGCGCCAATTGTCTTCAGCTCTGAAGACGAAGGTTTAGACGGTCCATTCGAGTGGGGCGGCTTGATCATCAGTGGCTTTGGTCGTCACAACACTTGTACAGATAACCTCTGTAACATCACTGCCGAAGGCGGTGCTGGTAACTTCGGTCAGATCAATGGTGAGACACGTAACGATGACAGCGGTACGCTTAAGTATGTTGTCATTGCTGAAGGTGGCTACCTCATCAATGCTGATGGTGACGAGATCAACGGTCTGTCACTGAACGGCGTGGGCAGTGGTACTGAGATCTCTTACGTGCAAATCCACGACAATGCAGATGACGGTATCGAGTTCTACGGCGGTGACGTCAACGTTAAGTACGCCGTTGTTACCGGTGCACGCGACGACTCAGTTGACTGGGACGAAGGCTACCGTGGAAACATGCAGTACGTGATCGTTAAGCAGTCTCCAGAAGGCAGCGGTGAAGCGTTCGAGATGGATACCCAGGGTGCGGACGAGCCATTGTCTAAGCCAACTGTGTCTAACGTAACTATCATTGCCAACAAGCAGGCTAATGACGACTCGTTCATCATGCAGTTCAAAGCGCTCTCTGGTGGATTCTTCCACAACGTGGTTGCTACCGTAGCGGGTGACACGCCCAATACCTTTGACTCTTGCGCTCGCATCCGCGGCGGTTCAGAGACCTTGGTAAACACGGCACTTGTGTTCAACAATTGGATTCAAGATTGTGCGAACGACGGTAACGGCGGTACGTTGGTTTCTGCGAACAGTGAAGCAGGTGCTGATGCTGTAGGTAACGCAACGGTGGTTGTTGCAGCTCCTGCACTTGACGCTATCCTCGCATCGCAGGCACCTGAAGCCTTGTTGGCAGCTCCACTGAACTGGACCGAGATCAATGCGGCATTCCCAGAGTCAACTGCGAATACGAGCTATCTCGACGCGACTGACTACATCGGTGCTGTGAACCCTGACGGTTCAAACCCTTGGTGGGCTGGCTGGACTGTTCCAGGTTCGCTCTAAGCACCAAGCGGTAACCTACAAAAAGGGCGGCCCTCGGGTCGCCCTTTTTTTGTTCATGTTTTGGTGCGGTCAGTGATCAATCGGTGATCCACCTTTTATGAAGGTTCGTAACAATCACAACCTTATTTGGTTTCCAAGCCATCTTCCCCCAGATGGTTTTTTATTCCCCGGTCATTCGTCCGGGGTTTTTTTTGCCCCAACTTTTGTGAGTGTGGTCTTTGTGCGTTCGATGGTGACTTGAATGAATAAACCGATAGCGATGTTACTAGTTATATTTTTGAGCGCCTGCACGCGTGTCAGCGTTGAAGAATATGAGAGTAAAGCACCTGTTTTTTCTGCAGAATCATTCTTCTCAGGATTTCTGACGGCGCATGGCATTGTAAAAAACTACCGCGGCTTCGCGAGTCGCTCGTTTGTGGCAGAAATTACGGCGTGTTGGCAGGACGGTGTTGGCACACTCGATGAGCGGTTCGTCTTTGATGACGGCGAGAATCAAACACGGGTCTGGCGTCTGAGTCGATCAGGAGATGGCTCATATACAGCGACAGCGGGGGACGTGCGCGGTAAAGGTCGAGCGATGATGTCGGGAAACTCGATGTTCCTCGATTACGTTTTGACCATTGATCTTGAGGATGGATCAATTGACGTCGCGGTAGATGACCGAATGTA
>CBFHHL010000024.1:0-12688 GCA_965655685.1 Luminiphilus sp.
TGTATGGGAGCGCATCGAATTTCTTGTTGATGAGGCGCCTACCGTTTTGTACCAAAACTGGGGTCCTAACCTAGATGGTGCCTCGCTGGTAACAGCGGTTGGTCGCATAGACGGGCGTGATGTCGCTATTTACGGGCATGACTTCACTGTACGCGCAGGCTCAATGGATGCCACCAATGGTGAAAAACTCGCGCGATTATTTGAGCTTGCGGGAAAGAGAGGAATCCCTTTAGTTGGCCTAAATGACTCTGCGGGTGCTTATATCCCCGCCGGTGTAGGTGGTCTTGATGGCTACGCAGAAGCATTCACTGGGCTTCGTAAAATTTCAGGCGTGGTTCCTAGCATTATGTGCATGTTCGGTTTTAACGCAGGTGGCGGTAGCTACTTGCCGCGTCAAGGCAGTTTCTTGATACAGCCCAAGGACACGTTCTTTGGGCTGACAGGTCCCGGTGTCGTGAAATCAGTGTTGGGTGAGGACATCTCGCCCGATGAGCTAGGCGGTCCCGGTGTGCACAGCCAAACGGGTGTTACGGACTTCGTGGTTGAAGATGAGGTTGCAGCACTGCGCAAAGTGCGGGAGATCCTGCGTTATTTGCCGGATAACAACGCGGTGGCTCCCGGTGTTCAGACCTGCTCTGATCCCATCGACCGAAGCACCAGCGATATCGATACGCTGTTAAAAACGGCCTTCGAGTCAGCCACTGGATTCAATACGCCCGTCGATAGTTCGATCATCATTCAGCAACTATGCGACCACGGCGATTTCCTAGAAATTCAGGAAGAGCGTGCGAAAAACACGATCACCTGTTTGGGGCGTATAGGCGGGCACGTTGTGGGTTTTGTTGCCAACAACTCGGCGGTCGCGTCAGGACAGATTGATATCGATGCGGCGCTCAAGAACGCGCGGTTCATCCGTTTTTGTAATCTCTACAACATCCCTGTCATGTTCCTCGAGGATACGACCGGATTCCTACCGGGAAGAGAGCAGGAGCATCGCGGAATTGTTCAAGCTGGACGGGCGATGCTCGACGCAATCGTTGATCTCCGCACGCCCCGCTTCTTGATTCTCATTCGGAACGCATTTGGCGGGGCTTATGCGTCTTACAACAACTATCCAACCGGCGCCGATTTTGTTGTGGCGCTACCAACGACGCGCGTCGCGGTCATGGGGCCAGCTGGTGTGGAGTACGTTTATAAAGACGAGCTAAAAGCGATTCGCAGTTCGGTTGCGGAGCGCGTTGTTGCGACCAAAGACGAATTAGTATCGCAGGGAACCTCGCCCGAGGACGCTCAAGGCCTAGCAGAGGCCGGTGTTGCAGAATGGGTGAAATCTGCCGAAGCGGACTTGGCAAAGCGCTATGAGCGCGAAATTATGAATCCTGAGGAGGCACTTAGTGTTGGATCGGTATCTCAGATCGTAATGCCACAGGATTTGCGTTCGGTGATAGCGAAACACCTTATGTTCTGTCTACGCCATTATAAACCTGAACCCATGAGCGGCGTTCAGCGTGAATTCCACTAAAAATCAGTGAGTTATCTTGGAGTTTAACTGTGTCAAATGAACACTATTTGCATAATCCGCTGATTCACCAAGACCGTCGTCTTGGTAACAGCGATGATAGCTGGGTCAGCCAGTTTGATTGCACCCACATCAAGCCTCTTATTATTTGTCGCGGGCCCATCCGTAAGGAGGCAATGGATGTCTTCGACGAAATGGGTATAGACAACTACGGAATCCTACTATCAGAGAAGGATGCGATCGTTTACCCAAGAGCAATCGCTCCCGAGCTGAGAACAATAACAGACCCAACACGCGTGCATAGGGTGAGTGATTACTCGGGCATCGACAAGGCAGATCGCGAAGCCCGTATTCAGGAAATCATTCGGATCGCCCACGACAATGGGTACAACGCGATATTTGCCGGTTATGGCTTCATGGCCGAAGACGAAACGATGGTTGCGTCGATGGAAAATGCCGGCCTTAACTTTATCGGCCCTTGCTCACGCACCGTGCGACAGGCGGGCCTAAAAGATGAAGCTAAACGCACGGCTCTCAAGGCAGGCGTCTCGGTAACACCAGGTGTCGACAACGCCACTACACTCACACTGCTAAAGAAATACCCATCAGCCGACGCACTAGGCGAACTCTGTAAGGCGCACAGTTTTGATGATGTGGATTTGACAGGCGATGATCTTGAGGAGATTGCAGATCGAGTTCTGAACGCGTCCTACAAAGCGGGCATTGACGTCTACGCGATTGATGAGCTGATTGCGACCCTCCAGGAAGCCGTGGAGGGTATGAACGAGAAATACCCCAACAACCGCGTTCGCCTTAAGGCGATTGGTGGAGGTGGTGGCAAAGGCCAGCGAATCGTCGAGCGTGGCGATGCTGCCCGCACGGGTGAGTTGGTCAAAGAGATCTTACAGGAGGTAAAAGCGTCCGGCGTCGGTGACAACAAAAACGTCCTTGTAGAGCTCAATATCGAGTCGACTCGACACCAGGAAATTCAGGTTATTGGTAACGGTGACTGGTGCATGACGCTTGGAGGTCGTGACTGCTCTCTACAAATGCATGAGCAGAAGCTCCTCGAGGTGTCGGTTACTCGCGAGTCACTCATTGAGGCAGCCGAGGAGGTCGCGGCGGCAGGACTGACCACTCAGGCGGAAGTACTCAAAGCCGACCTAGTTACGCTGGATACGATGGAAGAGGAAGCCTCTCGATTTGGGGCTGCGGTTGGACTGGATTCGGTCTCGACCTTTGAGTGCATCGTAGATACAGACAGTCACTTTTTCATGGAGATGAACACGCGGATTCAGGTGGAACACCGCGTCTCTGAACTCTGTTATGCGCTCAAATTTAGTAATCCGGAGGATGCGAGTCAGAGCTTCGTCGTGAACTCCTTGGTTGAGGCAATGGTCCTGCTAGCAGCACACGGATCGAAATTGCCCAAACCTGATCGTGTCTTGCGGAACAACGACAGCTTAGAGGCGCGTATGAACGCGACCAACGATGCTTTGCAGCCACATGCAGGCGGACAGATTGAGCATTGGTCGGATGCTATTGAGGGAGAAATTCGTGACGATCAGGGCATCTGCGTACATAACCCCGACACGGATGTATTCATGAAATACACCTTGGCGGGCGCTTATGATTCGAATATTGCGTTGATTCTCAGCGTTGGGGATTCGCGGGAAACCTCGTACGAAAAAATGGCGGAGATTCTTCGAGTCACTGCATTGCGTGGCAGAGACTTGAGTACCAACTTGAACTTCCACTACGGCTTGGTGCATTGGTTTTTAAATCGTACCGTTCACGCTCGACCCACGACTAAGTTCATTGTCCCGTATCTGACTGCCGTCGGTGAACTAGCGGCAGGGGCGCAGAATATAGACCTGGAGGCTGCTTGGAGGACCTATATCAAACGTTATGGAAAGGGCGCCCATGCACTGCTGGAGGCGAAGAAAACGTTAGTACTCCGGCCTCTTCAGCAACTATTGGATTGTCCGCATACACTATCTGGTTGGCTCAGTGCCAATAGAGGGGCGTTTAAGGCGGAGGATGGAAAGATCTCATTCGTGGAAAATCCCGTTGACGTACTGATAGATACTTACCACTTCCTCAACCTTGACGATGAGGGCGGTGCGGCCGCCTCAGAGCAAATCTGGTCGCACGACGCTCAGATGCTGGAGACGGCTGATGCCTTTTACCTGGATGCCATAAACGAGTTAGATGTTGATGTGTGGGCGGATTTATCTATAAGGCTTGAGGCGCATTCGCCCGAAGGAATGGACGGAGCTACATGGTCAACGATTAAAGCGGCTCATCAAGGACATCAAGCGGGCTTGTCACTGCTGTTACTTTTGCCTGCACTAGCACAGCAAACCGGGTTTTATGATCTCGAGGTAAATTCAGACCTTAGCATATTCATTCCAGAGCGCTTATTAGATGATGACCATCAGGACGCAATGGCGAAGGCACTTGCTCCGCCGCCCGCGGCCAACGCAGATGAGATCGTCGCAACCAGCGGTGGGATGTTTTACGGACGCGAGGCGCCTGGCGAGCCTCTCTATGCAGAGCCTGGGTCGAGCTTCAAAGCTGGGGACCCCCTGTTCATAATTGAGGTCATGAAGATGTTCAACAAGGTCAACGCAACGTTTGACGGTGTCGTTGATGAGGTCTTGGTGGAAGGTGATGGCGTGATCATCAAGAAAGGACAGCCGATCTTTAGAGTGACGCCTAAGGAACGACCCGAGGTCTTGTCAGAGAGCGAGGTTCGCGAGCTTCGTGCGGCGAGTACGTCTGTCTTGCTGGATGCGATTGCTTAACGAGGAAGATAAAATGATTACCGGTTTAGACCATATAGCGATAGCGGTGCCTGATTTGGAAGCGGCTATCGACCGCTTCATGACGGACTTCCAGCTTGACTACGAGGGGACGGAAGCTGTCGAGGCTGCTAAGACATCTACCGCATTTTTTCCGCTTCCACCCTCAAGTATCGAGTTGGTTCATCCGCTTCGGGGTGAAGGCCCGATTGCAAAATACCTTGAAAAGCGCGGAGGTGGTATTCACCACTTATGCTTCCGAACAAACGATATTGACGCCGACGTCGAGCGCCTCAAGAAAAAGGGGTATCAGTTTCTAAGCGATGAGCCAACACCAGGTGCACACGGCGCACGCGTAATCTTTATTCACCCAAAGAGCTGTGACGGCGTCCTTGTCGAACTCTCCCAGCCGCAGGAAGACCAATAATGTCGATTTATGATCCGAGTAAAGCGAACAAGGACAATTGGGCGTCGCTTGTAGAGAAGCAAAGCAAAGGGCTGACGCCTGACGAGTTTACATGGTTCACACCCGAAGACATTCCAATGAAGGTCCTCTACACCGCGGAGGATATCGCCGAGCTGCCTTACACGGATACCATGCCCGGCATGAGCCCTTACATTCGTGGTCCACAGGCGACTATGTATGCAGGCCGTCGTTGGACGATTCGTCAGTACGCAGGCTTTTCAACGGCTGAAGAGAGCAATGCGTTCTATCGTAAGGCCCTGGCGGCAGGCGGGCAGGGTGTGTCAGTAGCTTTTGACTTGGCCACCCACCGTGGTTACGACTCGGATCACCCCCGCGTCGCCGGCGATGTCGGTAAAGCTGGGGTCGCGGTTGATTCTGTCGAGGACATGAAGGTTCTCTTTGACGGTATTCCCCTTGATAAAGTCTCTGTTTCGATGACGATGAACGGTGCGGTTTTACCCGTTCTAGCTGGTTATATCGTTGCCGCGGAAGAGCAAGGTGTAGGGCCAGATGCACTGGCCGGAACCATTCAGAATGACATTCTGAAAGAGTTTATGGTGCGTAATACCTATATCTACCCGCCATCGCCGAGTATGCGAATCATTGGGGATATCATCGCGTATTGTTCCAAGAACATGCCGCGCTTCAACACCATCTCGATTTCCGGCTATCACATGCAAGAAGCGGGCGCGAACGCCGCTTTGGAACTTGCCTACACTCTAGCCGATGGGAAGGAGTATATCCGCACCGCGATCGCCGCTGGCCTCAATATCGATGACTTCGCGCCCAGACTCTCGTTCTTCTGGGGTATCGGCATGAATTTCTACATGGAAATCGCCAAGATGCGTGCGGCACGATTATTGTGGGCAGAGATTGTTGGCGAGTTTTCACCGAGCAACCCGAAAAGCTCGATGCTGAGAACGCACTGTCAAACCTCAGGGTGGTCACTTACTGAGCAGGATCCTTATAACAATATTGTCCGGACGACCATCGAGGCGATGGCCGCGGTATTTGGCGGCACACAGAGCTTGCACACGAATGCGCTCGATGAAGCGATTGCATTACCCTCAGACTTCGCCGCACGTATTGCGCGAAATACGCAGCTGGTCCTTCAAGAAGAGACCGGCATCAGCCAAGTGGTTGATCCTTGGGGGGGCTCCTACATGATGGAGTCGCTGACCAATGAGATCGCTGAGAAAGCCCGGGCGCTTATCGCAGAGGTAGAGGAGGCCGGCGGCATGGCTCAGGCGATCGAGACAGGCTTGCCAAAGCTAAGAATTGAGGAAGCTGCGGCTAAGAAACAAGCGCGTATTGATCGTGGCGAGGACGTGATTGTCGGTGTAAATAAGTATCAAATCGATGAGCAGGATGAAGTTGATATCCTCGAGGTCGATAACGATGCGGTTCGTGATTCTCAGATTGCTCGACTTAAGCACATTCGGGAAACTCGTGATACCGAGGCGGTCGCTGCTTGTCTTGAGGCACTATCAGCGGCTGCAGAGACCGGTGAGGGCAATCTTCTTGAGCTTGCGGTGAACGCTACCCGGCACCGTGCTACGGTAGGCGAGATATCAGACGCGTTAGAAAAGCATTTCGGCCGCTTCGTCGCTAGTGCGCAAACCGTATCAGGTATTTATGGTGCAGCGTACGAACACGATGAAGACTGGAAACAGATTTCGATGGATATAGAGAACTTCGTTGCTCAGTACGGAAGACGTCCTCGCTTACTCGTCGCTAAGATGGGGCAGGATGGACATGATCGGGGTGCGAAAGTGGTTGCTACAGCTTTCGCGGATGTCGGCTTCGACGTCGATTTATCGCCTATGTTCTCGACACCAGAGGAAGTCGCTCGGCAAGCCATCGAGAACGATGTGCATATTGTTGGCGCATCAAGCCTCGCTGCCGGTCATAAGACGCTGGTTCCGCAGCTGATCGAAGCGCTTAAGGCCGAGGGTGCGGAAGATATTGTTGTTATAGCCGGTGGTGTTATCCCTCAACAGGATTACCAGTACCTGTATGATGCCGGCGTGAGCTTGATCTTCGGTCCGGGGACCCCCATCCCGGAAGCGGCCCGCAAGGTACTTGATGCCGTTAATGCCAACAGCTGAGAGCATACTATTAGGCAATCGCCGAGCACTTGCTAAGGCGATTACCTTGGTCGAGAGCTCGAGGCCTCAGGATCGAGAGGCATCTCAGGTGCTTCTTAATGAGCTGTTGCCCCACACCGGTAATAGCCTCCGTATTGGCATCACTGGCGTCCCCGGTGTTGGTAAGTCAACTTTTATCGAAGCCTTTGGGCAGCATCTGATCTCGCAAGGCCACAAAGTAGCGGTACTCGCGGTCGATCCAAGTTCTCCGATGGCAGGCGGTTCTATTTTAGGTGATAAGACGCGAATGGAGCTTCTGTCTCGTGATCCGCGTGCCTTCATACGCCCATCGCCTGCCGGCAGGGCACTTGGTGGCGTAGCGCTGAAGACTCGGGAGTCAATGTTGCTATGTGAAGCCGCAGGTTTCGACGTTGTTCTTGTTGAAACAGTGGGTGTTGGGCAATCTGAGCACCAAGTCTCCAGCATGGTCGATTTCTTCTTGATGCTGTTACTTCCCGGTGGTGGCGATGAACTGCAGGGCATTAAAAAGGGGATATTAGAGCTTGCCGATGCAATTTTGATCAATAAGGCAGACGGGGAGAGCGCGAGCTTAGCTCGCAAAACTAAACTTCACTACCAGAGTGCGATGTCGCTACTGGCGAGTAATGATTTCTGGAAGCCCGAAGTGCGTACCTGTTCCGCACTTGAACAAGAGGGTATTGCGGACTGTTGGGCAATGATGCGACGCTATCAGCAACAGGCTATGGACCAGGGCGCGCTTAACCGACGTCGTGCTGAGCAAAATCTTCAATGGATGACGCAGCTAATGGATGAAATGTTGCGACAGCAGTTGTCAGACAATCCGAAAATTCGTGAGGCACTACCTGTCATCAAGAATAAGGTTAGCGAGGGATCTCTGACGCCAGTGAGCGCAGCCGTCAGAGTCATTAATATGCTTAGCGAAATAGACCGATAGCATGCGATTCTTAGCGCTTGATAAGCTAATTAACCTTCAGGATGGCTATCGGAAACGCTTCAAAATTGATTCGCTAGCACTCATTCTTGCAAAAGAAGGTGATGACATTTACGCGTTTGGTGCACTTTGCCCACACCAGGAGCAGGGTATGGAAGATGCACTCATCGAGGAGCAAGTTGTCTTTTGCCCGCGTCACAACTTTGGGTTCTCCCTTCGCTCGGGCGCACATGTAGAGGGCGTTTGCGCCGCGTTGCCCGTTTATGATGTGCACTTTGAGGGCAACGCGGTCGGCGTGCTAGTTGACCATTAATGCGTGTCAATGATTGAGCGCTCCTCAAGAAAGCCCAGTGACCACCACTGCTTAAAAACGTCGATTTGATAGTCGTCTAGCGTATCAACCCCGATGAATCCTCCACTGCAAATTGCACAGAGTAATGGCTCGTCTTCAGGGCGTAATTCATATCGCTCACCGCCGAGATAAGCCGAGATATGTTCACCATTTTGTCGCCAAAGTAGTCTTTGGCTGGGATTTAGTTCAACGAAGTTCGCTATTGGCTCATCGGTTTGTTCTGGTGGCGGCCTTAGATCAGACAGTAGCTCCGCATACCAATCGTCGTCAGTATCCAGCGTCTTCAGGGCATTAAAAACAGCTTGTCGCGCGTTTTCAGCGTGAGCACTGAGGATCTCTCCTGGCTTTGGCTGGACTTTCATTGAGTCTTTGTCTTCGAGCAGCAGACCATCCTCGAGTCGATCGATGACGGTATCCGACAAACGTGCTACGAGGTCAGTTATTCTGGGCGCTCGAAAGCCCAATGAATAGGTCATACTCTCACCGACAGCCTCTCCCCAGTGTGCAAATCCGGGCGGCACGTAAAGGACATCACCGGGCTGGAGCAAGTAAGTCTCTGTGGGCTCGAATGCATCAATCAAACGAAGATCGCTCTCGTTAACTGCAGGAGTAGTCGAGTCGCATTTTGGGCCGATTTTCCAGCGTCGTTGACCCGCACCTTGAAGTAAAAATACATCGTACTGATCGAAGTGCGGGCCGACGCCAGCACCATCCGTGGCGTAACTGACCATAATGTCATCGAAGCGCCACTGCGGTAGGAAATCGACGCACCCACGCAGTGCCATAACCTCTGGAAACCATTCGTCGACTCGCTGAACCAAAAGGCTCCATTTCCCCTGTCGCTGGAAGTCGTGCTCGGTAAACGGGCCGTGCTCAAGCGACCAAGCCCCATCATCTAGGCAAACGATTCTAGAGTCAGCCTCAGGCTCCATGGCGAGTCCACCCAGCTCTTCAGGCGTAATGGGCGATTGAAATCCCGGTATTGCGCCGCGAATGAGCGTAGGCTTTTTCTGCCAGTTATCAACCAAAAAAGCTTGCGCGTCCAACTGAAAGCGCGGTGAGATCAACGACCTAGTCCAACCAATTATTCGTGAGTGTCTCTGCCATACCCACGTAGGTCGATGGTGTCAGCGCCTTCAGTTCAGCAATCACGGCATCAGGCAAATCGAGTGTCGCGACAAATTCTTGGAGAATTTCCTTGGTTATCGCTTGACCGCGCGTCAGTGCTTTGAGCTTTTCATAAGGCTCGGGGATACCGTAGCGACGCATGACCGTTTGAATAGGCTCTGCCAGAACTTCCCAGCTATTGTCGAGATCAGCGGCCAACCTTGCCGCATTTACTTCCAGTTTGCTGATGCCTTTCAACGTTGCTGTATACGCGAGTAACGAATAACCGAAACCAACGCCCATATTTCTCAAGACAGTACTATCGGTTAAATCTCGCTGCCAACGACTGACGGGCAATTTTTCTGCAAGATGAGAGAGGATGGCATTGGCCAGCCCCAGATTTCCCTCAGAGTTTTCGAAGTCGATAGGATTGACCTTGTGCGGCATTGTCGATGAGCCGATCTCTCCCTCGACGGTCTTTTGCTTAAAATATCCGAGAGAAATGTAGCTCCAGATATCGCGATCAAAGTCGATAAGGATAGTATTGAAGCGCATTATCGCCTGGAACAACTCTGCCATGTAATCGTGCGGCTCAATTTGGGTTGTCATGGGGTTCCACGTTAGGCCCAACGACTCCACAAAATCGCGCGAAATACGCTCCCAATCGAGCGAGGGGTAGGCACTTAAGTGTGCGTTGAAGTTGCCGACCGCGCCGTTGAATTTGCCCAAAGGCGCTACGGCTTCAACGGCTACTAGTTGTCGCTTCAGTCGAACTGCCACATTCGCCAATTCCTTTCCCAAGGTTGTGGGGCTTGCGGTCTGACCATGGGTGCGACTCAGCATAGGTAGTTGTGCATGCTCGCGGGCGATCGCCTCGATGCTAGAAATGATTGCCTGCATCTCGCCCGCAATTACGGGCACTCCGTCTCGGAGCATTAGCGCATGCGATAAGTTATTGATGTCCTCACTTGTGCACGCGAAATGAACAAATTCACTTGCCGCTGCGAGTTCGGGGTCCGATGAAATAGCGTCTTTGAGGAAATACTCAATGGCCTTGACATCATGATTGGTGGTTTTCTCAATTTCTTTAACTTGCGAAGCACCATTGATATCAAAGCGTTCTAACACGGCCAGTAAGTTCGCTTCAGACTGGGCACTGAACTTTGGTACTTCGCCAATTTCCTGAAGTGACGACAACGTTTTTAACCATTGAACTTCAACTTCGAGGCGGCGTGCGATAAGCCCGTATTCGCTGAAAATACCTCTTAATGGGTCGAGTTTACTAGCGTACCGTCCATCGAGGGGTGAGAGGGCGGTGGCGGTTTGATAGGTCATAATACGGCTCCGAGCTGGCGCCGCTAGTTTATCACGCGAGCACCTAGTGGAGGGAGTCATTCCCCTCAATCGGAGACAACTCTTGGCTCAGTGATTCCGCTACCGACAGGAGTTGCCGGTTGCGGAGGATGAAATGCCGTTGTCGACCGCCCAGCTGCTGCCATAAATGTGCGGATCGCAACCCGGCCAAAAGCAAGGTTCGAACCAAATCGGCGTTCTTTGTCTCCTGCAAATGTTGCACATTACCTTTTACCTTGATGCGGTAGGGGAGGTGGCTAATGGTGTCTTGGTAGATCGAGCTGATACTCGCGGAGAGCTCTATTGCATCGTCGCTGAAGTGTTGCGCCTTGAAGCTCACATGTCCAAGGCGAGTTGCGACGATATCTTGCAGATCCGAACGCTTTCGAAATTGCGACTCAAGTTTGAATAAGCCTCGGATGTAGACACCCATGGCGATGTTATCCTCATCGGCTGCACGGGTGAGCATATCTTTCACACATCGAAGACCGAGCTTCACGCCCTGAATATTCCCGAATACTGCTTCCACAGTGGGAACGTCGAATGCAAATAAGGATCGCAACGAAGCCTCGAAAAAAGCACTTGGAAAGGCCCCTGTTTTAGCGACCTGATCGACCATCCTTGCAGCTTGGGCGACACCTGCCAGTGCGATGACCTGCTCTTCAAAATTAGACCTTTCGTTCACTGCCATCCACCGCCTAAGCGCTCTGAAACTCTCTCGATAACCCCTCCACCCAGACACACCTCGTCTCGGTATAGGACTAACGACTGACCTGGTGTGATGGCCCGCTGGGGGTGGTCGAATTGGACGCGGTAGCCACTTCCGTCCTCGGATACTGTGCAGGCCTGATCTGCTTGTCGATATCTGACTTTGGCGTTGCAATTTAAGGGCATCTTAGGAGGCGATCCGGAGATCCAAAAGAGATCTCCGGTATGCAAGGTAGAGGAGTAGAGAGCAGGGTTGTCATTACCTTGGCATACCCACAGCGTATTAGTTTCCACCTCTTTGTCTACGACATACCAAGGAGCTTCCGGGGCGTTTTTTAATCCGCCAATACGCAAGCCCTGTCGCTGACCAATTGTGTGGTACATCAACCCCTGATGCTCTCCCACAACGGCGCCTTCAATGTTCTTAACAGGTCCGGGGTTTTTCTTCAGATATTGCGCCAAGAAATCAGAGAAGCGGCGCTCACCAATGAAGCAAATTCCCGTACTGTCTTTCTTTGTGGCCGTGCCGAAGTTGTGTTGGCTAGCGATGGATCGAACTTTTTTTTTCTCGAGTTCACCGATTGGGAAAAGCGTATCCTCGAGGGCTGTGTGGTCTACCTGGTGTAAAAAATAGCTTTGGTCTTTGCCGGCATCCAGACCTTTGATCAACGTCGTTTTGTCATCACTGATACCGGTCTGAACATAATGCCCTGTTGCAATTTTATCCGCGCCAAGCGCCTTGGCGTAGTCGAGAAAGGCTCGAAACTTGATCTCTTTATTGCACAAAATATCTGGATTGGGTGTCCGCCCCGCACTGTATTCGTCAAGGAAATGCTCAAACACGTTGTCCCAATACTCAGCTGCGAAGTTTGCCGCATGAAGCGTGATTCCTAGCGCATCAGCGACACCCTGGGCGTCGGCTAGGTCCTCCCTTGCGGTGCAGTATTCAGTCCCATCGTCCTCGTCCCAGTTCTTCATAAATAGGCCTTCAACTGCGTACCCTTGTTCTTTTAACAGAAGCGCTGAGACAGAGGAATCGACGCCGCCTGACATGCCGACGATGACTTTTGTAGCGTTGTTATAGCTCATAGATAGCGAACATGACTTAAGGGCGCAGCGCTATTCTCCAAATACTGATCGACGATGTCGAGCACTACGGCGTGCCTCAGTTCTATTGCTGACGCCGCAATCTCACTGCGGGTAAGCCAATGAGTATCTAAAATGCTGTTATCGCGGGCAACCGACTCATCAAACTTGATAGGCTTAGCGGTGAAGCTGTGGCGCAGATAGCAAATACTGTTCGCCGCATTGACGAGTGT
>CBFHHL010000025.1:0-10799 GCA_965655685.1 Luminiphilus sp.
CGGGGCGCACCGGGTGAGGAAGTTGCCGCAGTGATTAAACGAGGCGATGAAATGCTCAATATTGCTGTGAAGCGTGGCAAGATTGAGTCGACTGTCTCAAAGGCTGACATGATTGAGTGGATGGCCAGCGGCGATGCTGACGACTGGGGTAGTGAATCCTTTAAGCTTCATGAGGTGGTTGCAGACGGAAACGTCGCCTACGCATGGACTACCATTGCCAACACTGACGACGTTTCAGGTCAAATGGTTGAGTCGCATGTTGTCACTCGATTTGTGTTCAACGATGAAGGCAAGGTTGTTGCTATTGGCAACATAGACGAAAGTCGCTTTGTCTTGGAGCAACAAGGCTACTCAATCTCGCGCTGAGTGTTTTTAGCGATCGACAAAGCGCCCCGTGGGGCGCTTTTTTTATGGTTTCAGTGGCTGAGTGATGTCAGATCTTACTCAACAGAGCTCCGGATAATCTGAAGCTCAGGCGTAATCACGGACCCAACCGCTGCATGCGAAATTTGCGGCCTTGGCAGGCGTAACGTTGACGCAATGGTTTCTGCTGCTGCAATGCCCGTGCAATGGCCACCCATCATCATTGTCAGGCCCGCTCTTTGAAGCCATCTCGCCGTCTCGTCCAAGGTTGAGTTTTCTGCTTTCCAAAGATGGAACCCCCCCATAATCGAATAGATTGGCGCATCCTTGATTCTTTTCAGCGCCTCACCTGTATTCATGAGGCCCGCGTGGCCGCACCCCGAGGTCATCATCCATCCCCTGTCGGTGAGGTAGCCCAAGGATTGATCGTCATGAATAATGTCGGGTATTGGGCCATGTGTCGTTTCGATAAACAGTCCTTTAGGGCCGTTATAAGATTCAATCTCACGAGGCACTGGACCCGTGATCCACAATGCAGGCGCGATTTGGGTGGGTGAGTCCACTACGATAAAAGTAATACCGGCGGCTTCAGCGGCCTCCTTGAACTCAGCGGTGGTATCAAAATCTCCCGGCCCAACTAAACGGCCTTCTGCCGTTCGACGTTGATCAAAAAAGCCCTTAGCGACATAAACTTTACTCAACGCGGCGGGATTCTCTCTTCTAAAGTGCTCCCTTAGAACCAATAACCCACCGGTGTGATCGCTGTGGTAGTGACTTAGAACGACCTTCTCAACAGACGAGAGATCCACGCCAAGGTGCAGAACATTGTGCAGAACGGTGTCACGCTTAAAGCCTGTATCAAATAGAACCGAGTCGTCTTCGCCCTCGAAGAGGGCTGAGAAGCTCCACTCACCGAGACCTCCGTAGTCTGCAATGTTTGTCGATAGCACTGTGACTTTGTAGGCGTTCTCGGCGAAAGCTGATGAAGACAAAATGAGTAACAGGGCAAGAAGTTTTTTCATGCTGTTAGCCTCTTAGTTCGTATGCACACCAAGAGGGCTTGGCTGCAGTGCTTACCAATGGAGTTCGTCTCAGCTCTGCTCAGTCGTCGTATATTCATTGAACTTTGCGCCTGCGTCATCCTCTAGTCTGCGGAAGGCGGATCGGGATCCAACTTGTCTTGAGTGCGCAACTCGAAATCACTGGCGTCATGTCGCTCCAGTAGCTGCGACGATTTAGCACCGTACGGGCGGTTAACCATACGACCCCTTTTCACGGCGGGCCTTTGAGATATCTCATCCGTATACCGCTTCAGATTGGTGTAGGTGTGTGCTTCCAGAAACTCAGCGGCGTTATACGCTTTTCCCTCAATTACTGAACCGTACCAGGGGTAGATCGCCATATCGGCAATCGTGTACTCGTCACCACAGATATACCGGTTATCTGCTAGCCGCTGATCCAACAGGTCGAGCTGTCGCTTAACTTCCATGGCGTATCGATCAATGGCGTATTCAATCTTCACCGGAGCGTAGGCGTAGAAGTGCCCGAATCCACCACCCAGCAGGGGTGTCGCACCCATTTGCCAGAACAACCAGTTCAAACACTCGGTTCGTCCTGCGTGATCTTGGGGAATGAATTCGCCAAACTTATCTGCGAGGTAGAGAAGAATCGAGCCCGACTCGAACACTCTCAGAGGCGTATCTTCACTGTGATCCATGAGCGCAGGGATCTTCGAGTTAGGGTTGGCCGCAACAAAACCACTGCCGAACTGTGAGCCATCGCCGATGTTAATTAGCCAGGCGTCATACTCTGCGCCGATATGTCCTTTTGCTAGGAGCTCCTCTAGCATGATGGTGACTTTGACGCCGTTGGGTGTCCCCAATGAGTAGAGCTGCAACGGGTGCTTGCCAATCGGTAGCTCTTTCTCTTGCTGAGCACCAGCGGTCGGACGATTAATGTTGGCAAAGGCTTGGTTGCTATTTTGGTTCCACTTCCAAACCTTGGGTGGCTCGTAGGTATCGCTCATGCGGGATCAATCCGTGGCATTAATGGACTTCCTAAGGTCTCAGGTATGAGAGTTCGGTGTCAATCCGCGGAGCATAGCGTCGATAATTTGGTCGGATTTTCTCGGTCGCCTCTAAGACGCCAATTAAAACTTAGTCAAAATAACTGCGGTCGCACAGTGGATTAAATGTGGCACTGACGGCTTCGGAGGGTGTTATGCGGAGATTGGGTGGGGGATGGGTGTTGCGTCTTTTACCCAAGACCACATGGTGGCAATTGCCTGAAGCTGCAGAAGCTTCAGGCAAGAGAGTTGCTTAGTCGTTAGAACCCATCGCAGAGTCTTTAACAGCAAGCAAGAAATTCGCGACGACCATACCCGCGAGCATGACAGCGAGATTGTCGATAATGGCATTTAAAGGCGCGCCCACCGCGGGAATAGCATCCATAGAGTTGGCTAAAGTAGGCATTGCCACTGCCGCCACCGTAAAGGCCATTCTTCCTGCCATATCAGCGATTGGGTTCATGAATCCATTTATGAGACCCAAGACAACCAAGACGAGTCCAGCGTGAGCCCCTACCTGCTCAACGAAGACAGCCAAGATGGCGACGAGGATACCTAGGATGGTGATTATTTGATTAGCGTTCATTTGTTTATCCTTATTGTAGTATTTTCGTTTGCGTAAGCCCTACCTCACCTTGCCGATAAAGCTGTTGGCAAGCGCTACAGTTTTACGCACTGCGTTTGACAAAAATAATCTAAGAAAGTTCTAGCTTCGTCAGAGTGACTGCGAGGCGAATAGGTCTGCCATCTGAAATCAGTTGGCCCCGCATACATTAGCCGCCGCCTAATTGAGCCGGCGAGCTCCGCTAGTATTCATTTGAAAGGTCGGGAGCGGCGTCATTAAAGGAGGGGGCGCGGGTTTGTATTGGGGCTTTCTAACAAGAGCCCTCTGATCATAAGCGTGTTGCTGCTAGGTCCCTAAGCTGCGTTTAGGTCCGACGGGTATGCCGCATTAATTGAAGTAAAAGATCGACAAGCTCACCGTGCTCCAACTCATAATCACCATGACTATCGCCATGAAGACGGCTGCTGACCCCATGTCCTTCGCGCGCCCGGATAGCTCATGGTATTCCTCACCCACGCGATCTACGGTTGCCTCGATGGCGCTGTTAGCCAGCTCTGCACACATGAGGAGAAGCAGGGGGAGGGCGAGTAGGAGAAAATCCACGGTATCTCGTGCTAGCCATAGTGCCAGTGGGAAGCCGAGGAGTACGACGAGCACCTCTTGGCGGAATGACTCCTCGTGGCGCCAGGCCGATCGGATGCCACGATACGAGTACCGTGTTGCAAGGCGCATATGCGCGAAACCGCGTTCACTGGGCTTCATGGATCTGATCCTTTAGGGCACCGGAGCATTATGCGCAACTAAATACGACGGTTTCAACCGCGAGAATTCCGATGGGTCCCTAGACATAAATTTTTAATAAAACCATAACAAAAGTTTAATCACAGAATCATGAAAGCTTCACCCCACAGTCAGACAATCAAAGGTTGCAATCCACTGATTAAAGGAATTAATGATGCTAAATACTTCAAAATTAAACCTGCTTGCGTCAGCGTTGCTTGCTGTAACGCTTGCGGCGTGCTCTGGTGACGACGGCCGTGACGGTGCGGTAGGTCCTGCGGGTGCCGCTGGTGCTGACGGCGCAAATGGTGCGGACGGCGCTGACGGCGCAAACGGTGCGGACGGTCAAGATGCCAACGCAGCCCTCTCACTAAAGGTAGTCGGAACGACACCCGCACTCGCAGAAAATTTTGATGAGTCTGCGGCAGAAATCGTCGCCTACCATGCCGGGAGCAAAACCGCGTTCTTGGTTAACTCCAACTCGAAAGCTGTTGATGTGGTCTCGCTTGAAGACATGACCGCACCCACTATCACGTTGACACTTAATGTCGCGGGTGACGTTGAAGGTGCGGTTGCTGGCCTAGCGGCAGGCGATTTGGGCGGCGTTAACAGCGTAGACGTTTACGGCGATCACATGGCTGTTGCGATCGAGGCCGATACAAAGCAGGACACGGGATACATCGCTTTCTATAACGTGGATGGCACTTTTATCTCGGCAGTGCCCGCTGGTGCGCTGCCCGATAAAGTGGGCTTTAGTCCTGATGGCAAGTACGCTGTAGTGGCTAACGAAGGCGAGCCTAATGGTGATTACAGCAATGACCCAGAGGGTTCAATCACAGTGATTGACGTTTCTGCTGGCTTTGACGTGGCCACTGCTGCTACGGCTGATTTCCGAGCGTTCAACGCAGGTGGCAGCAAGTCGCTGACAGGTCCTGTCCGAATCTCTGCTAAGGCCGCGAGCGTCGCGCAAGACTTAGAGCCCGAATTCATCGCATTCTCCGAGGACGGCTCTACTGCTTTTGCAACACTTCAGGAAAACAATGCGGTAGCCATTGTGGATCTCGCATCTGCAGAAGTAAGCGCGGTTCTGGGCATTGGCTTTAAAGATTACGGGCTTCCTGGAAATGAGATCGATGCGAGTAATAAGGACGGTGGTGTAAACCTCAAGAGTTGGTCGATCTTCGGTACCTACATGCCGGACGGGTTTGACGCCTACGAGGTGAACGGCATTACTTACTTAGTCACAGCAAACGAAGGTGACGGTCGTGAATACTTAACTGACGCAACTGATGAGGCGGATTGCACGGCTCAAGGTGGTTTCTTGTTTGATGACGGCGACTGCTTCCATTACTTGGATGAGATCCGTGTAAAAGACCTTGACGCCAGCCAGTTCTCAGCCGATTTGGTTGCCAAGCTGGGTGCTGATTTCCAGGATCAAGACAAGTTAGGTCGCTTGAAAATCATCACCGACTTGGGCCTTGAAGATGCGTCAGCGTGTTCCACGCTCGCAACTACTGGCCAGCCAATCGCGTTCCCCGACGAAACACCTGTAGCGGGATGCGTCTACGAGGACCTCTACTCCTTCGGAGCGCGCTCCTTCACGATCTGGGATACGACTACGGGTCGACCTGTGTTTGACAGTGGAAGCGATTTCGAGCGAATCACTGCACAGCAACTGGGCGGATCATTCAACGCCAGCAACGACAGTAATGATGGCGATGATCGTTCAGACGATAAGGGACCCGAGCCCGAGGCTGTTGAGATCGCTACCGTTGATGGCAACACGTTTGCATTCGTTGCACTCGAGCGAGTGGGTGGCGTAATGGTCTACAACATCACAAACCCGCAGAACGCAACGTATGTTCAGTACATCAATCCTAGAGACTTCTCAGTGGATGATGACGCGGTAGAAGCAAACATGGCTGGTCCACTCGGTCCGGAAGACATCAAGTTCATTACTCAGGATGGTGAGAACTATCTTTTGGTATCGAACGAGGTGTCAGGTACGCTCTCTATCTATAGCGTTACTGCTCTGTAATTTTCTCTGAAAGCAATGGACTAGTGTGATGGGTTTGTTTGAGCGTTACTTAAGCCTTTGGGTCACACTAGCCATTGCCTCGGGCGTTGCTCTGGGCAGTCTGTTCCCCTACGTATTTGAGATTTTTGCGAGTCTGGAATACGCCAACGTCAACCTACCTGTAGCTGTGCTCATTTGGTTAATGATCTACCCGATGATGGTTCAGGTGGATTTCGCGTCGATTAAGGATGTTGGTAAGCGGCCCAAGGGCCTGTTGCTAACACTTACCATTAACTGGTTGATAAAGCCTTTCACTATGGCGGCTTTAAGTTGGCTGTTCTTTCGGGTGCTGTTTGCCGACTTTGTCGATCCTGCAACCGCCACCGAATACATTGCCGGGATGATTCTTTTGGGTGTGGCTCCATGCACTGCCATGGTCTTCGTCTGGAGCCAACTCACCAAGGGCGATGCTAATTACACGCTTGTACAGGTGTCGGTGAATGACATCATTATGATCTTCGCTTTTGCGCCGATAGCGGCGTTTCTTCTTGGTGTAAGCGAAGTGTCGGTACCTTGGGAGACATTGCTCTTGTCCGTGGTGCTTTATGTGGTTTTGCCTCTGCTCGCAGGGTATGTGACGCGTCGGAGTCTTGCTTCGTCTTCGGACTTATCCCGATTGACCGGGCTGCTTAATACGTTAAAGCCCCTGTCAATGCTGGGGTTGCTGGCCACGGTTGTGCTTTTGTTCGGTTTTCAGGCTGAAACGATTCTGGCAGAGCCGATCGCTATCGTGCTCATTGCTATACCTTTGTTAATACAGACTTACGGCATCTTTGCTATCGCTTATGGCGCTGCCAAATATCTTCGACTTCCCCATAATATTGCGGCCCCGGCTTGCATGATTGGTACATCCAACTTCTTTGAACTTGCGGTTGCGGTGGCCATCTCACTATTTGGACTGCAATCTGGCGCGGCTCTGGCCACCGTGGTGGGCGTATTGGTGGAGGTGCCCGTGATGCTGTCATTAGTGGCAATAGCTAATCGTACCCGCCATTGGTTTCCGGCTGCAGCACAGACCGAGTAAATTTTTAAGGCTCAAGATACCTCGTTTACCGACACTGCTCAGTGACAAAGTGTTGTAAACGAATCATTCATACTCCCCGCTAATGACTAGGGTCATAAAGCGCTGTTTATGATCGCCTGTGGCTTATCGGCCTCGCACGTTTCTTACGTCTGGTGATCACAAAAACTTCAAACAAGATTCAACATTTTGCAACAACACCCTCTTAATTTTGGGCCATCTGCCAAGGGGGAAGCGTTATGGAAAATCTCGCAAGTCCAAGTGAACCCGCTAAGCGTGTACTGCGCGATATGATTGAGCACGAAGTCCAGCAATTTTTAGATCAAGGCGGCAAGATTACTGTTTTTCAGGGACCGTCTGCGGACGCAGGGCGCTCCCGAGGGAGCCTATGGCTCGACGGCAGTGATGACCTGATGGATAGTGATTAGAGGGCCAGAGGTCTGGTGAACTGACGATCCGCTTCGGTTGCGCCGTTGCCGGTAAAGCGTACCTAACGTTAATCGCCGGCAACACATAACGAGATGGCGATACCCCAAGGTGTTCGTCTGACGCCAGTTTAGGGCGTTCCATTACACAATTTCCGGGGATGACACGGTTGATATCGACACTTCGAGATAGTTTATTTTCAAAGCGCCCGGAAAGTACGCTGTACCATTACACGTCGTTACCGGGCTTGATGGGAATTATTGAGTCCCGCCACTTGCGCGCCTCCGAACTGCGCTACATGAACGACTCTACAGAGCTGGTCTATGCACTCAACCTGCTGGATACAGCGATAACAGCGCGATCTCGGAGCGGCTCTCGTGCAACGGAATTTTTGAGTAGTTTCTCGCACTGGCTGCACGGTCAAATTAACCAGGGGCCGATGCTTTTTTCAGCTTCTTTTCGCGCCAACGGTAATTTACTCAGTCAGTGGCGTGGGTACTCTAATCATGGAAAAGGCGTCAGCCTTGGCTTCAATCACGATTCAATACAGTCGCTGGCCGTGGCGCAGAATTTTTACCTTGGACAATGCCTTTACGATGCTGAGAAGCAGCATGTCTTAGCGTATGAGATCGTTGACTGCCTAATATTGATGTACCAAGAAGGCGCAGACATTAATACGATTTTTCAAAGCGTTGAGGCGGATCTAATGACTATCTGCGCCTTGTTAAAACATCCGTCTTTCGCTGAAGAACAAGAATGGCGACTCATTTCTCCCACGTTCACAACGACTGCTTCTGCACCGATTGCGTTTCGGGAAGGTAAGGCGATGCTGGTTCCCCACTACTTATTCGATCTGGAATTGGACGGCAGGGTCAATCTGGATCACGTGTTTGTTGGCCCAACGCCAAACGCGACACTGTCCGTCAACGCCTTGATGCACTACCTGACAAACAAAGGTGCAAAGCCCCTAAATGGTATTAGCGACAGCGAAATTCCCTACCGACCGCGCTGACAACAGACCAGGGTTATCAATCGTTTGATCTTCAATCTCCGTTGACTCTGACGGTTCTACTCGTTGGACGCGTTGGCTTGCCAACGTAAGACCGCGAGCTCTTTGTTAAGTGTTTTTTAACTAACGGTCTCTCTAACGTCATGGCACTCCGAACCCATCGGTACACGTCAGGATGCTGGAAATATAAAGACCCGAGACTTTAGAAAGTTATGATTGGATTTAGGCACCGCGCCATGTAAATCTCAGTGTTAAAAAGACCGCTGAATTGTCAGCCGGATACTTCTTGGTTCTAGGGGGTGGTAGTGAACGTCGGATACTCCTTGCACTGGCTCCCCGACTAGCCGCGAATCGTAGTAATAAGCGATATCCACATCGTTGCTGTCCAGAAGGTTAAGTGCTTCCAACTTCACTTCTGTGCGCTCTAGCTGGAGCGTCACCGCCGCGTTGGTGAGCAGAGATCGGCCACTACTGATTGATCGGTCCTCTACTAATGGTGCTCCTCCGAGGTAGCGAACTCTGATGCTCGACCTCCAGTTGTCATTCCAAATTGAGTTAATCCCTCCGGCGATGGTTGTTTCCATGGCTCCGGGAATAGCGTTCCTTGCTGACGGTACGCCTGTGTAAGTTGCTTGGGTTTTCGTGTAAGCGAGATCGAACTGAAATTTAGGGCCTGCGTTCAGAAAGAGTGATGCCTCAACACCGCGTCTTACCGAGCCATCATTTGCCTCGGTGGATCCCGCATCCCCAACAAAGACTAATTCTGAATCTAGCTCAATATCGAACGCGGTAAGGCTGAGTCTCAGGGTCTCGCCTTGTTCATAACGCAGTCCAACTTCTCGGCCTAGTGACGGTACAAGTAGCGGGACTTTTTCGATCGCCGTTCCAGTGTTGGGGTCGAGAGAGATCACGGCCCCGCGCGCGTCATTCGAGTGCATACCGCGTCCCACGTTAGCGTAGAGCTCTAAAGCGTCGGCTACGCGGTAGCCAATGTTTAACTTTGGGCTCAATTGCGTTTCGGAGGTGTTACCGCTGTTGGCAATCTGCTGTGCGGTCACATCTGCTTCAAAGTAGTCTGCTCGCGACCCGAAATTTATGCGTAACCGCTGATTCACTTGCCAGGTTGTGTCTAGAAAGACGCCGATGGATGTTTGGTCAACCAAGTCGTCGCGTATCGCACTCATCTGTTGTCGAGATGACGTTTGATTGATTCCCAGCTTTGAAATTTCGTTGTGTTGGAATTCAACACCAATGCTGACAGACATACTTTCGTTAATATTCTTTGCTTTTTCAAACGAGCCGCCCCAAATGGTGCGTCTGTCGAGTTGCTCAAACTCATCGCCCGTCTCCGGATTTTCGAGGAAATACGTGAAGTTGCTGAACAGCTGAAAATCTGATGAGACGAGATAGAGATTCCCTATGGTCGTTTCATCTGATAGTGATGCGTTCAGGCTAACGCGCCGGCTACTTCCACCCAAATCAGGATCGATAAACCCTAACGGCTCAAGTGTGCCTTGATTAACAGCTCTCGAAGGAATTTGATCGGTGGCTCGCCAAGTTGAGTCGTAATAATCGAGTTGTAGCCGAGTGGCAAAACGGTCGAGTGGCAGTGACCAACCAAGATGCCCCTTGTTTTGGCGCAGGTTTTCGTCGAGCGCCCATGGACCGGCATACCGCGTGCTATCAAGAGCGACGGTATAACTCTGATTGCCTGTTGCGACTATTGCTCTGCGATACCCAAAGTTACCGGCACTAATTTTTACCAGAGGGGTTTTGATCGTTGACCCGTAGGTAAAGGCGACACTACCGGCTGACGAGAAATCCCCTTGTCGTACATTATAGGGGCCTTTTTGATACTCAATTGTTGTCACAAGCTCTGGGATGATGGGGTTTAAATCTAAATAACCCTGCCCATGCCCATGTGTCCGCATGTTAAGCGGCATCCCGTTAAGCTGTGCGGCGAAATCTGTGCCGTGATCTAGATTAAAGCCCCTGAGAAAATATTGGTTAGCTTTACCCGTGCCGGAGTGCTGGGTTGCGACCATTCCTGGAACCGTTTCAATGAGCTCTCCAACGCGAAGTAGCGGAGGGAGAGCTATGTCGTCTAAACCAACATACCCTTGTGAACCGCTTAAAGCCTCACCAATTTGGGTGGAACTACGACCATAAACAAGCACCTCCTCTAGAGAGCCTGAGGCTCGATCTGATTCGGCTAGCAACGGGGTTGAAAGACTAACTGCAATACAAAGTAGGAACGTATGTCGCACAACCAAAGCCACCTAACTCCGAGTTCTGAGAAGGCCCCAAGTTTAAACAGCAACGCTTTTGAATACACCACGTGATATTGGCTGCAGGTAATACAAATGAACTGGTGTTACCGGTCTATTCTGTGGCTACCGATATTCGCTAAGTGCAAGGTTCCACAATACTGCAGTGACGGCAAGAAAGAGCTTCGGCTCAGGAATACATTCAAGACAAAAAACCGAATAATAA
>CBFHHL010000026.1:0-31604 GCA_965655685.1 Luminiphilus sp.
TCAAAAGTACACGCGTTCTGAGATCTCTCCAAATCGATAAATGGTGCGTTGTCGGTAGGTATGGCCCGGCTCGATGAGAATGCTTGGAAACGTTGGTTGGTTGGGTGCATCGGGAAACCCTTGAGCCTCTAGGCAAATGCCAGCCCTCGGGGCAAAGGGTGTCGATAAGCCATCGCCCGTATAAACCTGAAGCGCTTCCTGTGTAGTCAATACATCAAGCTGCAAATTGGATTCGGCAAGCCGGAGGCTGGCGGCTCCGCGCAATTTTGACCCTCCGAATAAGACAAAATTGTGGTCGATTGCTCTGTCTTGAAGCCCTCTCCAGTCACTAAAATCGAGATCGCTCCCTTTATCCGTCTCTGACAGGCTTTCGATGGTGCCGATAGGAATCTGCCGGTCATTAAATGGTGTATACCCCGAAGCGAAAATACGTAGCTCATGCTCCGCCAGAGGTCCGCCCAAATTGAAGTAGGCATGATTCGCTAGATTCATGACGGTCGGTCGATCGGTGCTTGCCATAAAATCGCATTGCAGACTTGAGACATCGGTTAGCTCGTAACAGACAGTTATGAGCCGTTCACCGGGGAATCCATCCGACAGATGCGGTAGCGCACGCGAGAAGACGAGCCGGTGTGCATCTCGGGTTGGCGATGCCTGAAAAACTTGCTGATGCATGCCCTGATTGCCGCCGTGTAGGAGGTTGCCTCGATCTCTTTCATTTACTTCAACAGACAGGGCGCTCCCGTGTAGGCTAAAACGCCCGCCATTTAAACGATTCGCAACTGGGCCAACAGTTGATCCCAGATAAAACCGGTCCTCGTCGTAATCAAAATCGGATGAGTATCTTAGAACGGTATCGACTTCAGGATGGTTGCCCACTCCATGAAGCCTTATTCCGGCAATTGCCGCACCCCGGTTCAGTAAATCGACCGTTATTCCACGCTGTTGGTCGGGCGCCAATAGTGAGATTCTGTGGTCTTGAGTCATAACTTAGCCTAACCGAAGTCCACCTCGATAATCGAGAGCGGCGCTCGATATGAAGATGACGGCGATAGCCGATGCCGTTAGTCTTGGGCTGTTAAATCAGGGTCACTCACTATGCCTACCAGCGAACAGAAAATCGTCAAGCGAGTCTCCGAACTTGTTGCAGCGGACTCGGTTAGCTCGCCTGACCCGAGTTGGGACAGCACTAATCGGCAGGTTATTTCTCATCTTTCTGATTACGCGGAACAGGATGGATGGTCAGTCGAGGTTCAAGCACTTGAGGATACGGCCAACGGTAAGGCTAATCTCATTGCAACACTTGGAGACATAGGGTCTGAACAAAAAGAGCCTGCGGGACTCGTACTTTCGGGACATACGGATACAGTGCCTTTCGATGCGGGGGGCTGGGACTCTGATCCATTACGCTTGACCGAACGCGACGGACGACTCTTCGGGCTAGGTAGCACCGATATGAAAGGGTTTTTCGCGATTGCGCTGGAGGCGGCATCGGTTTTCGACGCTAACGATTTTAAGGCGCCACTCTATCTTCTCGCCACGGCTGATGAGGAGAGCACAATGCGTGGTGCTCGATCACTGCGTCGGGATCACCTGCCACTTGCTCGCGCTGCTGTAGTGGGTGAACCCACAGACCTGCTACCGATGCGGATGCACAAAGGGATCATGATGCAAGGTGTAAAGCTGCGGGGGCAAAGCGGTCATTCCTCAGACCCTAGTCTCGGTAATAACGTTATTGATGTACTTCCTAGTCTTCTATCTGTCTTATCGAACTACCGAGATGAGCTAGCCAAAAAGTTTCGCTGCGAGTTCATGGCGGTGCCCGTGCCAACAATTAATTTTGGCTGTATACATGGCGGTGATAGCCCTAACCGTATTTGTGGCGAGCTTGATTTTAGTTTCGATGTGCGCATGTTACCCGGGCTTGAATATCAGGATGTGGAGCGAGACTTAAATGCGCGCCTCGTCGAGATTGCTGCTGAACACAATATAGATATTGAAATGCGACGACTGGTCGAGCCAGTCCCTGCTTTTGAGCAGGCAGCCGATAGCGATTTAGTGGTTGCCTGTGAGCAGGCCTCAGGACACATCTCAGACGCTGTTAACTTCGCAACCGAAGCGCCTTTCCTTAAATCGCTGGGCCTTGAGACGATCGTTATGGGGCCAGGATCGATCGATGTTGCTCACCAGCCTAACGAATATATGCCAATGGACCAAATTCAGCCTGCGATTAAAACCCTGCGCGAGCTAATTCGCCGGTATTGTTTGTAACGAGATTTAGAAAGGACGCTATCTAATGAGAACAATAAGAGCAGTAAGAGTCGAAGCCTGCGGTGCTGCGGAACAGATGACAGTACAAAATGTTCCAGAGCCGTTGCCGGGTGGAGGTGAAGTGCGAATTCGTATGAGCGCCTGCGGTATTAATCTCATTGACACCTATCACCGTTCTGGTCTCTATCCACTGTCGCTGCCTACCGGTCTCGGTTGCGAGGGTGCTGGGGTGGTCGATGCCGTGGGTGAGGGCGTTGACGACCTTGAGGTTGGAGAGCGAGTTGCCTTCGCGATGGCAATGGGGGCCTACGCTGAGGCAACTGTTCTTCCCCGTGCGTCACTCGTCCGCATTCCTAGCGCCGTTTCCGATGAGCAGGCGGCTGCGGTTCTATTGAAAGCGATGACCGTGGATTATCTTTTTAATGAAACTTTCCCGCTTGAGGGCGGTGAAGCAGTTCTTTTTCATGCTGCCGCCGGCGGTGTTGGCTTGATTGCCTGCCAGTGGGCTAAACATCTTGGTGTTGAGCTGATAGGCACGGCGAGCACGGAAGATAAATGCAATTTGGCGGTGCGTCATGGAGCTTCGCACTGTTATCTGAGTGGTGATCCCGAGCTCGCCGACAAATTGAGGCAGCATGCACCAAAGGGCTATCCCGTTGTTTACGACAGCGTAGGTAGGTCGACTTACCGTCTTAGTTTGGGGCAGTTAGCACCGTTAGGCACTTTTGTTAGCTTTGGTAACGCGTCCGGCCCCATTGAAGCTGTTGCGCCCGGTGAACTGGCTTTAAGCGGCTCACTTTATTTCACGCGCCCCACCTTAGCCACCCACATGGCTCGGCCAGGTTGGATGCAGGCATCAGCCGATCGTATTTTTGGCTTGATTAGTGCTGGTGCATTGTCGGTGGAAATCAATCAGCGTTACCCGTTAGAGGACGTCGTAAAAGCGCATAATGAACTCGAAGGTCGATTAACAACGGGGAGCTCGATTCTCATTCCCTGAGGTGGTCTAGGAAAAAAAGAGGGGCACCTACTCGAGCACCGCTGTCTTGAGAGCTAACAACAAGATTTGCGTTGCGCCTCGGAGGCGTCTACCGTTGATTACTAGTCGCGATTTGAGGAAGGATTGAGATTGTTGATCCTGCGCTCATGCTTTGATCGACAGCTGTAGCAGTCTGCATTGGTCGAAGGCTTGGATATTACGACGACTGGGTGACTAGCCATTATTCGAGTCTAGAAATCGATCGCGAGAAAATAATAATGAGATAAGGGACGGGCAAACTATGCGTGCAAGTTACCAAGCGATGAATCCATTTATGACACCTTCGGAGGCAGACCGCATGCTACGCATCGCCGAGGAACGTGGTGTTTTTCGGACATACGCTGAAGAAGCATTGAACGACGGCATTGGCGAGTCACTGCCTCAACGGTTTGATGCGGCATTCAACTACATTAAGCACGGTATTGATGGTCTGGGAAACAGCGATGACGTAACCATGGCCGCGCAGCGCACCAATTATTTTCGTGAAACCTACGCATATGGCACTGATATACAAGCACCGGGCGTTGAGCCATTCTTCACGCACCCTGATCTTCTTAGGGTGGCGAGCGAGGTCACGGGTAGGCCACTGATCGTCCCTGCGATTGTCTACGCCAACATTCTCACCCCCGGGCAGGAACTCGCGATCCACACCGATGTGCCTGAATTTCGTGGTGCTGATCGAAAGCGCATGCCGCAGTGGCTGCTTGTCACGATGCTTCATTCGGGGCTTTTTGACGAGTATCGAATTCCCATCGCAACCTGTGTGTCCTGGTTTGGGGCCAATCCCGGCGGCGCCTTTGCCTATTACCCCGAGGGTGCTCGGGGTACTCGGGAATCGATGGCGGCCACGCACAACACTGCTATCTTGATCGATACGGACAAGGTATTTCACGGTGTCGAACGTGTTACGCCCAAATTATTTTTTCCGGAAATCGACAAAGGAGCGACCCTCACGTTTGAGGGTAATGAGAATTGGTCATTGGCAAATCCAAGCGGGAACGAAGTGGCTCGCTACACGTGGGCAGATCTGCGCTACTCGATTTCTTGGAAGGCCTATTGTTTCAAAAACGCGGCCGAGCAAGAAAAATGGACCACAAAATCTGATGATCTGACGCTTGAACAAATACTCGATAGTTTGGAGGCCGAGTTGAGAGCCCGAGGCGTTTTGTCGGGTTCTAGGCCAGAGCCCACGACGTTTGCTCAGTTACTGGTTGATACCTATATTCATTTCCCAATGAGGCAGGTAGCCTAACGTGTCTTTCAGGAGCGTGGTGGGGTCAAGCCGAAACCTACTGACCGCCTTTAACGCCCCGATAAATAATTCGCCGAACGATAATGGGCAGTAGAAGCTTGTCCACCAGGCGTTTCGATAAACGGGTTCGTTTGCCGGTAGGTTGGTGGAGCGTTAAGCCGTCTTCCTGCGGTCCTACGATAGACCCCCAGCGATTAGCGGGCGGCTGATAGCGCTTATTGGCCGACTTTCCCTTAGCTTTGCGCTTGAGATTGTGTACCAAGATACCGTACGCCCAGTTTCGTGCGGACGAGCGGTCTGGATCAGTAGATGCAACGTCTCCTATGGCGAAGAGGTTGGATGTACCCTCGACTTCCAGCGTTGGCAGCGTTTTCACGAAGCGCTCTGCGTCTAGAAGATGATCGGGTAGGAAGTCCGTATGGGCTTTGCGGCGACCAATTGTCCAAATAATCGCGTCGCCGTAAACGGTGGCGCCAGATGTCAGTGATAGAGTGCCCGACGACTGCGACTCGTCTACCGTTGCGACGCGATCTTCAGAGATTACCTTGACCCCGGCGTCTGCAAGAGCGTCCTGGTAGAAGCGTCTTGCATCGAGGTGATAACCGGGAAGCGGTAACGCAGTCGAGATACACAGAGTGACCTGCTTACTCGGGTCTGCCCGTTTGATATTTAACGCAACACTCACGCCACTGGGACCACCCCCAACAACAGTGACTGTGGAAGCGGACTTTATTCGCTCTGCTTGGAATACGAGATCTTTGACTATTTCGCGGGAGGATTGAACGTCATCCGTCCGCCAGAAACCGTTAGATGTACCTGAGGCAATCACGAGGTAATCGTAGCGAATACTCTCAGTCTCACCTTCGATACGTTCTACCGTAACGGAGTTTGCTTCGAGATCCACACAGTGAGCCTTGCCGTGAACAATCGTGGTATCCGCCAGTCCTTTGAATCGAGTGAGTGGCGTGTTGTAGTTCGTCTGCCACCAAGGGAGATCAGAGAGCCTTTTTCCTAACTCCTGACCGCTCAGCAGATTAGGTTTTGTGCTCACACCGATCACATTGAAGTGGCGACTCAAACGGGAGGCCACAAGCACACCGCTATCGCCCATTCCTAAAATTAAAACGGTTGGATTCTTCTTTCGCGGTCTCATCATCGTGCAGCTTTTAATCCAACCAATACGTTTACCTTTTTATTTCCACACTACTTTTCAAGTACAAAGATCGCTGGCAGTGTTGCCCTGATTGGACAGTGTTCGCGTCGTCACCCTCAAATCGAGTGACGAGAGTTTAGCCCCTTGGAGGTTTTATGCGCATACGAATGGCAGAAGAAAGCGATGTGCCGCTTATAGCGCCTTTATTTAATGCTTACCGAGAATTCTACGGTCAAAACAGTGATTTGGACGGGGCTAGGGACTGCATGAGCGAAAACTTGGTTTTGAGCCGTTCGACGATTTTCCTTTTTGAGGAAGATGCTGCCGATGTTGGTTTTACGCAGCTTTATCCCGCTTTTTGCTCAGTAGAGATGAAGCCGTTTTATGTGCTTTATGATTTGTTCGTAGCCTCAAACCATCGTACTAAAGGTGTCGGCTCAGCTCTTTTGAATCACGCCCATGACTGGGCGAGGTCACAGGGGGCGTTCCGTGTCGTGCTAGAAACGGCCCATACAAACACGACAGCGCAGTCTGTATACGAGGGGCTGGGTTACGAGCTTGAGACGGAATTTCGGAAGTACAGTTTTGCTACCGACACGCAATAGCTTGGCTAGTCCAGATAGTGAAAAGGGCAGGAAAAACGCAGACAAGTAGTTAATGGGCGGGGCAAATCGCAAAGTCTCAACGAAATTCAGACAAGCCCCGAAGTCTTATGACACAGCACGTGCTTACTAGCACCCGCAAAAATGCATTAGCTAGAGGTATGCTGTCACCACAAAATAAGTAATGAAAAGGTCGATAATGAAGAATATTACATGGCTGAGTAAGCGCGGCGTCTCCACTTTATCTCTCACGCTCCTTTTAGGCACTGCGCTGGCATGGAGTGCCGATTACGAGGTATTACCTGGCGAAGAGGGACCTTCACGATTTACCGCTTATGGTGTGGTAATTCCTGAGCCCGCGCCAGACCGATCTCCCTCCGAAGGAGAGGGTCCCTACGATCGACTTGTGATCGAAAATGTTATGTTGGTGGATGGATTGGGTTCGCCACCTCGAGGCCCCGTTTCTATCGTCATTGAGGGCGATCGCATCTCACAGATACTTGGGTCTTCGCCAAAGCCGATTGCCGGTGAGCGGCGTATGGACGGCAGTGGCATGACGGCGCTCCCTGGATTCATCGATTCTCATGTACATATCGGCAATCCTTATGAAGGTGTTATAGGTCCGATCTCGCCGCCAGAATACGTATTCAAACTGTGGCTAGGCCACGGTATTACAACGGTTCGTGATACGGGCTCGGTGATGGGGCTTGGTTGGACCGTAGGGCAGTCCGAACGAGCAGCGCGTAACGAGATAGCTGCGCCTGACATTGTTCCGTACGCCATGTTTCCGGGCACAGCAGTAGCTGAATTTGAGGTGAGTTCCGATGAGGGCGCACGCGAGTGGGTTAGGGCAGTAAAGAAGCGCGGTGCTAAAGGCGTCAAATTGCGAGGTGGTACCGCAGAGGCGCTCGCAGCCGTATATGACGAAGCCCAAAAGTTGGCTATGGGTACTGCCAGTCATCACGATCAGAACGGTGTTTACCATATGAACGTGCTCGACAGTGCGCGCCTGGGACTTGATAGTATGGAGCACTGGTATGGACTGCCTGAAGCTATGTTCGTCGACAGAACGATTCAGGACTATCCCGCGGACTACAACTACTCAGACGAGCAATGGCGTTTTGGTGAGGCAGGCACGCTCTGGAAACAGTCCGCCGAGCGGGGGAGTGCGACCTGGCAGGCGACCATCGATGAGCTACTCAGCCTTAATTTTACGCTGGTACCGACCTTTACTATTTACGAGGCAAATCGAGATGTGATGCGTGAGCGAAATGCGGAGTGGCATGACGATTTCACGCTGCCCGCACTAATGCGTTTTTTCGAGCCTGATCCGAGACTGCATGGGTCCTATCATTTTGATTGGACCACCGGCATGGAAGTCGCGTGGCGAGATAATTTCCGCCGATGGATGAGTTTTGTTAATGACTATAAGAACGCGGGAGGCCGTGTCGCAGCCGGCTCTGACTCGGGCTTTATCTACAAGTTATTCGGATTTGGTTTTATACGTGAGTTAGAGATGTTGCAGGAAGCGGGTTTTCATCCGCTCGAAGTGATTCAGGCAGCGACGAGAAATGGCGCTGAGCTTCTGGGGATGGAAGACGAGATTGGTGCTATCTCGCCGGGAAAGCGTGCTGATATCGTCCTGGTGGAAGGCAACCCCGTGGCTAACTTCAAACTCCTGTACGGCACGGGTCATATGAAACTCAACCGAGAAAAAGGCGCTGTCGAGCGCGTGGGCGGTGTCTCTTACACTGTGAAGGATGGTGTGGTTTATGACGCTAAAGCCTTACTGCAGGATGTCCGGGATATGGTGACCGCAGCGCGTGAGGCTGAGGCGAAAAAAGCAGCCGCCGAATAGGAGGATGACCTCGTCGGCGTTGCACTTGAGACATGAACCCTAAACCCCTTATTCGTGTCTTCTTGATGGCTTCGACTTGCCAGCGGTCATCATCGGACGCTACAAGTTCCGCAAATAGGCGTCGCAATAAAGCCTGCGATTAAACAGGCTTTATTGATTTTTGTGTGGCGTCCTAGAGTTGAGCGAAGGTCTTTTCTTCGCCCTCGAGGCCTAACTTTTCGTCAAGCACAGCGACTTTTCGTGCAATTCTTTCTCTCAGCCCTTCGCCCATGCGTCGGCGTAGAAAGATGGCTGCAACGGCACCGGATACACCAATGAATGCAATGGTCGTAAATAAATAGCGGTAGCCCGAGTCGCCCGGGAATGTATCGAGTAGCAGTCCCCAAACTAAGTATCCGAACGAGGAGGGTGCATAGACCACAAAGGCGGCGACAGCGATGACCGATCCCGAGAATCTCGGTGGTAGTCCCATCTCACCATACGGGGCGAAGTAAAGCGCACGCATGAAGAAGATGATGAAGACGAGAGGCATGAGCAATGCCATGGCCACCCAGACCAGTGATTGTGACGAGGGAAGCATTGCAAGCACTGTCCCTAGGACTGCGATGAGAACGAGGCCGGTCTGCATGCCCCTCGCCGAGCTTCCAAAGATTCGATTCGTTACAAATCCTGCGACAAATGCTGAGCTTATACGGCCCACTGAGGTCGATAATATCGCGAATACCGACGCGGCGAGTGCCGGGAGCGTGTAACTCTCATCGAGATAGGTGACGTAATATGGAAGGCTGGTGTATGCGAAGTAGATAAAAAAACCGCTGACACCTGCGAGCCAGACTTCTGGCATCGCTAGTGTGATTTTCATGCCCTCGCGCACCTCTTGCATCATATCTCCCGAGGACACATTGGACTTAAGCAGAGGTTCTCTGGGAAGTGCAAACCAGCAGACGATGCCCAACAACACCATAACGCCTCCGTTCAGCATGAATGCGACTTCAAGCCCGAGTACGCTGTTACCAAGCCACGCGTAAAGGCCCAGTGTGATGGCATTTTGCAGAAACTCAATCAGCCCTCGACCCCCTTCAAGAATGCCAAAGACTTTAGGCTGGTCTTGATCCGAGGCGGATTTTCTCACGGACGACAAGATCGCTGGCCAAAAGGCGCCCTCGCAGCAAATTGCGAGCACTAACAACAAACTTAACAAAGCATAAAAGTCTGATGTCTTACCCAGGAAGGAAGTCGTAATCCCGCCAATAATCATTGTGATGGATATCAGTTGGCGCGGTGCGTAGCGGTCTTGTGCCCAACTTAGCAAGACGTACATGAAGTTACTGGCCAGTCCGTAAATTGAGAGAAGCAAGCCAAACTCCGTTTTTGACACATCCCATAACTCGAGAATCTGTGGCAGCAGCACGCCTTTCATCGCCAGCAAGGCGAAGGTGAACTGGGAGCACAAGGTGATCAAAATGAAATTGAGCAATATCCGTCTTGAGGCGAATATAGGACTTCGTTCTATCTGCTGGATATCGTTCATTGTGGGGACGCCGTCTTATTGTGATCTGCACTATACCAGTGATGGTGGTGCTTAGCGCTTCACCTTAAAAAGTGCCTCGAAAAGTGAAACTAACGCACATATCCAATCGATATGGACTATTTTGGATGCTGTGGCGTTAGGCGTTTTCGGGATACTCTCTCACCCGTCCGTTGCTGCAATGATCGACGGATGACCGCGGTGACGCGTCATAAATTCAATGATAAAAACGATAAAAATAGGGTGTTCCAAAGCGTGACTGAATCATCTTCACCAGCAGCGAATGCTGCACCCCATGAAACTTTCTCCAACAAGTATCGATACTACGTGCTGGCGTTATTAACTCTGGGCTACGTCTTTAATTTCGTCGACCGACAGGTCATGACTATCCTAATTGAGCCAATTAAGATGGAGTTCGGAGCAACTGATACTCAGATGGGTTTGTTGTCAGGGCTGGCCTTTGCGCTGTTTTATGCGACGCTTGGAATACCCGTGGCACGCTTAGCGGATCGCTGGTCTCGGAGAAATGTTCTCGCAATTTCAATGACGACGTGGAGTGCCATTACAGCACTCTGCGCGACCGCCACGGGATTTTGGCATCTGTTACTGCTTCGCGTGGGCGTTGGCATTGGTGAGGCGGGTGGCACGCCTCCATCCCAATCGTTACTCGCTGATTATTTTCCCCCTGAGAAGCGTGCATTTGCGCAAGGTGTTTTAGCTACCGCACCGAATATAGGCATTTTGGTTGGTTTATTTGGGGGGGCAGTAATCGCTGAGGCATACGGGTGGCGATCGGTTTTCTTGGTCTTCGGAATCCCGGGCGTACTGCTCGCTATTTTGATTCAAACGACAGTAAGAGAGCCTCTCAAAGTTAGCGAGCCCGCCGATCAAGCGCAGGCAGGCCTGTTTTCTGCATTGGGAAATATTTTCAGGCTCCCATCGTTTGTACACATCATGGTAGGTGTCGGTTTTACTGGTATTGCCGGATATGGACTCGGTGTGTGGTCGCCAAGTTTTTTGGTTCGTGTGCACGATATGAGCCTAGTAGATGCGGGGCTTTATCTGGGTTTGATAGGAGTCTTCGGTGGCGGTCTTGGAACGATTTCAAGTGGATTACTGGCCGATAGGCTTGCTCGGAGGAATAAACGTTGGCAACTGTGGTTGCCTGCTATTGGAATTTTTCTCGCGTTGCCTACCCAGCTCGCATTCTTGCTCTGGCCTGCTGAGCACAGACTGGTAATGGGCACTATAGATGTTCCATTTGCACTGATATTTATGGCGCTGTCAGCTGTTTTCGCGAGTTTTTGGATCGCGCCGAGTTATGCGGCGGTACAAAATCTTGTTCCTCAATACTGGAGAACGCAGGCGTCAGCACTGATGTTGCTTGCTATCAATCTTTTAGGAATGGGTTTGGGGCCTCTGCTGGTTGGGTTATTGAGTGACAGCTTCTCGCAGTTTGGTAGCGAATCTGTGCGTTATGGACTGGCCATTGGTGTAAGCCTCAGCCTCTTTGGTGGCCTCGCTTATCTCCGCGGTAGCGGGCTTTACGAGCAAGCGTTGCGCGATCAGGCTGAATAATGTGTAGCGCAGAGTATATAGGTGGTGGAAGTGAACTTTTTCAGCTGGCACAAACGACTTACAACTTGGTGGTTGCAAAAGCTCGGGATGACCGATTACGCAGCGCTCTGGCTTGCCTACATTAAGGGTGCTGTGACTGCCACCCTCGTTTTGTGGTTATTAGGCTACCTTTCGTAGAAGAGTCTGCCGTCATTTTGTTTTCGTAGGCAAGGGCGCGGCGTCCAGCGTATCAGTTGATCAGCATGTAGGTTTACTTGCGCAATAAGCATTGGCAGTCTGAGTGCCCTCCAAGACGTAACGCGTCCGTTGAGCATGTCAGATCTTCAACGTTTGTGTGCTTTCCAGGTTCCACCATATTGGTATTTTTCTGGGTGAGTTACTTTCAGCGACAGTAGGCACTTCTCGCATCTAAATCGCCACGGCTCGGTGTTATTTCCACGAGATCGGAATAGCACCGTAGCCACTTTCTCACAGTCATGACAGCGTTTTTGGCGTTTCATCGTAATTTTTACTCGTTGTGCGTCCGCGCAGTTCACCCTGCGCCATAAGGCTCTCGTGAAACCAGTTTTGGGGTCTGCTCTTGGACCGTGAGTGGCCGTGTCTGGCCGCCACTGTATTTCTCGCTAAACAAGCTTACCTCTGCGTTATCTTCATTTCTGAGGTTGCTGAGCCTAAATTTTTTTGGCGGTAGTTGTTTAGTACATTGGTGTAAACTATCCGAGGAAAGAAAAGGGGTGTGTGGAGCTGCCGGGACATGGGTGAAAAAGTCGAATCAAATTTGATTCCAACGGTAAACGTGCCGAGTGGGGAAAAGTTTGTCACGTCCTCTGGCATTCATGCGATCAAAGACGGTATCAAGTCCGCAAAGAAAGACTCGCCGCGCCTCAAGAAGCCTGATTTCCTGCGGATGCGAGTGCGACACTCGCCAAAGTATGAATCGGTAAAAGATATTGTTAAGCAGCATCGGCTGGCAACAGTATGCGAAGAGGCCAAATGCCCCAATATCAGTGAATGTTGGAGCGCTGGAACTGCCACCATCATGTTGATGGGAGAGGTGTGTACACGTGCCTGCAGGTTTTGCTCGGTAAATACCGGTAACCCCAAGGGCTGGCTCGATGTTGAGGAGCCTGAGAATACGGCAAAAGCTGTACAGTTGATGGGTCTTGCTTACGTAGTTTTGACGTCTGTTAACCGGGACGACTTACCTGATGGTGGTGCCGGACATTATTCGAGGACAATCAAAGAGGTAAAGCGCCTCAATCCTGACACCGGTGTCGAGGCGTTAACGCCGGATTTCCTAGGGCTTGAGTCAGCGATCGATACGCTGCTTGATTCCGGTCTTGATGTATTCGCTCAAAACGTGGAGACAGTGAAGCGGCTGACGCATCCCGTTCGTGACCCGCGAGCGGGATATGAGCAAACCCTGGATGTTCTCAGATACGCGGCCCAGACCTCTGATGTCATTACAAAAACATCCCTGATGCTCGGCTTGGGTGAGACCGATGATGAACTCCTTGAGTGCATGGATGACCTCCGCACTGCCTCTGTGGACGTCTTAACTCTTGGGCAGTATCTTCAGCCAACCAAGAATCATCTGCCGGTAGAGCGTTTCGTTACGCCCGAGGAATTTGAGCGTTACCGTACATGGGGCCTGGAAAAAGGTTTCAAAGAGGTCGTTTCGGGCGTATTTGTAAGATCGAGCTACAGAGCTGAACGTGTCTTAGAGTTTAATAACGTCGGTCTTGAGTCATCCTTGGAATCGGATTGATGAAGCGAAAATTGCTTTACATTACATCGGTTCAACCTCAGAGAGATAAGCCCGCACTCACCGAGGCAACCCGGTCAGCCATCACTATTCTTACGCGCGATTTTGAGGTCTCTCTTGCGGTGGTAGGCCCGGCAAGTACGGCAGACTTGAATTCGCTCCGGGCGGATCTGGGGGGCGTTCGAGTTGCCGGCGGCTTTGGGCGCGGAGATGGCGATACGCCCGTTGATCCTGAACTAAAATTACTGATGGAAGGTCGTAATTTGACTCCCGTCGTTAACGCACGGCTCAAGGCGGCAATTCAACGTAGAGCCATGGAGTTTGAATCTATCGTTGTGGATTCTCTCATTGCAGTGCCCTATCTGCCTTTGGGCGTCTCGGGGCGTATTGCATTTTTTGCGCAGGGCATAGAGTCCGCTGCACCTGCGCTTGCGAAGGGATTTCTTGGGGCACGCAGAGTAAAGCGTATCCGTCATTATGAGCATGGCAGTCTCTCGCGCTTTGATCGGGTTTTTTCAATCTCGGAAATGTCGAAAGATTTATTGGCCTTGGGGATTCCATTGGGCAAGTTGGTCGATGAGACGACACCATCGTCACCTGCACGACCGGCAGCGGTTGTGTCTGGGTTTACCGCGACGCGAATGCGTATAGGCTATGCCGGTTACTTGGGTGATGCCCGTAATGTGAACAGCCTGCTTTGGTTTTTGGACCATGTTTGGAGTGGCATCCGGGACGCAATTCAAGGTTTGGAACTTCATGTGCTCGGAATCGATGCGAGTGACGCTCGCGTGACTGATCTCGCTTCACGAGACGACGTATTACTTCATCGCGATAACAATGACTTGAAAATCACCGAGCTGGCTATCCGCGCGATGGTTGAGCCACTGCTTAATGAGGGCCATGTGGAAGCAAAGCTCGTCAATGCGATGGTGCGAGGTATACCGATCGCAACCACTCGCGAGGCGATATTAAATGCTCGTTTGGAACTTGGAGATAGTGTGTCGGTGGCCGACAGTCCTTCGCATATGGTGCTTAACCTTCGGCGAATTTTGTCCGAGGCAGCACTTTGGCAAGCGCTGAGCGATCGATCATTAGAAATGGGAAAACAATTGCTGGAGTATTATGAAGTGTCGCATGCGATGAGGCGGTATTTGTTCCGTAATATTGCTTAACAACGTGATCGGACGCAGGGCGGTTTACCATGAGTGAATTTAAAAGAGTGGGTTTACTAGGCAGGAGAGAGCACCCCGGTGTGTCTCAAGTGGTTGCCCACCTTTTAGAACTCTTAGACGGGCGCGGTATCGATGTTGTTCTGGAGGATAGATTGGCAACGCTCGCCCACTTTGAGACACGCGCCATGCAGCCTAGAGATGCCATTGGAGCCAATGTCGATCTGGCGATTGTGATAGGCGGTGATGGTAGTTTGCTCAGTGCCGCCAGGACGTTAGTGCGCCACGACTGTCCGGTCATCGGTGTTAACCGGGGCCGTCTCGGCTTTCTGACAGATGTAAGCCCCGATGAGGAGTTAACCGCACATGTGAGTAGTGTCCTTGACGGTGATTACACGACGGACCGTCGTTTCCTCCTCGATGTCGAGGTATCCAGTGACGGTGACATAACGGGACGTGCTGAGGCGCTGAACGACGTTGTCGTGAACTCAGGCACATCAGCTCAAATGATTGAGTTTCAGCTTAGAGTAGATGATGATTTTGTCTATCGGATGAATGCTGATGGTTTGATCATAGCCACACCAACGGGTTCGACAGCGTATTCGATGTCAGCAGGTGGGCCTATCATGAATCCTAGGCTCGATGCTGTCGCGCTGGTACCTATGTTTCCTCACTCATTAAACAGCCGCCCTATGGTGGTTCACGGCGAAAGTGTTATTCAGATAGATACGCTTGAGCGAAACAAGAATAATCCACTGGTCACCTGTGACGGACAGGTATCGCTGACCTTAAGTCCCGGTGACTCGGTCCTTGTCAGGAAAAAGCCCAGAGCGCTTCGCTTACTGCACCCACCGGGCTATAGCTTTTATGCAAGTTGTCGAGACAAATTAAGATGGTCTGATGCACTCACATCCTGACCCAGCAACTCATTGGCGTCGGGTTCCTGTAACAGCCTTAGTGCTAGCGCTTGCGGCTCTCGTCTTTCTGCTGATGGAAGCGTTTGGCGACGCCATCGTTCTAGACTGGTTGGCTTTTAATAAGGTTGAATATAATGGACGCCGGTTTGAGCTTGCTAGTCCTGGAGCTGATTATTGGCGCTATGTAAGTCCTGCGCTGATTCACTTTGGGTTGGTGCACCTCGTATTCAATGCGCTGTGGATTTGGGAGTTTGGTAGCCGTCTCGAGCTTCGTTTGGGATCTGTTTTCGTCCTTAACCTCTTTCTTGCAGGTGCTGTGGGCGGCAATTTGCTGCAGTATTGGTGGGCTGGTCCCTCCATTTTTGGCGGCTTATCCGGTGTGGTCTATGCCTATATGGGGTGCCTCTGGATCCTCTCTCGCCTAAGGCCGGGCCTGATCTACATTCCCGTCCCGTCCGTTTTTACCTTTATGTGGGTTTGGCTGCTAATCGGCTTCACCGATGTCCTTAAGCTTTTGGGTTTGGGATCGATTGCCAATGGCGCCCATTTCGGGGGGTTATTGGTCGGCATACTGACAGGCGTCATCATTGCCCAAATTTTGCCAAGGGGGTAAGGCGGGGTTATGTCGAAATTAGAAGAACAGTCAAACGCTTATGAGGACGCTGTCAAAGCAATACCCAAAGAGCTGTATCAGCGGATGGTTGATGCTCTGTCGACAGGCCGGTGGCCTGATGGTCGTGAACTGACTGAAAAACAGCGGAATGAGACGATGGAAGCTGTTCTGTTGTGGGGGGAATATCATTTACCCGCGGAAGAGCGGATAGGTTTTATCGATAAGGGTGCCAAAGCAGGAGATACTTGCGACGATCCTATTCCCCTCAAATGGCAATAAGAGAGACTGGCTGAATGATTGCATCGGGAAATTTACGCAAGATGCTCACGGAGTTGGATTCCCGTGTGCACTACAAACTACCCATCGGAGACGAGTGTGTATCCTTAAATCCACTTATTGGAAGTCAAGTTGCACTCGAATTTACTGGGATGATCAACTGCATACATTGCTCCCGAAAAACGAATAAGAGCTTTAATCAGGGCCACTGTTTCCCCTGTTTTAAAAAATTGGCTGCTTGCGACAGTTGTATCGTGAGCCCAGAAAAATGCCACTTTGATGAGGGTACCTGCCGGGAGCCGGAATGGGCTGAAAAGAACTGTTTTGTTGATCACATCGTCTACCTGGCAAATACCTCTGGCGTGAAGGTCGGTATCACCCGGCATTCTCAGGTGCCCACGCGCTGGATGGATCAGGGCGCTACCCAAGCGCAGCCTATTGCGCGCGTTCGCCACCGGCAGCTCTCTGGATTGCTGGAAACGGCATTAGCTAACCATGTGAAGGACAAAACAGCCTGGCAGACAATGTTAAAAGGCAATGGAGAACCGGTTTCTTTAGAGGAAAAGCGGCAAGAGTTGATGGTGCTCTGTGCCGAGGATATTGCTGCCCTGCAAGATCGATTTGGATTGCAAGCTATTTCGCTTCTCGAGGATCAGCCGACGGTCGATATTGATTACCCCGTCATTGAATTTCCGACCAAAGTAAAAGCGCATAATTTTGATAAAACACCGAGAGTAGAAGGGCGGCTCTTGGGCATCAAGGGGCAGTACTTGATGTTTGATACTGGGGTCTTGAATATCCGCAAATTTGGTGGATACCACGTGAAACTGGAGACTATGCAATGATGCGTGACGGCGTACCAAAAATGATTTATCGGAAGGACTATAAGGCGCCCAATTTTCTTATCGATTCCGTCGCGCTTGCATTTGATATTTTTGATGGTCGAACACGGGTTTCGAGCACGCTAGAAATCACACGAAATGGCGCAAATCAAGCGCCGCTCGTTTTAGATGGCGAGTCATTAGAGATTGTCAGCATAAAGATTGATGGCCGTACTCTGGGGGCCGATGAATATCGCTATGTCCACGGTAAGCTGACGATTGACAAGGTGCCTGACCAACTCTGTTTCCAAGCAGAGGTTGATATCACGCCCGAAGAAAATACGTCGCTTGAGGGGTTGTATCGTTCGCGAACGATGTATTGCACACAATGCGAGGCCGAGGGGTATCGCAAGATAACCTTCGGGCTTGATCGTCCGGACGTACTCTCGACTTATACGGTCTCGCTCACAGCGGACAAAGACACCTGCCCAGTGCTTTTAAGTAACGGTAATGAGGTCAGCCGAAGCGAGGCAGATAATAATCGCCACACCGTCATTTGGCACGATCCGCACCCCAAGCCCAGCTACCTTTTTGCCATTGTTGCCGGCGATCTTCAGTTCGTTTCAGACTCCTTTACAACGCTCTCAGGTAAGACGGTTGACCTACGCATTTGGGTAGAAGCCAAAGATACTGGATACTGCGAGCATGCAATGACGTCCTTAAAGGCATCTATGCGCTGGGACGAGGAACGTTATGGGCTCGAGTACGACCTTGACCTCTTTAACATCGTTGCCGTTGACGATTTCAACATGGGTGCGATGGAGAACAAGAGCCTCAATATCTTTAACACGTCCTGCGTGCTCGCGCACCCAGATATCACCACCGACCTTGGTTATCAGCGCGTGGAGTCGGTTGTTGCGCACGAATACTTTCACAACTTCTCTGGTAATCGTGTCACCTGCAGGGATTGGTTCCAGCTTAGTCTGAAAGAGGGGTTCACCGTCTATCGCGACGCTGAGTTTTCGGCGGATATGAACTCGCGAGGCGTCAAGCGCATAGAGGACGTCGCGTTTTTGCGAACCCATCAGTTTGCAGAAGATGCAGGTCCCTTGGCACATCCGGTTAGACCGGATTCTTTCATCGAGATATCGAATTTCTATACGATGACGGTGTACGAGAAGGGTGCTGAGGTCGTGCGTATGCTCAATACTCTGCTGGGTGACGAGGCCTTTTATCGAGGTGCCAGTTTATATTTTGAGCGCTTTGATGGGATGGCGGTTACTTGTGACGACTTTGTCGATGCGATGGAGGAGGCGTCTGGCAAGGACCTAAGTCAATTCCGTCGCTGGTACGAGCAGGCGGGCACCCCAGTAATCACGATCGACACCCAATTTGATGAGACGACGGGTAAGTTTGATATCTCCTTTGCCCAGCGTAATCCTCCAACGCCCGGTCAGGAGGCGAAGCCCCCGCTTCATATACCCGTAACGCTATCGCTTATAGTCGACGGTGAGCATCAGGAACTTGGCGCAGGTGCGAAAGAACACGTTTTCGAGCTTACAGAAATATCTCAGGACCTGAGTTTTGATGGGCTTTCCAAGCGCCCTGTGCTCTCTGTGCTAAGACGGTTCTCGGCACCGGTTCGCTTGGAGTTCGAGCAATCCCGCGATGATCTCGTAGCGCTTATTGGTTTTGATGACGACCCCTACGTACGGTGGGATGCGTCTCAGCGCCTGGCGTTTGAAGCGATTGACGAGGGAATGGGAGTGCTGGCGGAGGATTACGTCGATGCGCTTCGTCGTGTGCTTGAGGGCCCGTCTGAAGCCGCGATGAAAGCACAGCTCCTTGCTATGCCGACCGAGGCGTCGATTGCAGACAGGCACTCACAGATTGGTCTGGTGGATGTGCATAAGATCCATGCGGCAAAACAACGTGTGGCCGCTGCTTTGGGTAAGGGACTCAAAGCAGAGCTCACAACACTTGTCGAGAAGGGTATTTCCGGTGTCGAGATCTATTCGCCTTCCGCTGCGCAGATAGGTGATCGTGCATTGGTGCACACAGCGCTCAACTTGTTAGTAGCGGGCGATTCACATTGGTTGGACGTTGCGAGAGAGATGTACTTCGGTGCAACGAATTTGTCGGATCGCCTTTGTGCGGCTCGCCTGGTTGTCCATTACGGTACCGATGTTCACCGCGAAGAGGTGCTTCAGCATTTCTTTGACCGCTGGCAATCTGAAAACTTGGTCGTTAATCAGTGGTTCGTTATGCAGGCGACAAGGCCGGCGATGTCCACAGTTGCGGATGTGACAGCGCTCACTGAGCACACAGCATTCGATTGGCGAAACCCCAATAAAGTACGGTCTTTGATCAGCGCTTTTGCCGGGTCGAATCCGGTCGCCTTCCACAACACTGACGGTAGCGGGTATGCGCTACTGGGCGATGCTGTCAGACGGTTGCAATCGGATAATCCGCAGATTGCCTCACGCATGCTTGCGCCACTCACGCGCTTTAAGCGCTACGCCCATGGCCGAGAGTTGATGAGAGCAGAGCTCTCGTCGATTGCGGCTTTGGACAATCTATCTCAGGATGTTTTCGAGGTGGTGGAGCGGTCTCTCAGTCTTGACTGAGCAGTGATGGATTGAAAGCGAGAGCCGCGTAATGAAGGCAGCGCGAAGGCTGTTTCATCAGCGCACAGGATCAACCGTTTTAGTCAAAGGGGTTTATCAGCTAATAAAGTCAGTAACTCAGGTCACATTGTTCTCTCAGCTGGTGGGGTAGAGCGCACGCGCAGTCAGCACAGAGTCTTCAACTGACCAAGTCGGCTCGTGAGAAACTGCTCGATACAGCGTCGTTCCCTCGGACCACTGCACGTCGTCAGAGGCGTAGAGGGTCTGTTCGAGTTTATCGATTTGCTGACCCAATTCCTCTGAGCACAGTAAACGTATTGCGTCCAAGGTTCTGATTGGTCTGTCCGCACGGAGTGATGCCCAACGCAGAAGTAGATCGCGGCTTTTTGATGGGTCATTTTGCGCCGTGCTTGCCTTCAAGGCTGATAGCAAAGGACGGATTGTTTCTTCTTTGTTTTCGCTGAGCTGAACACGCGCTTCGCCACGTCTTGTTCGCCACAAGAGTATTCCAAGGGCAATGGCTACCAGCCAACCAGCCGCAGCGAGCACACCTATCCATGCGGGCATCTCACCGCGCACGTTTGCCGCAGTTGCGACGGCCGTTGGCACCGAAGGTATGTCGACGGTGGGACTACCCACTGAAATGGTGGTGGAGGGAAGTACTGCATATTCAAGAGTATCGGTTTTCGTATTCCACCAGGGTACGCGGACCTCTGGCAGTGTCCATGATCCAGATCCGCTTGCTACAAGGGCCTCGCTCCGCGTTCGCTTCCCGAGAAAGCCCTCAGTGCGTTCGATTTGATCACTCGATTCTTGATCAGGGTAGACACGAATGCCTGAGATTGAGCTGCTATCACTCATGCTGGTGATCGGAGGAAGCTGACTGCTAAGTAGGCCATCTGCCGCTAGCGACAGCGTCCGGGTCGTTGAGTCTCCGATCTCCATGGTCTCCGGTGCTTTTGACCAAGACTGCGTTAATTCAAGGGAGTTTGCCGGTAACCACACGCTTCCAGTAAAGGACTCGGGCACTGGCTTCACTGTGATACTTACGGGCTCTTCAGATAATCGGAAACGCTTGCCAAGTCGTGCGCCGAGTAACGAGCGCCCGGGCAGTACTTCTCGCGCTGTGAGTGCAAGCGAAGGAATCTCGAGCGTGCCACGTTGTTGTGGATAAATCGCATATCGAAGCTGGGTGACCCGCCATAAACGACCATTGATTTGGCGCTGGAAGTTACGGCGTGTGAGTTCCTCAACGATCGCGTTTTCAAGCTCCAGTTGTGTGACCTCGGCACCATCTAGATTGATCGCTTGCTCGATGGTCACCGTGAGAACAATCTGCTCCTGGATATACACGGACTGCTTGTCGATATCGATACTAAATCGTACGGAATCACCGCCATCAGCACTCACTGTCTGAGGGTTTACGGTAATGGCAATGGGCGTGGTTCGCTTGCCACCCGTGCTTAACGCTGGGATAGATAAAAGCCCATCACGCAGCGGCAGGAGGTCTAGTGTGAGTGTTCGCGTGGTCGATCTCGAACCATTGATGAATGAGGTATTCGTAGAGCTACTACTGCTGAGAATTTCCCAGTCAAATTGCAACGCGGCCAGATCGAGTTGATCCAAACGCTCGCTGGCATCCCCTGTGATAGTGAGCCGAAGGGACTCACCCATGCTGATAGCGCGCCGATCGACATCCGAGCGAATCTCGGCGCTTACCAAAGAGCTAAGAAGCATTAGAGCCGTCACTGCAAACGCAGCTACAACCTTACCAGCGAACGTCTTCATCGGGTTCCTCTCCGTTTCTTAGGCGTTGAATAGTTTGATATCGGAATTTGCGTCGCAGCAGACCGCCGGGGTCGTCTGGCACGCGACGAAGCCATTGTTCGAGCGCCTGCTGCTCCTCAAGTGCCTCGTTGAAGCGCGCCATTTGCTCTTCGGTGGCTTGTTCGAGCTCAGACATATCCATGTCCTCGCTCATCTCGCCTTCGGCACCGGGTTGCGCGTCTTGATCGCTGGGTTGCTGATCCTGAGATTCGGACTCACCCTCCTGCGAATCGCTCTCGCTTTGTTGGTCTTGGGCCGAGGAGTCGCTGTCAGACTCTTGAGAGTCGTCTTGGTCTTGAGATTGATCGCTATCGCCGTCCTGCTCGTTGTTCTCTTGTTGCTGTTGCTCCTGTTCGAGGAGCGATTTAATGAGCTCTCGATTCGCTATTGCGTCCTGTTGTTCAGATTCAATTGCCAACGATTTATTGTAACTATCAATTGCTCCTTGCAAGTCGCCTGCTAGCGCTAAGGCATTGGCTCGGTTGTATAGCGCGTCTGCTGACTCAGCTTTACCAAATTCGGCCGAGGCCGATCGATAGTCGCCCGCCTCGTAATGCGCTGTGCCCCGCCAATCCGTATTTTCAAAGAGTGCTGCAGCGCGCTCTGCATCACCGGCTTCGAGCGCTTTAGCGCCTTTCTGATCGGGGGTAGACCAGAGGTTATCGAGCACGTTCGCTTGACTGGTGTCTGTATGCGTCAGAAAAAGACCCGCGAGCAGTACGCTAAGCGCTCCACGACGAAATAGCGGCAGCATAAAGAGTGCCGCTACTATCGATAGCCAAAAGCCCAGATCGATCCATGTATCTGTTTTTCGTTCAAGCGAGTCTTCAGCGGTAATGCTGGATTCATTACCTGAGAGCAAAAATTGAATGTCGGAGTCATCGACGGAGGCGTCAGCTGATTTAGCAGACAGTTCGCTCGCTATCCGGTTTATCAATTCTTTATCGACCGCGGGGATCACAATTTGGTCGCTACTGTCTCGAAGAAAGCCACCCTCGGGAAGTGGGATCGGTGCGCCAGTCTCTGAGCCTACCGTAAGAATACTCAAGTCAGCATTGACACGCCCCAGTGCATCACGCGCATCGCTCACTGAAAACTTCGGTAAACCGTCGGTTATCAGGAGCACGCGGCCGTTGGTTAACCCCGCAGTCTCGAGGAGTCCTGCTGAGATAACCAGCGCTTCAGTCGCATTGGATCCCTGAAGCGGCATGATCTCGGGTGAGAGGGCGCTAAGCAGATTTTCAATGGTGCGTGCATCATCCGTGAGCGGTGTTACCACGTGTGCGTCTCCCGCGAATACCACCATGCCTGTGACCCCCTCCGAACGCGCGTCCAACACGTCCATGATCTTCTGGCGCGCACGTCGAACGCGGCTGGGCTGTGTGTCGGTTGCCCACATCGACTGACTTAGGTCTAGCACAATGACTAAGGCGTCTGATTTTTCAAAAACGGGCAATTCCGCGCGTTCAAGCGACGGACCTGCGGCACCAATAACCAAAATCGGAAGCGCAAGCCACCAAAGTTGCCGCAACCGATTGCCGCGTGTGCCTTCCTCGGCGATGAGGTGGGGCAGCAAGTCACTATCAATCGCTTTAGACCAGTCGCCACCTTGTGACTGTCTGCGCCACGCAACCAGCAATAAGGGCAGTACAGCCGGCAAAAGCCAGAGGAGTTCAGGGCGAATCAGGTGGATATCGGTCATGCGGCCGCACCTCCGTCTCGCAGTCTCAGACCGCTGAACAGTCCGCCCGAGAGTAGTACGATGCTCCCTAAGCAGAGGCCGGCCAACATGGCCCAATAGCTTAGGGATCTGCGCGGCCGGAAGGTACTTGCGTCTTGCTCCACCGGCTCGAGCTGATCGATGATACTGTAAATAGCCTGTAGCTCTCTCGGATCTCGTGCACGGAAGTACTCGCCACCCGTGGCTTCCGCAATCGCGCGCAGTAACGCCTCGTCGACTTCACCACCGCGTGCACCGGTCGTACCGAGGTTCCGACTGATCCCAATGGTGTAAACCTTTACATTCTGCTGCGCTGCGAGCGCTGCAGCCTCCATAGGCTCAACGCTGCTGGCAGTGTCTTGGCCGTCGGTTAGCAAGATAAGGACGCGTGAGGCTGCAGGTCTATCACGGAGGCGTTTAATCGCTAACCCCAAGGCGTCGCCAATGGCCGTGTCTTCGCCCGCAAAACCAAGTTGCGCCTCTCTAATGAATTGCGTCACAGTTGTGGTGTCGAATGTCAGCGGCGCTTGGACATAGGCTTTTGAGCCAAACAAAATCAGCCCTACGCGGTCACCCACCCGACGCTCAGTAAAGTCAGAGGCAATCGCTTTAACCGCTTCAACGCGGGAAATAGTGCGGTTCCCTACCTGCATATCCCGAATTTGCATACTGCCGGACAAGTCGAGGCTTAGCATAAGGTCCCGACCGGTATTCGGCAGCTCAATGGGTTCACCTACCCACTGCGGACGTGCAATAGCAGTCACGATGCAGATCCACGCGAGAAATAAACCGAGCACCCTCAACGTACTGACGGATGCTGATACCTGCCCTTCGCCCTGCAGCCGCTGCCAGCGCGCGCTGAACGGGGCGCGGATAGCCGCACCCAATGACTCTGATGCAGGCGGTAATAGCCTTACCAATAGCGGCAGTATCACGAGTACGAAGGCCCAGGGCCAGAGGAAATCAAGCACTGGCCACCTCGTGATGTTTCATCCAGAGGCGAGCGTGATACCAATCAATTGTTTTGGGTAGTTCGGGCTCTGCACGGTGCACCTGCGACAAAATAGTGAGGGCGTCGGCATCCAGCTTGCTGCAGGTTTGACGCAGGAAGTTCGGCCAATCATCGCCAGACAATCCAGCGACGGTATTAGGCGCGTAAGCCTTCAACGCCGTTGTCTTCAGCGCGCGACTAAGCATCTGTACGTCAGCGGAGTCTACTTCTAATTCAATGAGCCACTGAACAGCGGCACGTCGATAAGCGGCGCGTTGGTAACGTCGTAAGCCAAAGTAGAGGAGGGTGCCCAGCACCATTGCTAGGAGTGCGATAACTGCCCACCAACCCGGCGCCAGCGGCAAGAGACCAATAGCCTCAGGCGTCCTTAGCGGCGCGAGTTGTTCTAGTAGCTGCTCGGGGTTCATCGCTTAGGAAACACTCGCTGCAAAAGTTCATTCGGGTTTTCACTGGTGTCGACGGGCACTAGGGGAACTTGATAGCGACGAAGATAATCGATGACCTCGGCTTGAGACTTCTCAAAGTCATCTTTGTAAGCGTTCCGCAAGCGCTGCATCGAGGTGTTCATTTTTATCTGCTTGCTCCCATCGGTCAGCGCATATTTCCCCGAGGGTGGCAGTTCTGCATCGAGCGGGTCGGTGATTTTGAAACAGACCACTTGTCGATGGCTCACGATATCGCGGAGTGTTTTTTCCACCGACGTATCAGAGAGAAGATCGGTAAAATCGCTTATTAACATCAGTCGCGCGCCGGGCCGCGAAAGGTTCTTGAGCTGACTTAGCGCAACGGACCACGAATCGCTGGGCTCACTGTACGATAAAGCGGAGGGTGCAGGTGCTGACTCCATAAGGCGCAGTAACCGCAATACAGAGCGTTTAGACCGCTGCGGCTTAATTTCGAACAGGCCTGAATCGGTCATTGCAATACCGCCGACGCGCTCGCCGGCATCGAGTCCCGCCCATGCCAGTACCGAGGCGATGTGTGAGGCAAGTACGGTCTTAAAGCAATTTTTAGAGCCGAACCACATGGGCGAACGAAGGTCGACGAGTAACACAATCGGTTGCTCACGATCTTCCTGGAAAAGCTTAGTATGAGGATCGCCCGAGCGCGCGGTAACGCGCCAATCTATTGAGCGCACGTCGTCGCCAGGTGCGTAAAGCCTCACTTCCTCAAAGTCTACGCCACGTCCGCGCTGACGAATTTTTCGCCGGCCTGCCAACAGCGCGAGCGCCTTGGATTGCGCATTGATGTTAATCGACTGCGCGACGTGACGACCCTCTACGAGTCGCTCTGCCGAGACTTTGTGACCTTTGGGGAGAAACTCCAACATGCTAATGAACTTAGGCTACTGGAACCAGATCCAGCAGCTTGTCGATAACACTGTCGGCTGTCACTCCTGCAATTTCACCGTCATAGCTGACAACGAGGCGGTGTCGCAAAACGTCGTGCGCCATTGCTTTGACATCATCAGGGCTGACAAAGTCTTTACCAAGAAGCCAAGCATGTGCACGGGCACAGCGATCGAGTCCAATTGTTGCGCGAGGCGAGGCGCCGTATTCGATCCAGCTTGCGAGCTCTGCGTCATAAGCTTCAGGCTGTCGTGTCGCCATGATCAGCTGCACAATATATTCCTCGACCGCATCAGACATATGCAACTTCAATACTTCTTCACGCGCAGCAAAGACCGTAGCCTCAGATACCTCAGGCTGATCAACCGACTCGCCAGTTGATGCCTCGCGGCGCGCGAGCTTGAGAATTTCTCGTTCCGCGCTCGTATTGGGATAGTCCACTTTTACGTGCATGAGGAAACGGTCGAGCTGCGCTTCAGGCAGTGGATAGGTACCTTCCTGTTCGATAGGGTTTTGGGTTGCCATTACGAGGAAAAGCCGCGGAAGCGGGTAGGTTGTGCCACCCACACTGACTTGTCGTTCGGCCATGGCTTCTAACAAAGCGGACTGTACCTTCGCGGGTGCTCGGTTGATTTCGTCAGCAAGAATGAGGTTGTGAAAAATGGGTCCCGCCTGGAACTCAAAGGTCCCTAGCTGTGGACGAAAAATGTCTGTCCCCGTTATATCACCGGGAAGTAGATCGGGTGTGAACTGAACTCGGTGGAAGTCCCCCTCGACGCCTTCAGCCATCATTTTGATAGCGCGGGTTTTTGCTAATCCTGGAGCGCCTTCAACCAAAAGGTGGCCGTCAGCCAAAATAGCGATGAGAAGTTTTCGGACGAGATCAGTCTGACCAATAATTTGTTGACCGAGCCAGTTTTCGAGGCCGGATAATGCAGCGTGTGTCATGTGATTTTTACCTACAGCGACGTCCCCAAAAACATGGGGTTATGCTGAGACAAACTCAAGTCTTCAAAGTTTCTCTCAGCGACTTAATTTAGACATTATCGGGTAAATTCGTTTGTCGCGTCGACAAAGATCATTTCTTTGGCAGATTCGCCCCTTGATCAAGCGGGTCTCTGCATTATTAAGTTCCACGAGGGCTGGCTAATTTTCGTCCCAGTCACTATTTTTCAAGTGCTGCAGACCGTCGACTTCTCGGATGGCGGAGAAGTGCAAGTGACCACCAATGATTCCAATGAAATTTTCGCTCTTGATCATATTGATCGCCGCTCGAAATCGACACGATCGAGAAATTGCAGTAACTGCTTCGCTTTGCGAGTAAAACCCCGTATGTTGCGCGGGTCTCGGGTGCTGCGATGCAGATATCCAACGTCGACCGATATCTGTGAGTCCGCCAGCATGAACCGAATAGAAAAACTCAAAAACGACCTCTACAGTTTTGAAGAACTGGATACCTTAGAAAAAAACGCCATCAAGCTACGTGATCAAGAAACGCTTTCACTCGTGACACTAAGCCGCGCGTCCAAGAAAGCAAAAGGTGCAAAACCCAAGAGCACGGTCGACGCTAATGGTGTGCCGCTTACCAAGCGCGGCCGCAGAGACGCAAAAGCCGGGCGCCAGAAGAATCCCTGAAGAATCTTATTGGAACTAGGATCGCAACCAACCGAATCAGCTAGAGGCTAACCATAGGCGTCTGGAAAGTCGGCATCAACGCGAGTGGTTCGGTTTGCTGCGGTGGTCAATTAAGGCAGAGTGATGGGTGAGTAGGGGCTCAGAACACCGAAGCCAGGGCGCTCCCAAGCATTACGCAGCGCGCCCACGGCTATTGTGAGACCGTCCCTGTTTTTTACCAGCCGACTTAGCGCCGCGACCCTGTCCACTAGAGCGCCTGCCTCCGGGTTGCCGATCATCAGCTTGACGACCGTTGCTTCGCGCAGCTCGTCCGTTTTGAATGGGCTCTGGCTTGATGGTGGGGTCCACGTCGTAACCCGGCAATCTCACTCGCTCAATCTTGTTGCCGATGAGCTTTTCAATATCGCTCAACAGCTTTAGCTCGTCGACACAGACAAGTGAGATCGCACCACCTGTTTGTCCTGCACGTGCTGTACGTCCTATGCGATGCACATAATCTTCGGCTGAATTGGGTAGTTCGTAGTTCACAACATGGGGAAGCTTGTGAATATCAATACCGCGGGCTGCGATATCAGTGGCCACCAGCACCCGGACCGTACCCGACTTGAAATCGGCCAAGGCTTTAGTACGAGCCCCCTGGGATTTGTTTCCGTGAATTGCCGCGGCCGAAATGCCGTCGGTTTCGAGTTGCTCAGCCAGTCGATTTGCACCGTGCTTGGTGCGCGTGAAAACCAATACTTGTTGCCAATTATGCTCGCCGATTTGCTGTGACAACAACTCACGCTTACGACGCTTATCTACTGGATACACCACCTGACTGACACGCTCGGTGGTCGTGTTCTCCGGTGTGACCTGAATCTCGCTCGGACTCGTCAGGAAGTCAGCGGCAAGGCGTTTGATTTCGGAAGAGAACGTGGCAGAAAAAAGCAGTGTTTGGCGCTGCTTGGGTATGCTCTTTACCACCCGGCGAATATCATGAATAAAACCCATTTGAAGCATGCGATCGGCTTCATCGAGCACGAGCGTTTCAATTCTAGATAGATCTACGCTTCGTTGCTGAACGTGATCGAGCAGCCGCCCGGGTGTAGCAATGATGATATCGACACCTCGAATGAGCTTTTGCTTTTGCGGGTTAATGCTCACCCCACCAAATACGACCGCCGAACGAAAGTTGAGGTAACTGCTGTAGTCCCTAACACTCTCGTGCACCTGTGCAGCGAGCTCGCGCGTCGGTGTCAGTATCAGAATTTTTGCATAACTCTTCTGTTTGGTGTTTGGGTACTTGTTCTGCAGTTTTTGCAGCAACGGTAGGGTGAAGCCGGCGGTCTTACCCGTGCCGGTTTGAGCGCCGGCGAGTAAATCTTTGCCTCGTAAGACAAGCGGGATAGATTGTTGCTGAATTGGGGTTGCTTCGACGTAGCCTTTTTTCTCAACAGCGCGCAACAGTTCTGACGACAGGCCGAGGTCTTTAAAATACACAGATTAAATTCCTAATAGGTGGTCTTGCGGATCGTCTTGCCAGGCCACAGTCAGCGAATGACGTAGGGACTCGGTCAAGACTGGGGTTGTTAGATAACGAGCCCTAAAGGAACCTGGGGCCGGGATAGGTGCAGACCGAAGGGCACCCAACTGGCTCAGACTTGCAGAGTTTTGCACCGATGGGAAGCGATGTGGGCACACTCTGGTATTTATGCGCGCAAAAACGTAGTGGGTGATGCTCGCGAAAGCGGATGATACGTTTTCGGACGAGATAGGCCTGACCAATAACTTGTTGAACGAACCCGCTTTCGAGGCCCGGTAGTATAGTCATTGTCATGTGATTTTCACTCGAAGTGACGTCCCCAAGAGCCTAGGCTTTCGCTACGACGCACCCAAGTCTTCAAAGTGTCGTTCAGCGATTTACCTTAGGCCCTATCGGGTAAATTCGTCTGTCGCGTCGACAAAGATCATTTCTTTGACTGATTCAGGGTGCGAAACCCCTTTGATGAGACGAATTTCACCGTCGTTAAGTTCGATAAGTGCCGAGCAGTTTTCAACCCAGTCACCATCGTTCATGTAGTGGAGGCCATCAACTTCTCGGATGGTGGGGTAGTGCAGGTGACCGCAGATGATTCCGTCGTACTGTTTACTTTTTATCATGTTGATTGCGGCGAGTTGGTACGCGTCAATGGCCTCCTCGGCCTTGGCAGAATTACGTTTAACCCACTTTGCTAGAGACCAATAAGGGAGACCTAACCGTTCTCGAACCTGGTCGATTTTTGTGTTGCTCCACATCATAAATTCGTAGGCAATGTCGCCAATGGCGCGATTGATTTTTGAGAAGCGGACTGCGTAATCCAGTTCGTCCCCGTGGGTTACGAGTAATCTCTTTCCGTCAAGGGTTTCATGGACCACGTTGCGGTGAACGGCGATATTGCCAAGATTGTTTTTGACGATACTTCTAAACGCAAAGTCGTGATTGCCGGGGATATAGATAACCTTCGCGTTTTTCCTGCGTGCCAACTTCATAAATCGAGAGATGACTTTATTGTGCGCTGCAGGCCAGTGCACTCGGCGCTTCATTGCCAATAGGTCAACGATATCGCCAACCAGATATAAGGTCTCGAAATCAATGCGATCTAAAAATTGGAGGAGTTGTTTTGCTTTGCAATAGGTGCTGCCGAGGTGGACATCAGATATCCACACGGCACGGCACCGCAGCACATCCCCGGGCTTAATCTCCAACATGGGTCCACTCTTCTCCTAAATACCGTTTCTTTTTCTTTGGCTTAAGTCGCGTAAGGTCCGCGATCACAAATCCGTCGACACAATCGCCAAATTCAGGATCTTTATTGAACGCGGTAAATGTTACGCCATTATGTTCCGTCGCCTGAGCGTAATGCTTGTAAAGCGTTGGCACCGACAAGCCAGACTCCTTCAGCGAGTCACGAAGTGCACGGAAGTCCTCTTCCCTATCTAACCCCGAAAATTCCTGTACTAGTGTTGCTCGCACCGCATCAGAAATCATGAAGGGGTTTTTAGGCGTCACGCCGATCTGCAAACTGCCAAAATTATTGCTGTAGTAAAAGGCAAGGCGAGATATGGCCTCTTCACTGTAGAACCGTGAGATCGACGCTGGGCCAAAGAGGTAGCGAATGTGTGGGTGTTGCTTTACGAAGGCACCAATAGCAAACCATAAGTAATCTAGTGCTTGTCGAGTTTGATAGCGCGGTTGCACGAAGCTTCGTCCCAATTCCAGCCCGTGCTTGAAGTAGTGCTGTGCAGAGTGTTCAAACGCAAAAAGGGTGCTGGTGTAAAGCCCGTCTACCCCCGATTGGCGAATCAGCTCGCGCGCGTCTCCCATTCTGTAGGCGCCAACGATTTCTAAATCATCATCATCCCAGAGAAAGAGTTGGTAGTAGTTGCGGTCAAAGCGATCGATGTCGCGAGGCAGTCCCGTACCTTCTCCGACAAGTCTAAACGTCATCTCTCGCAGACGACCTATTTCGCGCATGAGGCAAGGTGTCCGGTCTGCTACGGTAAGCAACATTCGCTTACCATCGGGAGTCACACCGAGCTCGTCACAAAGCAGTAACTCCTGTCTAAGTAACACCTTGGATTCCGGCGGTGCAACGGTCTCCACAGATCGGAAGAGGGGTTTACGTCCCTTAGCCAGCCGGTAAACGTGCTTTTTGAACATCGCGGCTAAGGTCTTCGCCGCAAAGCCGTTAGCGGCGTAAACCTCATGCGTGATAGCACGACCAATACGTACATCCATCGTCTTTCGCCGCTGCTTGAACATCTCCCGTATAAGCCAGGCTGTAGAGAGCGGTTTCGCAAATAGGCTCAAACCGTAAAAAAAGGCGGAGTTTCTTCCTCGAACAAAGATGGGAAGTATTGGTGACTTGGTCGCGGATGCAATTTTCACAAACCCGCTATTCCACACGCCGTCTCGGATGCCTTTGCTGCCTAGCCTAGACACTTCGCCAGCTGGGAAAATAAGCAGTGCAGCGTCACTCTCCAGATGTTTACGCAGCGCGAGAATGTTCTGTCTTGCGGTTCTCCCGCCCATGTTGTCCACGGGGAGCATTAGGTCGTGGAGCGGTTCTACCTCCATTAACAAACTGTTTGCGACCACTTTAACATCGGGCCTCACCTGTCTGATGAGGTGAAGCAGCGCAAGACCATCTAGCGAGCCAATGGGATGGTTTGCTGCGATCACGATTCTGCCCGAGGCCGGGATTCGGGCGCGCTCGTTTTCACGCACTCGGATGTCGAAATCAAAAAACGTCAGCGCTGCTTCTATAAACTCAAACCCGCGGACACCTGGGTGTTCCTCATCAAAGGCCTCGAAGCGCGACTGATGAAAGAGGGTTGCCAGAAGCTTTCCAGCTACAAGCGCCGATTTTCGGTGCTTTTGAGCGAACTCTGGATAGTTTTTAAGCAGAACATCTTGAAAGTTCAACATAAACGGCCTCGGTGGCGTCTTTACGTCATGCCGAGCTCGGGTCGGCACTGTTTAGTTGGGCTAACCCGCTATATCGTGCACCGTTTACTGTTCACACACTATATATAGCCTCAGATAGCGATCACTTCGCACTTTACCTCGCTTT
>CBFHHL010000027.1:0-4396 GCA_965655685.1 Luminiphilus sp.
ACTCCTTGAGGCCTTCGATTGCGTGCAGCCGATTGGCAATCGAAACAATATCGGGTCGAATCAGTGGCTCTCCACCTGTCAAGCGAATCTTCTCAACACCCAGTTCAACGAACAGGCTTGCCAGTCGGACCAGTTCCTCCTCAGAAAGCACTGATTTTCTGGGGAGAAAGTGCATTTCCTCAGTCATGCAATACTGACAGCGAAAGTCACATCGATCGGTTACGGACAGTCGAAGGTACCGTATCCGGCGATTGAAGGTATCGACAAGGGAAGACAGCTGAGATTTCATGTCGACAGTGTAACGAACAAACATGGATAGTGCGCAATGTCGAAGTCGCATTGGTTTAATTTAAATTCATCGATCGTCCCGGGGCTACTCGCCGCCGTGATTGCGTGGTTGCTCTCCACTTCATTGGGTCAGTCGCAGGCAGCATCCATTACCACGGCGGTCGCGGCGCTCTGCGTTTTCTGGTGGATTTTTGAGCCCATACCGATTCCCGTCACATCGTTAGTGCCGATGGGTGTATTGCCACTGCTCGGCGTCATTACACCAGCGGATGTTGCTGCGGCGTATGGCTCACCGTTGATTTTATTGCTCCTCGGCGGATTTCTCCTGTCTAAAGGGATGGAGTCAACGGGTGCGCATATACGGATAGCGATAACCGTTGTGAGGTTTGTCGGCGCGAATGAGCCAAAGCGACTGATTTTAGGTTTCATGCTAGCTGCGGCACTGCTCAGCATGTGGATTTCAAACACAGCGACTGTCTTGATGCTTCTGCCTGTGGCGCTTGCTGTTATTGCTACCTCGAGTGCCCCCAAAGCGTTGGCGCCGCCATTACTTCTAGGGTTGGCTTGGGCGTGCAGCATCGGCGGATTGGGAACCCCTATTGGTACGCCGCCAACGCTTATTTTTATGCAGGTTTATAAGGAGGTGACGGGTACGGCCGTCAGTTTTAGCGAGTGGATGACCTGGGGCATACCTGTAGTCTTACTGATGGTGCCTACGATCGCTATTTTCCTCGCCAGACAGGTGCCTATGGACCTCACTGTAGATCTTCCCGATATTGGCGCGTGGCGAAGCGCTGAGAAGCGCGTGCTAAGTATTTTTGTTCTGACTGCGATCGCTTGGATGACGCGCACCGAGCCTTTCGGAGGCTGGCGTGTCTGGCTTGATATGCCGATGGCTAATGATGCAGCAGTGGCATTTTGTGCGGTTGTCGCCATGTTTATAACGCGAGATAAATCGGGTGATCCGTTGATCAGCTGGGAGCAGGCGAGCGCAATACCCTGGGGTGTACTGTTGTTGTTCGCAGGAGGGATTACCCTCGCTAAAGGATTTGTGGCTTCCGGTCTGAGTACACAGGTAGGGGAGTTGCTGGCCAGTCTGGCACTGGTGCCGACACTTTTGGCAATTGTCGTGGTTGCTGTGCTGGTTACTGCGCTCACTGAAGCAACATCGAATACGGCGACAACTGCGCTGCTGATGCCCATATTAGCTGCGGCATCGATGGCGGCACAGATTGATCCAATGGTCTTGATGGTGCCGGCTGCAATGAGTGCGAGTTGCGCGTTTATGCTTCCCGTCGCGACAGCGCCTAATGCAGTTGTGTTCGGAACCGGCAAGATTGGCATTCAAACCATGGTCCGCTGGGGTATTTGGGTAAATTTGCTAGGCGTGTTGGTAATAAGTGTTGTTGTCTTTCTCGTAACCGCTGGGCGCTAGGGGGGGCACGAAGCACCTGCCAGACAGCTCTGCGCTCAGTAGACTCCGAATGGAGATGGGCAAGCGGTCACGTCTTCACGGCCAGGGAGAAAAGGTCGTAAGTAAATAGCATTGATACCGCACTGACGTAGCCCTGATATAGACGTTACCGTCAAAGACTAGACGCCTAACAAGCGTTAAACGTCTAGCTCCGACCTAAATGATTAAGTTGGATTAGCTGATGATCTCAGCAGGGCTCAGAGTAAGGCCATCATGGTTTCGGCCGAGCTGACGTCAACCCCAGGGCCTTCTTCAACGTTGATGTGGGTGATGACACCGTTATCAACGATCATCGCGTAGCGCTGGCTGCGCTTGCCCATACCAAAGCCAGTCGCATCGAGCGTGAGGCCCATTGCTTCAGTGAATTGCGCGTTTCCGTCAGCGACCATTACGATTTCGCTCGCGTTTTGTGCGTCGCCCCACGCACCCATAACAAATGCATCGTTCACCGAGAGACATGCAATTGTGTCGATGCCTGCCGCTTTGATTTTATCAGCAGTAGCAACATAGCCCGGGAGGTGCGCCATTGAGCAGCCAGGTGTGAATGCACCGGGAAGCGCAAATAATAAAACTCGCTTGTCGTTGAAAAGATCGTCTGTTGTGAGGGGTGCTGGACCTGATTCGCCCATTACGGACAGTGTGCACGATGGGACATTATCCCCGGAAGAAAGCGCCATTGGAGTCTCCATGAAGTTTTAAGTTAAAAACGAATGAAAGGCATAGTCAGCGAAAACGGGGTCGCTAGGCAAGGCCTAGTCGCACGTTTCTCCGTATAAGCCCACGGTACAGAGGCTAACGCCGTAGCCGTTGAGTGAAGTCACAGCTTAGCAACGGATCTTTGGACAGGCTGCGTATATTGTCTAATTAGGGTGGGGACAAAAGCTAGACGAGGCACTTGTTTTTGCGCCATTACGTCCCCAATTCACTCACACTTCTCCATTGTGGAATTTATTATGTCTGACACTGCCGACGGAATAGCTGTGGCCACACGGCTTTCGCTTCGAAAACTCGCGATTGCTACGCTCGCTACGCTCGTGGGCCTAGTTGCCACATGGGTTGTTCTAACAGCGAAGTCTGAACCTCAAGCGGGCGCACCGCCTGAGCGTCCGGCTCCGATGGTGGAGGTCATAACGGCTGCGCCCGCTGACCATCAGTTGCGGGTTAGAACTCAGGGGACTGTTCGCGCGAAGACCCAGGTCGAGCTGGCTGCCCAAGTGGCAGGCCGGGTCGTCAAGGTGAGTGAAAATTTTGCAGACGGTGGTTTTTTTCAGGCCGGAGATATTCTCCTGACTATCGAGCCAGACGATTATGAATTTGCACTAGCGCGGACGGAGGCCGCTCTTGCTCAAGCGGAGCAACGCCTAGCCGAGGAGCGAGGCAGGAGCAGACAGGCCGAGAGAGAGTGGCGTGAATTGGGGTCGGCTGAGGCTAATGATCTGTTTTTACGAAAGCCGCAATTGCGCGCCGCCGAGCTAGCAGTTACTGCAGCAGAGGCAGACGTCGCTGCATCAAAACTTGCTCTCGATCGAACTAATATTCGGGCGCCATTTGACGGACGGGTTTTGCAGAAACGTGCCGATGTGGGGCAGTTCGTTGGCAACGGTACCCCGCTGGCTCAGGTTTACGCGATAGAGGCATTGGAGTTGCGCTTGCCCGTTTCCGACGCACAGTTAGCACTACTTCCTGAGTCGTTGCTCACGTCGTCAGGTGGTTTAGTTGGAGCCTCCGCGGCCATAACCGTCAATATCGGGGGCAAGGTGTGGAACTTTTCGGCGCCTATCGTCCGGGCGGAGGCGGAAATTGACCGACGTAGTCGGGTTGCCAATTTAATCGCCGAGTTCAGCGGCAGCCCTGAGATCAAAGAGGGGCGTCCCGAGCTCACACCCGGTGTATTCGCGCGCGCTGAGATCATGGGACGTCCGGTACCGGGTGTAATAGAGTTGTCGAATAGCGCACTCAGTCCCGATGGGCACATCTTGGTTGTAAATGAGCAATCTGTATTGGAGCGTAGAGACGTAGCTGTCGTGAATCGAGAGAAAGACCGCGTCTGGGTCTCGGGCATTGGTGAAGGGGAGGTTGTCGTTGCGCAGTTGAATAACACCCTGTTTCCTGGTCTGCGCGTTCAAATGATGACGGTTAATTAATATGAACGGGCCCATTACATGGTTTATCAAGAACCCGATTGCGGGGAACTTACTGATGGTTCTTCTAATCATCGGTGGTTTCGCGAGTATCCCTAAGCTCGACAAGCAGTTTTTTCCCACTCCAGAGATTAACCAAATTCAAATTCGAATGGAGTTTCGTGGTGCGAGTCCGAGCGAAGTTGAGGAGCAAATATCGGTCAGGATCGAGGAAGCTATCCACGATTTGAATGGTATTGAGGAGCTGCGGTCTACCTCGCGTGAGGGGCTGGCTCTTGTGATGGTGGAAGTCGAAAGCGACTACCCCACACAAAAACTGACCAATGACATCAATACGCGCGTAGATGCGATCCGAACCTTCCCCTCTGACGCAGAGCGGCCTACCGTCACTGAGTTGACCTATCGACATCAAATGGGTCGGGTGCAGATTTATGGAGACCTTAGCGAACGTGAAATGAAGCAGCTTGGTGAAACCTTGCGCGATGAATTGGTT